>JBAXVO010000239.1:0-5395 GCA_037129355.1 Deltaproteobacteria bacterium | reverse complement strand
GTCGGGGGAGGACCAGACGAAGACGAGGTCATCGCCGTCGGGATCGGACGCGTTGGCGGTCAGGTCCACGTCGATGGCGACGATCTTGCCCGTGGCGTCCTTGGTGAAGGTCTCGGCGGCGACGATGCCGGAGATCATCGGCCAGCTGTTCGGGTAGGCGTTCACCTGGGCGGCGCCGTTGACCGGGTTCTGGACGACGATGGCGAGGGAGGCGGTGACCGAGCCCTGCTTGTTGTCGGTGACGGTGACGTTGATCTGGCAGCCGCCCGAGGCGGGAGCCGGAGCCGGCGGGGCCGTCCACACCGGGGTGGTGGTGGTGGCGCCGGTGAGGGCGCCGCAGCTCGCCGTCCAGGCGTAGGTCAGCGTGGCAGCGGCGTCGGGGTCGTGCGCCGTCACGGCGAGATTCACCGTGGGGCTCGGGCCGGGGAGGCCCACCGTCACGAGCGCGGCCGACGAGGTGAGGCTGTCGACCACCGGGAGGCCGTTGGTGGGCCCGCCGGCAGGGTTCTTCTCCTGCAGGACCATGTAGACGTTGGCGGTGGCGCCGACCGTGATGGTGGCCGTCGCGTCGCCCGCGAAGACGACGGCGCCGGCGGAGTCGAAGGCGTCGATGTGGAAGGTGCGGCCGGTGCCGGCGGGGATTCCCTGGATGAAACCGGTCCAGGAGAGCTTGCCGGCCGGGTCCTGGCTGGTGAGGTCGGTGACGATGTTCGCGAACGTCGGGGTCCCGGTGCCGGGCCCGACGGTGAGGGTGGCCTTGTTGATGGTGGTGGCCGAGAGGGACGCGGTCGGGATGGCGACGGCGATCTTCGCCGACCCGCTCGTGTCGGGCTTCGCGGCGCTGCTGCAACCCGTGCTCGCCATGGCGACCATCGACATCGCCGTGATGAGCGCGAGGCTCCTGCTGACCTTGCTCAACATGTGGTTACTCCGTTCCGTGCTGGTGTGAGTGGGTGAGGTGGACTGGGAGGGATGCGAGCGCTACTGGCCGACGTCGAGGCCCGGGGCGAGGTTCGTGCACGCCAGGCCGGTGGCGCACTCGGCCTGGGTGCCGGGCGTCGAGCAGGCGAAGTTGGCCCCACGGCTGGTGTTGCCGGCCGGGCACGCCCCGCCCACCGCGGCGACGCCGGTGGTGCAGCAGGTGCCGGTGGCGCCGGTCGTGACGGCGGCCCAGAGCGGGGCCGGGGTGGCGCTGGCGGACCACGAGACCACGCCCGTGGCCGTCTGGAAGCCGGCCGGGAAGCAGGCGGACGGCGGGGAGGCGGGATTCGTGTACGGCGACTTGGAGCAGAGGTTGGCGGAACCGGTGGGGGTGTCGAGACAGCTGTCGAGGCACGGGATGAAGCCGTACTGAACGACGATCGGGTCGGTGTTGCAGCGCCCGGGGGCGCCGTCCGGGCTGGCGCTTCCGCCCGGGTCGGTCATGTAGTTGAAGAGCGTGTCCTCGAGCCCGCGCTGGGTCGTCCCGCCACCGGCGCAGAGGTTGGCCGAGCCGTCCGGGCAGGTGAGGCCCGCGGTCAGGACCGCGGTGTTGTTGACGCGCTGGTTGCCGCAGGCCGCGCCGGTGACGGTGGGCGGAGTGGTCAGGCAGCCCGCCGGAGGGCCGGCGGCCGGGGGCGGGGCGGTGTTCGTGGCGTTGAAGTCCACACCCGCGTCGAGCGTGGGATTTGCCGGGCCGCGCTGGAGGAAGAGCCGGCGCGCCAGCATGTAGGAGTCGAGCCGGACGAGGTCGTTCGTGGGCGGGTTCGTGTTGACGAAGGCGGCGTTGGCGTTGGGGTTGACCTTGGCGCCTTCCCTGCCGGCGAAGCCCATGGTGGCGCCCGTCGAGTCGGCAGCGACGCGGGCGCCGATGGTGACGGTGATGTCGCTGATGGTCCCGTCATTCTCGGAGAGGGCGGTGATGAAGCCCTGCGTGCAGGTCGCGGCGCTCGAATTGCAGAGGGCGCCGGTGGTGACGTCGGTGCAGGTCACCTGGGAGCGGGTGGCGCTGGAGACGTCGCAGGGGCGCCGGATCGGGTCGAGGTCCTGGTTGTTGAGGTTGGGGTGGGCCTTGTTGCCGCCCAGGGAGCCGAGGGCTGCGCCGTTGCAGAACCGGCCGCCCGCGCCGCCCCGCATGATCTTGTCCTTGAACGTGTCCGTCGTGCCCGAGTTGTCGTCGCGGCGGTAGAAGTGGTTGATGGCGGAGACGCCCTGACAGGCCGCCAGGTCGGCGATGGCCTGGACGCGCCGGGGATCGGCGCAGGCGGCGGTGCTTCCCGTCCCGTCGATGCCGGAGAGGATGATCTCCAGGATCTGGTCGTAGCCGGAGCCGGTCGTCCCGAAGGCGACGGGCAGCGTCGCGGTGTTCGGGGCCGCCTTGGTCCCGTCCGTGGAGAGCAGCGGGAGGGAGTAGTTCTTGCACTTCTGCGTGCCGTTGAAGCTCATGACCACGGCCGCATCGAGCGCGACGATGTTCTGGAGCCCGGGCTGCCACGACGGGAACTGGGTGACGGTGGCAGGGCGGAAGTTGCGGGACATCGGGCCGATGCTCTGGACCCCGAGGCGCCCGGCCGCCGTGCCGGAGGTCGACTTCATCTCGTTCTCGGCGTTGCCGGAGCCGGTGCCGTCGTAGATGAGCGTCGGACTGGTGGTCGGGAGGACGTTCTTCGCCTTCGCCGCGTTGATCGACGCGGTCATGATGTCGAAGAGGGTGTCGGAGCCCTTGATGTAGTAGTTGGGATTGGCGGGGACCTGGGCGTGCCCTGCCCCGGGAATTGCCGTTGCGGCGATCAACACCGCAGCGGTGACGAGTTTTCTTCCGTGCTTCCGCATGATGCCTCCTGGACGACGATGGGTTCCTGCCCGCCCCATATGACTCTGCGTGAACACCCCTGGGGCGGAGGCACCGTACGTCTCCGGCTGTAGGGCGAGAGGCGACATGTCGGTGAACTGCGTGCGTCGGGAGTGCGCGTCCGGAGCGCTCCCGGGGACGGCGCCACGATCGCCAGGGATCCCGATGGGATCGGTCGCGTGATCCGGACGGCGACAGTCTGGCGTGACCGATCGACCATACGACTGCCCGCTTCACCGTCAGTCACGCGTCATACGCGGGCGAGACACGGGGCATCGACGACCGCCCTCCCTGGCCCCAAGGGGTCAACGGAGCGCTCCCGCGGCAGGCGATCGGCCGGGTTGCCACGCAATCGAGACCGAAATTGCGGGTGTTCGTCGCAATCGGAGGCCGCCTGTCCGGGCATCATCCGCCGTCTCACATCGGTCGTCTCCGTTCGCCCGGAAGGGGAAGCATGCAACCGCTGACGAAGGTCCAGGACGATCCGCAGGCGGGTCCCGCGCCGCAGGGAAGCGACAAGGTCATGCAGACGTTCCGCATGCCGAGGGGCCTGGTCGGGTTCCTGAAGGCGGAGGCGACCCGGGGCGAGCGGGACCTCACCGGGCACGTCCTCCGGATCCTGGACGGCGTGCGCAACTACTTCGGGCTGCCCGAGGCCGCCAGCGCGCTGCTCGAGTCGGACCGCAAGGCGCTCGGCATGGAGCGCTACGAGTACCTCCTTCACGTCCTCTACCAGCGCGGCATGCAGTTGCGCGAGAAGGGCCCCGGGTTCGACGCACCCAGGCCGACCGATCCGAAGCGTCGCTGACCCCTCCACCGGAGAACGCACCATGAGACCCTTCCTCCCCATCGCGACGCTCGTCCTCGGCGTCGTCCTCGGCGTCGTCGGCGATCGCGTGATCGCCTCGCCGCGTCCTGTCCGGGCCCCGGCCCCCGCCCCCATCGCGGCCGCTCCCGCGGTGCCGGCTGCCCCCGCGGCTCCGGCCGCCGCCCGTCTTCCCGGCGACACGGCCAACGTTCCGCTGCGGACCGACGATCCGGTGCGGGGAACCGCCGGCGCCAAGGTCACGGTCGTCGTCTTCTCCGACTTCCAGTGCCCGTTCTGCTCCAAGGTGGAGCCGGCGATGGCGCGGCTCCTCGAGGCCAATCCTGGCGCCGTCCGGGTGGTCTGGAAGCACCAGCCCCTCTCGATGCACCCGAACGCGGTGCCGGCGGCCCGCGCCGCCGAGGCCGCCCGCCTCCAGGGCAAGTTCTGGGAGATGCACGACCGGCTCTTCGCGAACCAGGCGAGCCTCTCGGACACCCTCTACGCGCAGGCTGCGCGCGAACTGGGCCTCGACCTCGCCCGCTTCCAGTCCGACGCGGCCAGCCAGGCGGTGCTCGCGCGGATCGCTGCCGACCAGATGCTGGCAGGCAGCGTCGGCGCCCAGGGAACGCCCACCCTCTTCCTCAACTGCCGCAAGGTGGTCGGTGCCCAGCCCGTCGAGGCCTTCCAGGCGGTGGTCACCGAGGAGATCGGGAAGGCCGACGCGCTTCTCTCACGGGGCGTGAAGCCCGCCGACCTCTACGCCCAGCTCTGCTCCGACAACGTCAAGGCCGGCGCCCGCCTCGCCGAGGCCGCCGCCCGGGGCGCCGGGGCCATCACGGTCCGAGCAGACGATCCCATCCGCGGCGGCAGGAAGGCGCCCGTGACGGTGATCGAGTTCTCCGACTTCCAGTGCCCGTACTGCGCGCGCGCCGTCCCGGCGGTGAAGGAGCTCGAGGGGAACAAGAACGTGCGCGTGGTCTGGAAGCACCTCCCCCTCTCCTTCCACCCGAACGCCATGCCGGCGGCGCTCGCAGCCGAGGCGGCCCGGGAGCAGGGCAGGTTCTGGGAGATGCACGACAAGCTCTTCGCGAACCAGGCCGGGCTGTCCGAGGCGACCTATCTCGCCTACGCCCGCGAGCTCGGGCTCGACCTGAAGCGCTTCCAGGAGGCGATGCAGTCGCCGCGGACGCGGGCCCGGGTCCAGGAGGACCTCGCGGCTGCCGGGGACGCGGGCGTCACGGGGACCCCGACCTTCGTGGTGAACGGCGAGGTGGTGGTGGGCTCGGGTGGCCTCGCGGCCGCGGTGAAGCGACGCCTGGCCGCATCCCGCTGATCCGCCGTCGACCTACGGGCCGACCACGACGTCGGCGTAGACCGAGACCGAGGCCCCGCGCCCGTCGCTCACACGGACGGTCAGACGGCAGGTGGCGGGGCCGGCGGGTGCCTGCCAGAGCGTGGCGGGGCGCGCCGTGTCCGCCCGGCCGGAATCGGCGAAGGACCCGCACGCCGGGGGCACGGTCCAGAGGTAGGAGAGGACGTCGCCTGCGTCCGGATCGTGGGCCGCCGCCGACAGCGCGACGGTCGCCGCGACGGGCACCGAGACCGCGTCTATGGTGAGGGTGTCGACGACGGGCGCCGCGTTCGATGTCCCGCCGGACGGGGCCAGGGGCTGCAGCGGAATGGCCACGTTCACCGTTCCCCCGCCTGGAACGTCCGCGACCGCAGCTCCGCGGTACTGCGCGGGCGGTGCACCGGCG
>JBAXVO010000238.1:0-5402 GCA_037129355.1 Deltaproteobacteria bacterium | reverse complement strand
GTGGCGGGACCGGCTACCGGGCGGCGAGGACGAACAGGACCGCCCCCACGACCCCGGCGAGCCCGAAGGCGGCGTATAGCGCACCTGCCGCCACCGCCCGCCAGCCGGTGAGCGGCCCGGAGTTGGTCCGGACCCGGCGGCGGACGAAACCGTCGCGGAGGCCCAGCCAGGCGGTCAGGGCCCCCGAGACGGCCAGGACCGCCACCACGAGCCAGTGAAGGGGGCTCGACCCGTCGAGGAAGACCTCCATCGACCCGAAGGATACCCTCCTTCCGCGCAGTTGCGAGCCGTCCGGGGCTGCGGTACACGCCCGGGATGGCTGAATCGGCCCGCCCGGGCAATTTCCTCACCGACATCGTCGACGCGGACCTGGCAGCGGGGCGCGTGCGCGGCCCGGTCGTCACCCGCTTCCCCCCGGAGCCGAACGGCTTCCTCCACGTCGGCCACGCCAAGTCGATCCTGCTCAACTTCGGCCTCGCCGCCCGGTACGGCGGGCGTGCCCACCTGCGCTTCGACGACACCAACCCCACCACCGAGGACACCGAGTACGTCGAGTCGATCGAGAACGACGTGCGCTGGCTGGGGGGGGACTGGGGCGAGCACCTCCACTTCGCCTCCGACTACTTCGAGAAGATGTACGCCTGCGCCGAGCGGCTCGTCCGGGACGGCAAGGCCTACGTCGACAGCCAGCCCCAGGAGGCCATCCGGGAGCAGCGGGGAAGCTTCGAGCGGCCCGGGGTGGCGAGCCCGTTCCGGAACCGGACGCCCGAGGAGAACCTCGACCTCCTCCGCCGCATGCGGTCGGGCGAGCTCCCGGACGGCTCCGCCGTGCTCCGCGCCCGCATCGACATGGCGCACCCCAACGTGCTCATGCGGGACCCGCTCCTCTACCGGATCCGGCACGCCCACCACCACCGCACCGGCGACGCCTGGTGCATCTACCCCATGTACGACTTCGCCCACCCGCTCGAGGACGCCATCGAGGGGGTGACCCACTCCATCTGCACGCTGGAGTTCGAGTCGAACAGGGAACTGTACGACTGGGTCCTCGACCACACCGGCCCCTGGGATCCTCGCCCCCGGCAGTACGAGTTCGCGCGCCTCGCCCTGGGCTACACGGTGATGTCGAAGCGCAAGCTCCTCCAGATCGTGAACGAGGGGCGGGTCTCGGGGTGGGACGACCCCCGGATGCCCACCATCGCCGGGATGCGCCGGCGGGGGGTCACGCCCGACGCGCTCCGGGACTTCGCCGACCTCATCGGCGTGGCCAAGAACAACAGCGTGGTCGACATCGGCAAGTTCGAGTTCTGCATCCGGGGGGACCTCGAGAAGCGCTCCCCCCGTGCGCTCGGCGTGCTCGATCCGGTGCGGCTCACCCTCGTCGACCGGACCGGGCCGGACGAGGAGCTCGACCTCCCCTGGTGGCCGGCCGAGCCGGATCGCGGGGGACGGCGGAAGGTCCCCTTCGGGAGGGACCTGCTCGTCGAGCGGGAGGACTTCTCGGCCGACCCGCCGCCCGACTGGAAGCGGCTGGCCCCGGGGCGCGAGGTCCGGCTCGCCGGCTCCGTCGTGGTCCGCTGCGAGGAGGTCGTCCGCGGGCCCGGCGGCGAGGTGGTGGAGATCCGCTGCAGCCACGACCCGGCCTCGGCCTCCGGAGGAGCCCGGCGGGGGACCGGAACGATCCACTGGGTCCACGCCACCCGCTCGATCCCGGTGCCGGTGCGGCTCTACGACCGGCTCTTCACGGCGGAACTGCCCGACGCGGCCGGGAACTTCCTCGACGTCCTGAACCCGGGCTCCCTCTCGACCGCCCCCGGGGCCCGGGTGGAGCCAGCGCTCCGCGACGCCGCCCCGGGAACCCACTGGCAGTTCCTCCGGGTGGGCTACTTCTTCGCCGACCCGGTCGACTCCCGGCCCGGCGCTCCCGCCTTCAACCGGACGATGACGCTCAAGGACACCTGGGGCGCCCGCGCCGCCGGGCCCGCCCGTTCCTCCGCCCCGGCCCGGAACGCCCCGCGCGCCCCCGACGCCGCCCCTCCCCGCAAGGCGCGGACCGACGTCCGCGCCGAGGCGCACGCGGGCGATCCGGCGCTCGCCTCGCTCCACGCACGCCTGGCCGCGCTGCCCGGCGTCTCGCCCGAGCAGGCCGATCTCCTGGCCTCGGACCCCGCCACGACGGCGTGGTTCGAGGGGGCCGTGGCGGCTGGCGCGGCGCCCGGACAGGTGGCCCGCTGGCTCCTGAACGAGCTGCTCGGCCTCGCCGGCGAGACCCCGCTCGCCTCGCTCCGGATCCAGGCGGCCGACTTCGGACGGTTCGTCGCGCTCGCCGAGTCGGGGCGCACCACCGGGGCCGCGGCGAAGACCCTGCTCGCGAGCCTCCTCGCGCGCCCGGGCGATCCCGCCGCCCGGCTCGCCGAGCTCGGCCTCGAGCGGATCGAGGACCGCGGTGCCGTCGACGCCGCCGTGGCCCGGGTCCTCGCCGCCCAGGCGGCCGAGGTGGCCCGCTACCGGGCCGGTGAGAAGAAGCTCATCGGCTTCCTCCTCGGGGCGGTGATGCGCGAAACGCAGGGCAAGGCCGACCCGGCCGCCTTAAGACGGGCTCTCCAGGAAGCCCTGGGATGAAAACCTTTTCTCGTGGAGGTCTCATGCGTCGCCTCGCCCTCTGCCTTTCCATCCTCTCCGTCCTGGTGCTCGCGCCGGCCTCCGCCCGCGCCGAGTCGCAGGGCAAGCCCATCTCGCTCGGCGTCTTCCCCCCCGTCCAGATCGTCCCCGTGGCCGAGGGCATCAGCGGCTTCCGGTTGAGCCTGATCTACGGCGACAACTCCTTCGTGAACGGCTTCGACGTCGGCCTCGTCAACATGGTCCGCGGCGACCTCACCGGCGTGCAGTGGGGTCTCGTGAGCGTGGTGAAGGGCGACGTCCACGGCTGGCAGGCCAACTGGGCCGTCTCCCTGACCGACGGCGCCGTCAACGGCCTCCAGATGGGGATCTACAACCAGGCGAAGCACGTGAAGGGGGTCCAGCTCGGACTGGTGAACAACACGGTCACCATGGAAGGCATCCAGATCGGCCTCATCAACATCATCCAGAAGGGCGGCATGCTGCCGGTCTTCCCGATCTTCAATTTCTCGTTCAAGTGAGCGACCCCTTCCGCGACCGGTACGGACCCTGGGCGCTCATCACCGGGGCCTCCGAGGGGATCGGAGAGTCCTTCGCCCGTTCCCTTGCCGCTCGCGGGCTGCACCTCCTCCTCGTGGCGCGGCGCCCCGGGCCGCTCGACGCGCTCGCCACCGAGCTCCGGGCCGCCCACGGCATCCAGGTCCGCACCGCCACCGCCGACGTGGCCCGCCCCGACCTGCTCGCCGTGCTCGACACGCTCGCGGGCGAGGACGAGGTGGGGCTCATCGTCCACAACGCCGCCTTCTCGGCGCTGGGGCCGTTCCTCGACCGGAAGCTCGAGGACCTCTACCAGGTCATCGACGTGAACTGCCGGGCGCCTCTCGCGATGGCCCACCACTTCGGCAGGAAGATGGCGGCCCGGGGGCGCGGGGGAATCGTGCTCATGACCTCGCTCGCCGGCGGACAGGGGACGCCGATGGTGGCCTCCTACGCCGCCACCAAGGCCTTCGAGATCGTCCTCGCCGAGGGGCTCTGGGACGAGCTCCGGCCCGCCGGGGTCGACGTGCTGGCCTGCCGTGCCGGCGCCACCCGCACACCGAGCTACGAGGCGTCCCGCCCCCGGAAGAAGGTTCCCCTCATGGAGTCGGGTCCCGTCGCGGAGGAGGCGCTGGCCGCGCTGGGGCGGCAGCCCGTGGTGATCGCCGGGCGGCTCAACCGGACGGTGAACTTCGTCATGCAGCGGCTCCTCTCCCGATCCGCGGCGATCCGCTTCATGGGGAAGCACACCCGCAAGATGTACGAGTGAGGCGATGCGCATCCTCCACACCATGATCCGCGTGGGCGACCTGGATCGCTCCATCCGCTTCTACACCGAGGTCCTGGGGATGAAGCTGCTCCGCCGGCACGAGTACCCGGACGGACGCTTCACCCTGGCCTTCGTGGGCTACGCCCCCGAGTCGGAGGCGGCGGCCATCGAGCTCACCTGGAACTGGGACACCGCCCGCTACGACCTGGGGAACGCCTTCGGGCACGTGGCCCTCGAGGTGCCGGATGCGTACGCCGCGTGCGCGGAGATCGAGCGTCGCGGCGGCAAGGTGGTCCGGCCGGCGGGGCCGATGAAGCACGGCACCACGGTGATCGCCTTCGTCGAGGACCCGGACGGCTACCGGATCGAGCTCATCCAGCGGGCGACTCGAGGCTGAGGGGGCCTGCCGTAACGACGAGGACGGTCGTCACCGGGAGCCCCTCCCGGCGCCGCCTCCTGCGGCGCCTGCGATCGTCCAACCGGTTGGACGGGATCGGACCCACCCCGACCGGGGCGTGCCTCAGTCCCCCTCCCGGACGCCGGGCGCCCCGATCCGCTCCAGCTCCTGCCAGCGTGCGTAGAGCCGCTCGGCCTCGGCTGCCGCGTTCTCCATCTCGGCACGCAGGGCCGGAACGGTGTCACCGCCCTTCTGGTAGGTGGCCGGATCGGACAGGGCGGCCTCGGCGGTGGACTTGCGGGATTCAGCGACGAGGATGGCCTGCTCGATGCCCGCGAGTTCGCGCTGTTCGTTGAAGCTGAGCTTCCGAGCTGGACGACTTCGCTCGACCGGGCGCGGGATCTCCCTCGCCGCGGCTGGCGCCTGCGGCGAGGGGGCTCTGAGCCTCCGGTACATCTCGTAGTTGCCCGGGTAGCGGATCGCCTTCCCGTCCCCCTCGAAGGCCAGGATGGAGGTCGCCACCTTGTCGAGGAAGTAGCGGTCGTGGGTGACGAGCAGCACGGCCCCCCCGAAGTCGAGGAGCAGCCGCTCGAGCACGTTGAGCGTGACGAGGTCGAGGTCGTTGGTGGGCTCGTCGAGGACGAGCACGTTCGCTCCCTCCAGGAAGAGCCGGGCGAGGAGGAGCCGGTTCCGCTCCCCGCCGGAGAGCGCCCCCACCTTCATCCGCTGCATGACCGGCGGGAAGAGCAGGTCGTCGAGGTAGTCGCGGAGCCCCACCCGGCGGTCTCCGATGGTGACGAAGTCCTCCCCCGCCTTGCCCGGGGCGCCACCGCCGGCCGCCTCGTAGACCGTCTGCTCCGGGTCGAGGGCGGCCCGCTGCTGGTCGTGGTAGGCCACCCGGGTCCGCGCCCCCGTCACCACCTTTCCGGCGTCGGGCGGAAGCTCGCCGAGCAGGAGCCGGAGGAACGTCGTCTTCCCGGCCCCGTTCGGGCCCACGATCCCCACCCGCTCCCCGCGCTGCAGGATGAAGTCGACCCCCTCGAGCACCTTGCGCTCGCCGAAGGACTTCCCGAGTCCGTG
>JBAXVO010000237.1:0-5407 GCA_037129355.1 Deltaproteobacteria bacterium | reverse complement strand
CTCGACAAGGCCATCGAGCTCTACACGCAGGCCATGCCCGGCCACCCCAACCCCGAGGCGCTCCGGACCAGCATCGACATGGTCCGGGAGCGGCGCGAGGCCGCCAGGACCGTCACCCCGGGCGACCGGGAGGCGGCGCTCGATCACAACGTTCGCAGCCGGACCAAGGAGACCCCGTGAAGACCGACCTGTCGCAGAAGCTCTTCCAGAAGGCGCTCACCCTCTTCCCGGGCGGCGTCAACAGCCCGGTCCGGGCCTTCCGCAGCGTGGGCATGACGCCGCTCTTCATCGCCCGGGCCAGGGGGGCCAAGATCTTCGACGTCGACGGGAACGTGTTCGTCGACTACGTGGGCAGCTGGGGCCCGGCCATCCTGGGGCACGCCAACGTCGAGGTGATCCGCGACGTCGACGAACAGCTCAAGAACGGCTCCAGCTTCGGCGCCCCGTCGCCCAAGGAGATCCAGCTCGCCGAGATGGTCCGGGAGCGGGCCCCCTGGATCGAGAAGATGCGCTTCGTCTCCTCGGGCACCGAGGCCACCACGGCCGCCATCCGGCTGGCCCGTGGCTTCACCGGACGTGACGACATCCTCAAGTTCGACGGCTGCTACCACGGCGCCGGCGATCCGCTGCTCGTGAAGGCCGGCTCGGGCGTCGAGACGCTCGGCCTCCCCGACTCGCCGGGGGTGCCCGCCGACGTGGCCCGCCACACGCTGACCCTGCCGTACAACGACCTCCCCGCCGTCGAGAAGCTGCTCGCCGCCCGCGGCGCCACCCTCGCCGCGGTCATCGTCGAGCCGGTGGTCGGGAACATGGGGGTCCTCGTCCCGAAGGCGGGATACCTCCAGGGGCTCCTCGACGCCTGCCGCAAGCACGGCACGCTGCTCATCATCGACGAGGTGATGACCGGCTTCCGGCTCGCACCCGGCGGGGCCTGCGAGGTCTACGGGATCCGGCCGGACCTCGTCACCTTCGGGAAGGTCATCGGGGGTGGGCTGCCGGTGGGCGCCTTCGGCGGGCGCCCCGACGTCATGGACCGCATCGCGCCGGCGGGGCCCGTCTACCAGGCCGGGACCCTCTCCGGGAACCCGCTCGCCATGGCGGCCGGGCTCGCCACCCTGCGCCAGCTGGGGAAGGCCCAGTACGAGCGGCTCGAGCAGCTCGGCAGGAGGCTCGAGGCGGGGCTGGTCGAGGCGGCCCGGTCGGCGGGGGCGACCGTCCAGGTGAACCGGGTCGGTTCGATGATCACGGTCTTCTTCACGTCCGAGCCGGTCTTCGACGCCGCCAGCGCCCGCAAGGCCGACACCAAGAAATTCGCCAAGTATTTCAAGTCGATGCTCGAGAACGGCATCTACCTTCCCCCGTCGCAGTTCGAGGCCGCCTTCCTGTCGGTCTCCCACACCGACGAGGACGTCGACGCGACCATCGCCGCCGCCCTGAAGGCCTTCGCCGAGGCGGTCGCGGGGTAGCCCCGCCGCTCCGGCCCAGGCCGGGGTTCGAGCATTGACGGGGGAGGGCGGGACTGCTATACGGTTCCGCCCTTCCTCCCGGTATTCACAGGAGAATCCGGCGGGAAGGACGAGAGGAAACCCGATGGCCCCGGACGATCGAGAGCGTCGCGGGGAGGACGAAGAGGGTCTCTCGAACCTGGCCTTGGCGTACCAGAAGGCAGGTCCGTACATCGCGGCCTCGACGACGCTGGTCGCATCGGTCGGCGTCTTCGCGGCGGTCGGGTGGTGGATCGACGGGAAGGTGGGGACCCAGAAGCCCTGGTTCCTCATCGGAGGGTCGGTCCTCGGGATGGTGGGCGGGTTCATCAGCTTCTTTCGACAGGTCCTGGGGCCCCAGAAACCGTGAAGAGCCATCTCCTCGCCGCCGCCTTCGTCGCCGCCCTGGCCATGGGGCTCGCGCTCCTCGCCGGAGACGCCGCGCGACGCCCGGCGCTCATCGGAGCGGCCATCGCGAGCGGCACGGCGCTCGCCTCGCTCTACGCCTTTGGCCACTTCGCCGGGGGGGCCCACCGCCCGCTGCAGAGCGCGCTCGTGGTCTTCGGGATCACCTTCCTCGCCCGCCTGCTCCTCGTCGGGGCCGGCGTCGCCGCCGTGGCCCGCACCGGCGGAAGCGTCATCGCCTTCGTGGTCGCCTTCTTCGTCCCGTACTTCGCCTTCACCGCGATCGAGGGGAGCTACGTCAGCGCCCTTGGCCGCCGCATGGGAAAGCCCGCATGACGCTCGCATCCGTCGCCCTCGTCCTCGGCCTGGCCCTCGGCCAGCACGCCCCCGCAGCCGATCCGCACGCGCCGGCCGCCCCCGCACCGGCGGCTGCCGACACGCACGCCCACGAGCACCCCTCGTCCGACGCCCACGTCGCGGCCCCGGTGGCCCACGGCGAGGCGGCCGGCGGTCACGGCGGCGGGCACCAGGCGACCCTGCCCGAGACCATGATGCACCACGTGGCCAACGGTTCCGTGATGGAGCTGCCCGGCTTCTGCGAGGGCGGCTTCAAGTGGAACTGCGAGATCGACCTCGTGAAGGCCACCCACGGCGGGTGGAAGTTCCAGGTCGGCAAGACCACCATCGACATGACCCCGTCGAAGCACGTGGTCATGATGCTCCTCTCGGCGTTCCTCCTCACCGTGCTGCTCGTCGTGGCGGCCAGCAAGCGCAGCCTGGTCCCGCGCGGCCTCTACAACTTCGTCGAGCTGCTCGTGGAGTTCGTGCGCGGCATCGCCATCGCCAACATCGGCAAGAAGGACGCCGACCGGTTCGTGCCCTACCTGTGCGCGGCCTTCTTCTTCGTCCTGACCATGAACCTGCTCGGGCTCGTGCCCTTCATGGCCACGGCCACCGCCAACATCTCCGTCACGGTGGTGCTGGCGCTCTTCACGTTCTTCATCACCCAGTACGCCGCCATCAAGTCGATGGGCATCGGCGGCTACATGGCCCACATGACCGGCGGCGTGCCCAAGGCGCTCTGGTGGCTGTGGCCCATCATGATCCCGGTCGAGTTCCTCGGCCTCTTCACCAAGCCCTTCGCCCTCACCATCCGTCTCTTCGCGAACATGGTGGCCGGCCACTTCGTCATCCTGGCGCTGCTCGGCCTCATCTTCGCGGTGTCGTTCTGGGTGTTTCCGGTTTCCGTGGCCCTGGCGCTCGGCATCTTCATGCTCGAGCTCTTCGTGGCCTTCGTGCAGGCCTACATCTTCACCATGCTCTCGGCCCTCTTCATCGGCGCCGGCCTGGTCCACCACGGCCACGACGAGCACCACGACGACGATCACGGTCACGCCGGTCACGGCGAGGCCGATCCTGTTTCCCACGCGGCCGGGAAGGTTCCCGGTCACGGGTAGTCGAGCGCAGCACGCGCCACGGGGCCCAGGGCGGCCCGTCTGAACCCGCCCCAAGACGAACGGAACGGAACGAAACCATGAACCAGTTCTCCCTCGGTTACCTCGCTGCCGGCCTCGGGGCCGGCATGGCCGTCATCGGCGCAGGCATCGGCATCGGCCGCCTCGCCGCCGCCGCCATGGACGGCACCGCCCGGCAGCCCACCGCCACCGGCGACATCCGCACCTCGATGATCATCGCCGCCGCCCTCATCGAAGGCGCCACGCTGTTCGCCGTCGTGGTCTGCCTGCTCCTCGCCATCAAGTAACCGGGCGCTGCCCGCGCCCCGGAGAAGTCCGATGAACGCAATCGCTTCCCCCGTGCTCGCCGCCGGGATCATGGATCTCAATCCCGGCCTGTCGCTGTGGACGGCGATCACCTTCCTCGTCCTCATCGGCGTGCTCTGGAAGTTCGCCTTCGGACCCATCACCCGGATGCTGGCGGAGCGGGAGACGACCATCCGCGACGCCATCGACTCGGCTCGCAAGGAGCGCGAGGAGGCGGAGAAGATGCTCGCGCAGCAGAAGGAGGCGCTCATCAAGGCGCAGCGCGACGCGGCCGAGCTCGCCAAGCGGAACCAGCAGGAGATGGAGAACTTCCGCACCCAGCTCACCGCCCAGGCCCGCAAGGAGGCCGACGACCTCGTGGCCACGGCCCGCAAGGCCATCGGCGAGGAGCGGCGACTGGCGGTCGCGCAGCTGCGCGCGGAGGTGGCCGACCTGGCCGTCGCCGCCGCCAGCCGCATCGTGAAGTCGAGCCTCGACGAGAAGGCCCAGCGCCAGCTCGTCGACGAGTACATCAAGGATCTCCCCACCGGGCGGGCCTAAGACCCCTCGGACGGCAGTCCTCGCGCGGCTCCGGCGGACGTCAGTCCGCCGGAGCTTCGCTTTTTCCAACGGAACGGATCGGAAGCCATGGGCCTCGCCATCGGAATCGTCGGCCTGCCGAACGTCGGCAAGTCGACCCTCTTCAACGCACTTCTCGGGCAGGCGCAGGCCCAGGCGGCCAACTACCCGTTCTGCACCATCGACCCGAACGTCGGCGTCGTGCCGGTTCCGGACGAGCGGCTGGTGAAGCTCGCCGCCCTCTTCCACCCCATGAAGACCGTCCCCACCACCCTCGAGTTCGTGGACATCGCGGGGCTGGTGGCCGGGGCGTCGAAGGGGGAGGGGCTCGGCAACCAGTTCCTCTCCCACATCCGGCAGGTGGACGCGGTCGCCCACGTGCTGCGCTGCTTCGCCGACCCGGACGTGGTCCACGTGGTCGGCAAGGTCGACCCGCGGAGCGACCGCGACGTGGTCGAGACCGAGCTGATGCTGAAGGACCTGGAGCAGATCGAGCGACGGCGCGAGCGGAAGGCCAAGGAGGCCAAGGCGCCGGGGAAGCCCGGCGAGGTCGCCAAGGCCGAGATCGCGGTGCTCGACCAGGTGAAGGAGGGGCTCGAGAAGGGCACCCCGGTGCGGCTGCAGAAGCTCGCGCCCGAGGCGCTCGTCATCCTCGCCGACCTGTTCCTGCTCACCGGGAAGCCGGTGCTCTACATCGCCAACGTCGACGAGGAGCAGCTGACCCGCGCCGACGACCCGACGGTGGCCATGGTGAAGGCACTCGCCGTCGAGGAGGGCGCCCGCTGCGTCGTCATCAGCGGAAAGGTGGAGGCCGAGCTCTCCGAGCTGCCCGAGGAGGAGCGGCTCGACTTCCTCCACAGCCTGGGGCTCGAGCAGCCGGGGCTGAACCGGCTCGTCCGCGCCGGCTACGAGCTGCTCGGGCTCTCCACCTTCTTCACCGTGGGGGTCGACGAGTGCCGGGCCTGGACCATCCACGACGGCATGTCCGCGCCCCAGGCGGCCGGCACCATCCACACCGACTTCGAGCGCGGCTTCATCAAGGCCGACGTGCAGTGGTGGGAGGACCTGGTGCAGCTCAAGACCGAGGCGGCCGTGAAGGAGAAGGGGCTGCTCCGCATCGAGGGCAAGGAGTACCGGGTGAAGGACGGGGATGTGATGCATTTCCGGTTCAACGTGTAG
>JBAXVO010000236.1:0-5424 GCA_037129355.1 Deltaproteobacteria bacterium | reverse complement strand
CGCAGAGCCGCTGGTCGTAGATGGAGCAGGGCATGGGTGGCGCGTTCCACGGGGCGGGGCCTGGGAACTGCGCTGGGAGGAAGTAGCCGATGCCGGCGCCGCCTCCACCCGCCACGCCCGCCGTCGCGCCCGGGCGGAAGGTGGAGACCTGGGGCGCCGGCAGCGCGCCCAGGAAGGCGAAGAGCCACTGGGGCATCTCGCCGGACGGGTCGGCGGCCACGCCCTTCAGGCTCATCCAGGTGTAGTCGAGCCGCCCCCCGCACCCGCCGAACCCGCGCCACAGTCCGTCCGGCGCGAGCGACAGCTCGATCGCGCAGACGCCGGTGAGGGGGGAGGCCGAGATCGTGGTCGGGGTCCAGTCGATCCCCACCATCCGCCCGAACCAGAGCCCCTGGACCCGGACGGCGGGGCCGTTCCGCACCACCCAGATGTCCACGCCCTCTCCCGTGATGCGCCCGTTGCGGGCGTGGAGGAGGACGGCCCGGTCCTGGATGGTGCCGCCCCAGAGCCCCTGGTCGGTGAGCGTGAGGTTCACGGCCGGTCCGCGCACGCTGCGTGCGTTCCAGGCGGCGCTCGACCCGGCGGTTCCGAAGGGGGTGAACTGGATCTCCCCCTGCCGCGTGAAGTCGGCGGGGGGATCGGACCCGAGCTCCGGCGGCCGCATGGCGAGGAGCTGGCCCGACGGGGTCGACGCGCAGGCCGCGCAGGCGAGCGCCACGGCGACCATGATCTTCGGATGGAGCGGCATGGGCACCTCCCGGCGCCGGCGGTCTCCCCAGGATAACACCCGGCCGGGGCAAGCGTTGCCCGCGCGCCCCTCACGGGCCGTCAACGAGTGTTCAGCACGCTCCGCAGGGTGTCGCGGATCGAGTACCGGGGGGTCCACCCGGTGTCCCGGACGAAGCGGGAACCGTCCACCGCGCAGAGGTACTGGATGTAGTCCACCTCGCCGGGAGGATAGGTGGAGAGGCGGGCATCGAAGAGCCGCTTCACGATGGACCGGACCAGGAAATGGGGGAGGGGGACCGGCTCGCGCCCCAGCTCGCGCATCGCCGCCGAGAGCGGTACCTCGCCCGGGCCGGTGACGTTGTAGACCCCCCGCACGCCCGGGCGCAGCGCCAGCGCGATGGCGCGGCACACGTCCTCCTCGTGGATCACCTGGATCATCGGGTCGAAGCCGAGCACCGAGATGGGGCGCTCCAGGCGCAGGTAGTTGGAGGGAGCGTTGCGCACCGTGGGGCCGACGATGTTCACCGGCCGGAGGATGACGGTCTCGATCTCCGGGTGCTGCCACATGAACGACTGCGCGTACATGTCGACCTCGATGAGGTCGCGGTAGCCGGGCAGCCGGGCGGCGCCGAGCAGCGGCGTCTCCTCGGGCAGGAAGTTGGGGTTGCCGGGGGCCGGTCCGTAGACGTTGGCGCTGGAGAGGAGCACGACCTTCTTCACGCCGTGGCGGGCGGCGATGTCGAAGAGCTTCTGCGTCCCGGCCACGTTGAAGTCGTGGGCCTCGGCGGCGTCGTCGCGCGGGTCGTGCTTCAGGCCGAGGTGGGCGATGGCCTGGATCCCGCCGCGCCGGAAGACGTCCTCCACCCGGGCCTTGCGGATGTCGAGCTGGTGGTGCTCCACGTCCTTGGGCCGGTCGCGCAGCGGGCGCCGGTCGAAGCCGACCACGCGGGTCTCGCCGTGGAGGATCCGGGCGAGCTTCCGCCCCAAATTCCCGGCGATGCCGGTGATGGCCACGCTCGCGGGGACGGGGCTCACCAGAACACGTGCTCCCGCTCGGCGATGCCGTGAGCCAGGAGCCCCGCCACCGCGTCGCGCACCCGGGCGACCTTGGACTCGAGCACCGCGTCCTCGTCGTCCGAGCGGCCGGTGAAGCGCATGGGCTCGCCGAACCAGAGCCGGTAGCGCACGGGCATGGGGAGCGGCAGGCCGGTGAGGGTGATGGGGAAGTGCGGGAACGCGAGCATCCGGGCCAGCGGCTGGATGTCGAGGATGGCCGGGGCCTGCTCCTCGGCGCCCACCACGCCCACCGGGATGATGGGGACGTCGTTCTCGAGGGCGAGCCTCATGAAGCCGAGCCCGAACCCCTGGAGCTGGTAGCGCTGGGAGAAGGGCTTGTTGAGCCCTCGCGTCCCCTCGGGGAAGACGAGCAGCACCTCGCCGGCCGAGAGGAGCCGCCGGCAGTTCTCCGGCGTGCCCACGACCTGCCCGCAGCGTGCGAAGAGCGTGGAGACGAAGGGGAGGGTGGGCACCCACTTGTCGACGAGGGCCCGGACGGCGCGCGGCGGGTCCTTGTCGACGAGGCAGGCGGCCTCGACCATGGCGGCGTCGAAGGGGAGCTGGCCGGAGTGGTTGCCGACGATGAGCGCCGGCCCCTCGCTGGGCACGTTCTCGAGGCCGAAGGCCTTCACCCGGAAGTACTTCCGGTAGAGCCAGAGCACCGGGGCGGCGGCGGCCTGCATGAAGTCGACGTCGAAGCCGTAGGGGTCGACGCCGTACTCGTTGCGGGGCGGGGTGAGCTTCTCCAGCCGCTCCCGGGTGCCGGGGCCGCCGAGCTCCAGCGTCCAGCGCCGCAGCCGATCCTGGATCTCCTCGCCGATGCCCGCCATCGGCTCGATCTATCACGCCGGGGGGGACTTCGCCGAGGTCGGTCCGCTCGGGTCGGGGCGCACGGGCGCGCTCACCCGGAGCACCCAGAACAGGCGGAGCACCTGGCGGAGCACGTTGGGCACCCGTCGCAACAGGCCGATCGAGGGGGCCCGCTTCTCGTGGAGCTCGATGGGGATCTCCACCACCCGCTTGCCCTCCAGGCCGGCCCGCAGCACCAGCTCGCTCGCGAAGACGTCCCGGTCGACCACGCACCGGGAGGCCACCGGCGCGATCCGCTCGCGGGAGAAGGCCTTCACGCCGTGGGTGTCGGTGCCGCTGAAGCCGAGCAGGACCCGGAGGACCGTGTTGTGGACCCAGGTGGCGACGCGCCGGAAGACCGGGCGGCCGTCGACCGAACCGGGGGCCCGCTTCGACCCCACCACCATGTCGGCCTCACCCCCCTCGAGCAGGGGCAGGGCCCGGTCGTAGAAGCCCGGGTCGCAGAGGTCGATCTCGTCGGCCACCACCCAGCGCCCGCGCGCCTCGAGGATCCCGCGGCGCAGCGCGAGCCCGTAGTTGGGCTCGGGGGAGTGGAGGTGGCGCAGGCGGGGATGGGCCCGCGCCAGCTCCTCGAGGATGGCCACGGTGCGGTCGCGGGAGCCGTTCTCGGTGAGGACGAGCTCGTAGTCCAGCCCCCGCTCGTCGAGCGCCGCCATGAGCTCCCGGCACGCCGAGGCGACGATGCGCTCCTCGTTGTAAACGGGGATGACGATGCTCAGGTCGGGGGCCACGGCCGTCATGGTCGCCCCCCTTGTTATCACCTCAGGCGGCGTGCCGCCTGCCGTCCGCCGAGCAGCGCGTCCTCCATGGAGGAGTACTCCCAGCTTCCCGATCGACCGGCCACGAGCACGTCCCGCTCCGCCAGCCAGGAGCGGACCGCATCCCGGGCCGGGCCGTAGGCGGCGTCGTGGATGACGTAGGCGTGGGGGATGGTGCGCGCCTCGGCGAACCGCACGTCGGCGCGGGAGCCGATCATCCCGAGCGCGAGGAGGGCATCGATCGCGGACTCCTCGGCCTCGCGGGCCGGGACCGGATCGCGCCCGGAGAGCTCGACGTAGAAGCTCCGGAACCCGGGGGGCGCGAGCGACGGCACCGCGGCCGACGCCGAGCCCACGCGGTACGGGCGGAGCCGCGTCTCCGGGAGGTAGACCCAGTGCCAGGGCGGCGCGCCCACGTCCCGGGCGGCCACGTTCACGTAGGTCACCGTCGCGGCGCGGAGCGACCGCGCGGCTTCCCGGACCGAGGGCGGCGCCCCACCCACGAGCTCCACCATCTCGGGGAGCGGGGCGGTGGCGATGACCGCCCGGAAGCCCACCTCCTCGCCGGTGGAGAGGCGCGCCACCTTGCGGACGGGGTCGATCGCGAGGGCGCGCACGCCGCACTCCGGCGCCCGCGGGAGGCGCGCCGCCAGCGCGCGCACGAAGGTCTCGATGCCGCCCTGGCGAGGATAGAGGAAGGTGGCGTTGTACCCGGCGCCGTCCCCCTCCAGCCCCAGCGCGCCGCGGACCACCTGCTCGAGGGTGGGGCGGGGCACGAAGCGCCCCATCCACTCGGTGGAGAGCTCGGTCGCGGGAACGGTCCAGAGCTTCTCGTTGTAGGGGAACATGAAGTTCCGTGCGAAGCCCGCGCCGAGGTGGCGGAGCACGTACTCGGCGAAGTTCCGCGGCTCCCGCTCGCGCAGCGCCCGCCCTTCCTCCCCGAGCTGCGCGGCGACGAACCCCAGCAGGTTCTCGGCGACCACCCCCGGGGGGAGGCCGTGTCCGTTCACCTGGTACGGGTAACGGGTGAAGACGCCGTGCGACCAGATGGCGGCGCGCCGTTCCACCGACACCCACCCACCCGGGAGCACCTCCTCGGCGAGGGCCCGCATCTCCGGGTCACGGAGGTGGAGCCAGTGGCCGGTGGCGTCGAAGGCGAATCCGTCCCGGACGTCGGTCCGGCAGAGGCCCCCCGGTCGGGTCTCGCGCTCGAGAAGCCGGTAGCGACCGTCCAGGGAGAGCGCGGCCGAGATTCCGGCCAGCCCCGCGCCCAGGACGAGCACGTCGCAGTTTGGTGGCGCTCGGTTCACGGGCGGCTGTACGATTCCCGTTCCTAGCTAGCATGCAGGATGCCCTGGCGCCAGAGCGCGGGGCCGGGGGCCAAAGCCGATGCGCATCACCTGTCCGCAGTGCCAGTCCGGTTACGACGTCGATCCGGAGAAGATCCCCGCCGACGGCCTGCGTGTGCGCTGCCCCCAGTGCAGCCGGGTCTTCTCGGTCCGCGCCTCGGGGCCGGGCAGGACCACCCTCTCCGGCCAGCCCCCCGCGGCCGGTCCGGGGGTGACGATGGCCGGTGCGCCGCCGCCCCCGCCGGCCGCCGGAAGGACGATGGTGGGCATGGCGCCGCCCTTGCCGCCGGCTCCCTCCATCCAGTCGGACGATCCCGTCCCGCTTCCGGGCCGGACGACCGCCGCGCCCCCGGACTCCGCGGAACCGCCCGTCGACGAGCTCTTCTCCCCGGCGGAGGAGGCCGAGCCGGAGCCCGCACCGGTGGAGCGCGCGCCGCCCCGGCCGCCCCCGGTCGTCTTCACCAGTCCGACGGGCGCCATTCCGCTGCCCTCGCCGCCGGGCGGCGGAACCATTCCGCACTGGCCGCCGCCCCAGGTCGAGGACGAGCCCTTCGAGCCCATCGAGTCCCTCGTGCCGAGCGAGCCCGAACCCGAACCCGAGCCCGAGGCGGCGGTCGTCGAGGCCGAGATGCTCGAGGAGTTGCCGGTCGAGGACGCGGCCG
>JBAXVO010000235.1:0-5507 GCA_037129355.1 Deltaproteobacteria bacterium | reverse complement strand
GACCTCGACGTTGGCGAACTTCCCGGTCTGGTAGAGGGCCCGGACGGTGCGCTGGGTGACGGCCGGGGAGAGCGGCTGCCCGGCCTGGACGGCGACCAGCGGCCGGAGCAGCGCGGGGTCCTCGCCGGGCGGCAGGCGGAGCTCGACCGAGGTCACCACCGGGCGTGGCGGCCCCAGGGGATCGGCCGAGGCCGGCGCCGCCCCCAGGAGCAGCGCCGCGAGGACCGCCAGCGTGCTCAATCGTTCCACTCCCAGCGGAGCTTGAAGTCGGCGCCCAGGTCTCCTCCGGTGACGTCGGTGTTGTCGTTGTCCCACTGCAACTGCACGCTGGAACGGTCGCCGAGACGATACTCCAACTGGGCCTTCTGGCCCCGGGTCTGGTTGGAGAGCGGGGCCTGGTAGCGCACCCGCAGCTTGCCCTCCATGGCCTTGGTCTCGAACTCCAGGCGCGGCTCCACGGTGAGGCTGGTCTTGGAGTAGGCGCTGGTGAGCCGCACGTTGACGTCCTGGAGGAAGCCTCCCTGGGGGACGAAGCGGCGCAGTTGCTGATCGAGCCCGGAGACCGCGAAGAGGGCCTGGGCGGCGGCGGTGCCGGCGGCCACGCCCAGGTTGGACCCCAGCGAGACGTCCCGGCTGGTGTAGCCGAGGCTGAGCAGCGTGATGATGTCCTGCTGCGAGAGGGCCGGGGTGCTGGTGAGCTGCAGCTTCAGGTCGTCCATGTCCCCGAAGACGTGGAGGAAGACCCGGTAGTCCTTCAGCGCCGCTTCCCCGGTCACGTCGATCACCATGCGCACGCGGTTGCGGTCGGTGAAGTCGGCCACGGCGCGGGAGAGGACGAACTCGTTGCCGCGGTAGAAGCCCCGGGCGCCGGGGAGGAAGGCCATGCTCCCGGTGATCCCGATCGAGGCGAGCGTCCCGGTCAGCAGCAGCTCGCCCCGGGCCTGGCCGCGGACCAGGTCGTTGTCGACGCGGGCATCTCCGTCCACCAGGAACCGGATGTCGAAGCGGAGCCACTCGCCGGAGGGGTCGTAGGCGCGCGGGGGGCCGCCCGAGGAGCCGCCCACCTGCAGGATCCGCTTGTCCAGGTCGAAGGGCTCGGTGTAGCGGGCCGTCACCACCCGCAGCGTCCCGGCCAGGGTCATGGCGTCGAGGGAGCCGAAGGCCTCGAGCTTCCCGGAGAGGATGGTGGGGAGCCAGGAGGGGATGGCCACCGGCACCCGGTCCAGGTCGGCCTCGATGCGGATCTGGCTGGGGACGAAGCGCTGGAGCGCCATGTCGCCGCGGAGCTGGGTGGGCGCGCCGTTGACGGTGGAGGCCAGCCGCTCGAAGAGCACCAGGTTCTGGGAGAAGGTGAGCTCCCCGGTGATCCCGGCGAACTCGATGGGAAGCTCGCGGAGCCGGAAGCCGGCGTCGGCGATCCGCCCACCGCCGACGATGAGCGGGGAGTCGAGCGTCCCGGTGATGGCGGCGTCGACGGTGAGCCGCCCGTGGGTCTTCACGATCGCCGGGAGCAGGCCGCCGAGCAGGCGCAGGTCGAGGGTTCCGGCGGCGGCGAAGTCGAGCTTCCCGTTGCGCTCCCTCGCCCCGGTCGCCGAGAACTCGGTGTTGGTTCCCTGGAGCGTGAAGGACTCGACCGCCATGCGCTGGCGGGACACCGTGAGGAGCATCGGGTCCTTGTTGCCCACGCGGAAGTCGGCGTACCCCAGCCGGACCCGGTCGAGCTCGAGCCGGGCCTGCGACTCGAGGATGTCCTCCAGGGTTCCCCGGGCCGAGGCCCGACCATGGGCCTGCGCGCGCAGCCCGGCCGGCGGTCCCCCGGGGAGGAAGCGGGTCAGGTCCTCCACGTCGATCTCGGCCGAGGCCTCGAAGGGCATCGCCCCGGTGAGCGTGGCCGTGGACCGGAAGGTGACCCCGGCGGTCCCGGCCTTCATCTCGAGCTGCCGCCCGCGCAGGACACCCTCGACGTCGACGATGCCGATGGGAACGCCGATGGCCCGGACCTCCTCGCCGGACGCCGAGAAGCGGATCACCGGGCTGTCGACGGTTCCTCCGAACTCGGCGTCCCCGTCGACGGTGCCGCCCCACCCGTCCCCGGGGAGATCGAGGCCGTCGAGCGGCAGGTCGGCGAACTCGACGTGGAGGCTCCAGGGCGACGGGGACTCGAAGTGGATGGTCCCCTTCCCCTCCGCCACCGCCTCGCCCCGGTGGAGCTCGGCCTCGTCGATGATGGCCCGCTCCCCCTCGACGATGTGGGCGCCGATGCGCCCCCAGTCGTACTCCCGGCCCCAGAGGCGCCCCTTCCCGAGCGTTCCCTGGAACGCCATGTTCACCTTCGGTACGTCTCCCTCGAAGGGCATGGTGAGCTGCACGCTGCCGTCGATGGCATCCTGGAAGAGCTTCGCGGTGGGCAGCCAGGGCATGACGACGTCGAAGAGGTCGCGCATCCGGCCGCGGGCGGTGGCCCGGGAGGGCAGGATGCGGATGGGGGTGGCCCCGAGGTCGACGGTGGTCTCCACCGTGTAGCTGCTCTCGGCCTTCTGCCCCACGCCATCCCGGATCCGCAGCACCAGGTCGGGGGTGGCGAGGGCCGTGGCCGTCACGTCGCCCAGGTCGAGCTGGAGGAAGTGGAAACCCCGGACCGAGAGCGCCCCCTCCACCCGGGGCGGACCGTAGGGAGCGGCCGCCGCGCGCCCCTTGAAGGTCCCCTTGCCGGCCATGGGGACGCTGGCGATGTGGCGCAGCGCGGTGAGGTCGACCCCGCCGTCGAGGAGGAGGTCGAAGCCACCGACGTCCTCGAAGGAGATCCGCCCGCGCACCCCCAGGCTGGCGTCGCCGGCGATGGCCTTGCCCCCCTCGTTGACCGTGACGCCGTGCAGGTCGATGACGACCGGCAGCTCGGCGCGGCCGCGCGGGAGGTCGAGGACCGTGTCCAGCCCCGGCTTCCACTTCACCCAGGAGCGGTCGATGACGCGAAAGTCGTGGGCGTCGACGGTGGCCTGCCCGGCCAGGCGGAGCGGCGACAGCGGCCCCTCGACCTTCACCCGGCCGTCCAGCTTCATCATCACCCGGGCGTCGGTGAGCCCGAGCCGGGAGAGGAGCTCGGCGAACTCCACCTGCTTCACCTCGGCCTCGGCGACCACCGACGGGTTGCCGGCCAGGCGGATGGTGGCCTTCGCGGAGATGCCGGCCCCGTTCGGGAACGGGACCTCCACGGCGGTGACCTCGAGGTCGTCCCCGCGCAGCCGGAAGGTGGCGCGCGCGTCGCCCGGCTCGTACGGGCCGATCCGGGCGCCGGCGAGCTGCAGCTGCCCCGCGGCGTCGGGCGAGGCGGCCGGTCCGGAGAGCTGGACCTTCACCGTGGCGCTGCCCGAGGACGGCATCTTGACCCGCGCCAGCGAGAAGATGGCGGGGAGCGGCGCCTGGGCGGCGACCTCCAGGCCGAGCCTGGGCTTGCAGAGGTTGCTCACGGTCCCGTGGGCCGAGACCGTCACCCCCTCCCCCTCGACGCGGAAGTCGCGGATGGAGAGCCGGGAGAGGTCGAAGGCCAGGTCGGCGTCGAGGGACCCCTGGTCGAGGAGGGTCTGCCGTCCGCCGGCCTCGACCAGGGTCGGGCCGAGCTGCACCGACACCCGGCTCCGGCGCGCGCCGGTGAGGAGCGACTCCAGGTCGGTGGGGATCCACTCCGACCGGGTGTGGACGTCGATGCGCCCGACCAGGATCTCCTCCCCGCCGGGAAGCACGATGGTGGCCGTCCCGTCCTCGACCTGCAGGCGGCGCAGGTGGAACTGCTGGAGGAGCGGCGGCGGACAGGGACCGGCCTTCTCGCCGGGCCGGGGTGGCGGGACGACGACATACACCCTGGGTCGAACGACCGACACGTCGTCGAGGGCCAGGGTCTTGGAGAGCGCCTGGAGGGGCGCCACCCGGACCGAGACCGAGTCGGCCGCGAAGATGGGGCGCTCCGGCGGGCCGACCCGGACCTCGTCGAGGTCGACGGTGAGGCGTATCGGCCGGACCCTGCAGGCGCCGAAGGCGACCTCGACGCCGGCCGCCTCGCGCACCTTCCGGGACGCCAGGTCGCAGAGCTGGCGACCCGCCCACGGCGTCGACGCGAGCCAGAGGGCTCCGCCGATGGCGAGCAGGAGGAAGGCCAGGAACCCGAGCGCGATGCGCCGCTTCACGGGCGCATTCTCACCTCCCGGGGCTCGTGCGCCAACTCCGCTCTAGCGCTTTCGCGCCTTCTTGGCGGGCGGCGGCACCGGGGCCTCGGGCGCCGAGCCGGCCTCGGGGGCGACGCCGCGGCCTCCGCCTAGACCGGAGACCCGCTCGGCCACCCCGCGGTAGGCCGGGTCGCCCTGGGCGACCCTCTGGTAGTACCAGAGCGCCTGCTGTGGCTCTCCCAGAGCTTCGTGGGCGGTACCGAGCTCGAAGTGGATGGCCTTGGCCGCCTCGGCGGTGATGGACGCGGAGGCCAGGGCCTGCCGGTAGGCCTCGATCGCCTCGCCGGGGCGCCCCTTCAGCCCCAGGCAGACGCCGATCATGTTCAGGATCTCGACCTCCCGGCGGCCGTCGCCACCCGCCAGGGCGGACCGGAACTGCTCGAGCGCCTCGTCGAACATGCCCATCTCCTGGAAGGCGATCCCCAGGTCGTACTTGGTTGCCGAGTCGTCCGGGCGGACGGTCTTCTCGAGACCCCGCTTGAACTGGTCGAAGACGTCGGCGACGGAGTACTGGAACTCGCCGGTGGGCGTCGGGGTGAGCTCGGGACCGAGCTCGGCCGAGAGCTCGGCCCCCAGGTCGAAGATGCCGGTCGTGCCGGTGGAGGCGTAGCCCTCGACCCCCGGGGGGGCGGGGGGCAGGCCGGACGGCGCCTCGGGGGCCTGGGGGGCGGGACGGGCGGACGGGATCGCCGGAGACGGAGCGGACGGGTCCGACTCGAGCGCGGCGACCTGCTCGATGCGGGCCAGGACCGATCCGACGGCCGGGTGGCCTGGATGGGAGCTCGCCAGCTCCTGGATGGCGAGCAGGGCCTCCTCGAGGAGCCCCTGCCGCTCGTAGAACTCCACCTCCTCCAGCTCGGCGTCGAGGGGCTCCCAGGGGTGTTCGAGAACCGCCGGAGCCACCGGAGGGAGGGGCGGCGGCTCGGGTGGTTCGACCTCCTCCAGGGAGTCGGTCTCGATCTCCTCCACGACCACGTCCATCGGCGGGCCGGCCTCGTCCCCGGGGAAGGCGGGCTCCACCTGCCGGGCGTCGTCGTCGACGGGAAGGGGCGAGTCGTCGCCGAGCACCATCGGGGGAGCGGGCTCGTCCGCCCGCGGAGGGAGCTCCTCCTCGAGCGGGATGCCGGAGTAGGACTCGATGGCGCCGGGCGCCTCGTCGTCGAGCACGGGCGCAGGCCCCTCGGGCCCCGCGACGACCCGCGGTCCCTCCTCGTCGGGCGGCACGACCACGATGGTCTCGTGGGGCTCGGAGACCTGGACCTCGATCGCCTCCGGCAGGGGCGGGGG
>JBAXVO010000234.1:0-5521 GCA_037129355.1 Deltaproteobacteria bacterium | reverse complement strand
CGCGCCTTTATCGGAAGTATCCTGGGCGCGTACCCGATCGCCGCCACGTTCACCTGGTGCTCGCCTTCCGAGGTGATCCGCGTGAACCGGCCGGCCGGGTCGACGCCGTAGCGCCGGGAGGCGACCCCGTCGACGAGGATGCGCGCGCGGGTCACCGCCTTGCCGGTCGTGGCGTCGACGAGCCTCCCGACCAGGGTGCAGGCCGGGGAGAGGACGATGTCGACGCCCTTCGACTCCCCGGGCACGAGCGTGACCTGCGCATCCCCCATCCGGCCATCCGCGGTCTTCACGTGGAGCGAGACCTGGCCCGGGGCGACGTCCTCGAGGTCGAAGCCGGCGTTCGCGAACTGCTGCTCGGGCGTGCCACCGCCGGGCAGGGAGGTGCGCTGGCTGGCCGAGACGGAGAAGGTCTCGGGCGGCGGCTCCCCGATCAGGCGTCCCCGGACGGTCGCCGCAGGCTGGAGCTGGACGATCACGTCGACCGCCGGCGGCGTCACCTCGGCGCTGCCGGTGCGTCCGCCGCTGCGAGCGTTGACCTGGATCGGGGTGGTCCCCGGCGACGAGAGGCTGAACGTCCCCTCCGGATCGGCCTGGGTCGCCTGCAGCCCCGCGCCGGGGGCCCCGATCCACACGACGGCGCCTGCCGAGGGCACGGCCCCGGGCTCCAGCACGCGTCCGGCGACGGTGGGGGCCGGGTCATCCGGAAGCACCAGGCTCACCTCGGCGCGCTGTCCGGTGACGAGCTGCACCGTGGCGAGCGGCGCTGGGCGTCCGGCGAACCGGAAGCGGCTCCTCGGCCGGGCCGCGCTCAGGGAGTAGGTTCCGGGGGGAAGGGCGAGCAGGAACGCTCCGGACGCGTCCGCGGTCGCCTGCCGGGCCTCGCCGGGCCGGGGAGGACCACCGCCCCCCGACGTCCAGACCATCGCTCCCGCGACCGGGTTGCCGGCCGGATCGACCACGGTCCCGGCGACGACGCCGCCCTCGACGAGCGAGAGGTCGGCGGTGACGGTCTCGCCCTCCTCGACCGTGACCATCTTCAGGGCCGCCGGCGAGACGGCGTCCCTCCGCCCCGACACGCGGACCGGCCCCGGTGACACGCCCTCGATGCGGTAGCGCCCGTCGGCGCCGGTGCGCGCCGCCAGGGTCGAGGCGCCGATCGCCCCCGCGACACCGGCCAGGCCGGGGCCGCGCATCCCCTGCCCGTCCGCGGCGACGAGCGCGCCGGAGACGGGACGACCGTCCATGTCGGTGACCGTCCCCTCGATGACCGAGGGGGGGACGAGGAGCACGTCGAGGACGAACCGATCGCCCGCCCGCAGCGTGACCCCGGGAACGGAGACGGACGGGTACCCCGGCGCCGAGGTCGACACCCGGTAGACGCCAGGCATGAGCCCGCGGAGATCGCAGGCGCCGTCGGCGCCGGTGGTGGCCCGGGCGGGATTCCCGACGTCCCCGTGGAGCACCGCCACCACGGAGGCGCCGCGGACCGGGCCGGCCGCAGACCGGACCCGCCCGGCGATCGCGGCGGAGGGGCCGAGGCGGATCTCGACCCCGCGCACGGTCGCGCCGGCGGCGACCGCGATGACCCGACCCGCCGAGCCGGTCGCGCCCCCGAGCCGGGCGAAGGCCCGGTGCAGGCCGGGCTCGACGTCCGCGGCGAACCCCCCCCGCGGGGCCCGACTCCACGAGCACCGGCTCGCCGGCGGCCAGGATCGACACGGCCGCGCCCGGGACCGGACGTCCGTCCCGGGTCACCACCCCCTCGATCACCCCGGCGGCCGGCAGCTCGAGCACGAGCTCGGCGGCGCGCGGGACCGCCACGTCGAGGGCGCGCGCGGTCGCGTGACCGACCGCACGCGCCTCCACCTCGACCCGGCCGGCGGAGAGGCCGGTGATGCGGAACTCGCCGCGCTCGTCCGAGGTGGCCGTGGCGCGCTCGTCGGAAGGGAGGTCCGCACGACGGAGCGCCGGACCTCGACGGGCCGGCACGACGGTGACGGTGGCGAAGGGAACCGGGCTCGCCCCCTGCCGCTCGACGGTGCGCCCGGACAGGCTCACCGCCGCGGGCAGCTCGAGCACGACGAGGGTCCGCTCCTCCCCCACCGGGCGGACGGCCTCCTGGAGCGCGCGTGCGTGACCGGGGGCCGAGGCGGCGACGAAATGAGCCCCCACCGGCGCGGGGAGGAAGAGGGACCCGTCGGGATCCGCCAGTCCCGATCCCGCCCGCTCCCACCTGTCGCCTCCGGCGACGGCTGGCCTGCGGTAGAGCCGGACCTCGGCGCCGGGGACCGGCCGACCGGCGGCCCTGACCTGGACGAGGAATCCTCCGGTCGGCGCGTCGGGGGCGGTGGACGGCGCGGGCTCGCCGTCCGCGGGGGGGCGCGCCGCCGTCGGGCCCGCACCGCTCTCGGACCGGGGCTGGTGCGCCTCGGAGGTCGGCGCCGTCGCGACCCGCTCCGGAGTACGGGTCGCGAGCAGAAGCCCGGCGACGATCGCCGCGGCGATCGCCAGGAGCAGTGCGACCCGGCGCCTCTGGGCCTGCTTCATGCCTCCGCTTGGTACCACCATCCCCGGCGGCGCCGGTAGGCGGTACACGCTTCTTCACGGCCGGGGGGCCCGCCGGCCGGCGCCTTGACGCCCGACGCGATTCCATAGCATCCCTCCCGGATGACCTGGAGGCCGTGGGCGGCGCTGCTGGTCGGCATCGCCGCGGCGGCGATCGTCGTCGACCTGGGAATCGAGCGCCGCCTCGAGAACGCGGACACGTTCATCCCGATCCTCGTGTCGCTGCAGCGGTGGACCGCCTTCTACTGGGGACAGGATCGGTTCGGCATGCTCCTGCCCCTGGTCGCCGTCCCCGTGGGCGACCCTCTCGCCAACCTCCTCCTCCAGCGCGCCCTGGGGATCGCGGCGGGGCTCTGCGCCGTGGTGGCCGTGTGCCGGTACTTCCTCCCCGCGCGCGACGCCTTCCTCACCGCGGCGCTCGCCATCGTGGCGATGCTCCTCTCGGCGCCGGAAGCCATCCGCTTCCTCTGCTGGACCGAGCCCTACGGCCTCGGCATCGCGCTCGCCACCGCGGGGCTCCTCCTGATCGATGGCAGGCCCGTGGGCTTTCCCGGGCTCGTCGCGGCGCTCGCCCTCGTGCTCCTCGGATCCTGGGTGAACGTGACCACCGCATCGTCGGTGGGGGCCATGGTGGTGGCGCGCGCCGTGGTGGAGGGGATCGACCGGGAGCGGAGGAGCGCGGCGATCCGGCGGCGAGGCATGGACCTGGCGTTGCTCCTCCTGGGCCTGGCGGCGGGGCTCGCGGCCGCCGCCTGGTATCGCGTCGCGGCGGGCGTCTCCGCGACGGATGGGGCGCTCCTGCCGATGGCGGACTGGCCGCGCGCCTGGAGGGCCCTGGCGGGGAGCGCGTGGCAGGCGTGCGGCGCCTGGCCCCTCGCCATCGACGCCGCCTGCGCCCTCCTCGGCTTCCTCCTCCTCTCCAGGATGGAGCACCGTCCGCTGCGCGGCGCCGTCGCGCTCCGGTCCATCGCCCTGGCCTGCGCCGCGCTCGCGTCTGCCGCGGTGGTGGGAACGTCGTCCTGGGTCGAGTTCAACCTCTCCTCGGCCCGGTACCTCATCCCGTCCCTCCTCCTCCTGCACGTGGCGGCGATCTCCCCGCTCGGCGCGGCCCTGGCAGCCACCGGCACCCTTCGCCGGGGCGCCATCCTCGCGGCGGCGGCGGCCGTGCCCCTCTCCGCGATCGTGGCGACGGGGTTCCCCTCGCTGGCGACCGCGCGGAAAGGGCTGGACGCGGTGGCGGGCCGGCACACCCCCGACGTCCTGGACGCCCGCTGCGACGTGGTGAGCGGCGAGTACTGGTCGGTCTGGCCCGCGGTCTGGCACGCGGCGCTCGTGGCGCACGAGCGTGGGAGCGGACGGGCCGTCTGGGGATGGACCGCCCGCAGCCAGCACACCGACGCGCTCTGGGGCACCCTTCCCCGGGAGGCGCGGTTCTGCGCCCTGCGCGGCGAGGCGAACTTCAGGGAGTCGCCGCTGGCCCCGAAGATCGCCTCGGCCCCTCCGGGATCGGTCGAGCAGTGGCCCACGCTCGTGGTGGTGCGGCTCACCCGACGCTAGGCGACCACGATGAGGTCGTCGGGGAGCTCGGTGATCCGATCCCCACCCCTCTCTCCCACGGACCAGGTGTTCTCGATCCCCACCGCGCCCTGGCCCGGGAAGACGAACTTGGGCTCGATGGCCACCACCTGGCCAGCCCGGAGCGGGGCGTCGAACCCGGGGGCGAGGACCGGGAGCTCGTCGAGCTCCAGCCCGACCCCGTGACCGACGAACCGCGCCTGCGCGCCGGGCGGCCCCATGAACCGGTCGCCCAGCCCGGCCTCCCCGGCCCGCGAGAGCGCCGTGGCGAAGAGCTGGCTGGGAACCGCGCCGGGGATGAGCCCCGCGGCGAGCTCGTCGTGGATGTCGCGGGCGACCCGGAAGGCCCGCTCGAGATCGGGCGAGAGCCTCCCGCACACCGCGATGCGGGTCATGTCGGTGATGTAGCCGCCCAGGATGGCCGTGTAGTCGAGCAGCACGGGGACGTCCGGCGCGATGACGTCGACCGAGGCGCCCAGCGGCGAGGAGGGTGACAGGCCGCGGCCGGTGACCGGGCCGTCGAAGTAGCTCGGCGCCGTCGCGGCGCCGCCGGCGATGGCGAGCCCCATGAAGAACTCCTGGTTGAACCCGCGAACCCGTGGGCTGCCCTCGTTGCCGGCGCGGCGCATGCGCACCTCGATCTCGGCGGACAGGTCCACCTCGCGCATCCCCGGGCGCAGGAAGGAGGGCACCTCCCGGAACACCCCGCCGAGGAGGCGTGCGGTCTCCCGCATCCGTTCGAGCTCCCAGGCCGACTTCACGCTCCGGATGTCCCGCAGCAACGCCGAGACGTCGGCCCACCCGGCGCCCGGGACTGCCCGCGCCCAGAACTGGTGCGTGGCCACCGGGACCACGTCGAGCGTCAGGCCGATGCGGCGAGCCGGCCCGAGCAACCCGGCCAGCTCCCGGGACGGCGGGAACGGGACCACGCGGTCGAGCGGGCTCTCGGCGCGGGCACGCTCGAGGCTCTTGCGGACGAGGAGCAACGGCTCGCCAGCCACCGGCACCCAGAGCGCCGCGTTCTGGCGCGTGCCGGAGATCCAGAGCACGTCCACCGCCTGGAGGAGCAACGCTCCGTCGAGCCCGGCCGCATCCAGCCCCTTGCGGAGGAGTCCGAGCCGGTGCGCGCTCTCGGCCGGGGGGAGGAGGGGGGCGCCCACGCCCTCATCCTACAGCAGGCGGAAGGCCTCGCGGATGGTGTCGCGGTTGCGGGCCCGGAGATCCTCCTCGAGCTGCAGGAGGGCGTCCGCCAGGGTCCGGGCCGCGGCGACGTGGCGCTCGCCGCAATGGCGGGCGCTCGCGAAGAAGGGGTTGCTGCCGTGCCACCAGAGGACGGTCACGCCGGGGATGTGGCGGATCCGCTCGGCGGCGAGCTCGGCGG
>JBAXVO010000233.1:0-5544 GCA_037129355.1 Deltaproteobacteria bacterium | reverse complement strand
GCCACCGCGCCCCAGATCAGCTCCTCGTCCGACGCGGCCCGCGTGGCCCGTGCCGTGGCCAGGATGCCGCCGCCCCGGCGGGCGATCTCGGCGTAGGGAAGGCCGGCGGCGAGCTCGGCGAACTCCGCCTCGCGCTCGCCCCGGTCCCCGAACAGGAGGTGGGTGTGCGCGTCCACGAGCCCCGGCGTGACCAGGCGGCCGCGCGCGTCGATCTGGAGCGTGGACGAGAGATCGAAGAGGGACGCCACCTCCGCATCCGGACCGATCCAGCACACCTCGCCGTCCCGGACCACGAGCGCGGTGTCGGCCCGGATCCCGGCGTCGGAGACGCCCCCGTCGCAGGTGGCGAGGGAGGCGCGTCGGACGGCCAGCGTGGGAGGGGAGGAGCCGTCCCCGGGCGCGTCCGGCGTCACGGGATCCTCACGCCGCGCTCCCGGGCGACGGCCTGCGCCTCGAGGTAGCCGGCGTCGGCATGGCGGAGCACACCCATGGCGGGATCGCCCCGGAGCACGCGGGCCACCCGCCGCCCGGCCGCCTCGGTGCCGTCGGCCACGACCACCTGCCCGGCGTGGAGGGAGTAGCCCATCCCCACGCCGCCCCCGTGGTGGAAGCTCACCCAGGAGGCGCCGTTCACGGCGTTGAGGAGCGCGTTCAGGATGGGCCAGTCGGCGACGGCGTCGGATCCGTCCCGCATGGCCTCGGTCTCCCGGTTGGGCGAGGCGACCGAGCCGCAGTCGAGGTGGTCCCGGCCGATGACGATCGGGGCGCGGACGTCGCCGCGCCGGACCATGTCGTTGAACTCGACGCCGGCCCGGTCCCGCTCCCCGTAGCCGAGCCAGCAGATGCGGGCCGGGAGCCCCTGGAACTTCACCTTCCGCTTCGCCAGCTCGAGCCAGCGCAGCAGGCTCCGCTTCTCCGGGAAGAGGCGCGCCACGGCCGCGTCGGTGGCGGCGATGTCGGCCGGGTCCCCGGAGAGGGCCACCCAGCGGAACGGCCCCTGCCCCTCGCAGAAGAGCGGACGGATGTAGGCGGGGACGAAGCCCGGGTAGTCGAAGGCGTTGGCGACGCCGGCGTCCTTGGCTCCGGCGCGCAGGTTGTTGCCGTAGTCGAAGACGTGGCTGCCGAGCGCCCGGAGCGCGAGCATCGCCTCCACCTGCCGGGCCATCGACTCCTTGGAGCGCCGGACCACCTGCTCCGGGTCCTTCACCCGCAGCGAAGCGACCTCGGCGAGGGAGAGTCCGGCGGGGACGTAGCCGTGGAGCGGGTCGTGGGCCGAGGTCTGGTCGGTCACCAGGTCGGGGGCCAGGCCGCGCCGCACCAGCTCCGGGTAGACCTCCGCCGCGTTCCCGACCAGGCCGATCGAGAGCGGCCGCCGCTCGCGGCGCGCCTCGTCGAGCCGCCGGAGCGCGTCGTCGAGCGAGGTGGCCGCCTCGTCCAGGTATCCCTGGGCGATCCGCTTCGCGATCCGTTCGGGGTCGACGTCGACGCCCAGGAAGGCCGCGCCGAGCAGGGTGGCGGCGAGCGGTTGCGCTCCCCCCATCCCGCCGAGCCCCCCGGAGAGGACGAGCCGGCCGGCGAGGTCGTCGGTCCCGAAGTGGGTCCGCCCGGCCTGCGCGAAGGTCTCGTAGGTGCCCTGGAGGATCCCCTGCGTGCCGATGTAGATCCAGGACCCGGCGGTCATCTGCCCGTACATCATGAGGCCGCGCCGCTCCAGGTCGTGGAAGTGCTCCCAGGTCGCCCAGCGCGGCACCAGGTTCGAGTTGGCGATGAGGACGCGCGGCGCGTCGGGGTGCGTGCCGACCACGCCCACGGGCTTGCCGCTCTGGACGAGCAGGGTCTCGTCGTCGCGCAGGTCGCGCAGCGCCGCCACGATCCGCCGGTAGCTCTCCCAGTCGCGGGCCGCCTTGCCGGTGCCGCCGTAGACCACGAGATCCTGGGGGCGCTCGGCCACCTCCGGGTCGAGGTTGTTCATCAGCATGCGGAGGGCGGCTTCCTGGACCCATCCCCGGCAGGAGAGGGTGGTGCCGCGGGGGGCGCGGATCTCTTCCATTCCCTGCCTCTAGCACGACTCCGGGGCGCGCGCGCGGAGGGTCGGGTAGACTCGAGGGAGCGTGAAAGACCGAGCCTTCATCGCCGCCCTCCGCCTCGTCCCCAAGAACGCCCTGTCCCGCGCGGTCGGCGCCGCCACCCGCGTGCCGCTCCCCGGCCCGGTGGGGCGCGGCGTCATGGGCGCCTTCGCCCGGCGCTACCGGATCGACCTCTCCGAGTGCGGCGATCTCTCCGCCTTCGGGACCTTCGGCGAGTTCTTCGCTCGCCCGCTCCGGCCCGGGCTCCGGCCGGTGGCGCCGGGGGACGAGGTCGTCGTCTCCCCGGTCGACGCGGTGGTCTCGGAGACCGGGGTCGCCCGGAACGGGCGGATGGTCCAGGCCAAGGGCATCGACTACACCGCCGCCGCCCTGGTCGGGGACGAGCGGACCGGGGCCCGCTTCGCCGGCGGCCGCTACGCCACCCTCTACCTCTCCCCGCGGGACTACCACCGCATCCACTTCCCGCTGCCCGGCCGGGTGACGGGATGGCGCTACGTGCCGGGCAAGCTCTGGCCGGTAAACGCGGCCTCGGTGAAGAACGTCCCCGGCCTGTTCACGGTGAACGAGCGGCTGGTCACGCTCCTCGACTCACCCCTCGGACTCGTCGCCATCGTGGCGGTGGGGGCCACGGTGGTGGGCCGGGTCCGCGCCACCTTCGACGCCGACGTCCCGGTCACGAACCTCTCCGGCGCCGGCGCCCAGTCGAAGGACTACGCCACGCCCATCCCGGTGACGAAGGGGCAGGAACTCGGTGCCTTCGAGATGGGCTCCACGGTGATCCTGCTCTTCGAGCCGGGCCGGGTCGACCTCGCGCCCGCGCTCGTGGCGGGCGCTCCGGTCCGCGTCGGCCAGGCCATCGGCGGCCGTGCGGTTTGACCGGCCTCGAGCCGTGGTCTAGAACCGCCGGCGTGAAGATCAACGGCGTCAAGGGGATGAACGACATCCTGCCCGCCCAGGTGGGGCGGTGGCAGGAGATCGAGCGGGTGGCGCGCGAGGTCTTCGCCCTCCACGGTTACCGCGAGGTCCGGACGCCGGTGGTCGAGCCCTACGCGCTCTACGCGCGGGGAGTGGGCGAGTCCACCGACATCGTCAACAAGGAGATGTACGTCTTCGAGGACAAGGGGGAGGACCGGCTCGCGCTCCGCCCGGAGGGGACGGCCGGGACCGTCCGCGCCTACATCGAGCACGGCGCCCACGTGGAGGGGCCGCAGAAGTGGTTCTACGTGGGGCCGATGTTCCGGCGCGAGCGTCCGCAGAAGGGGCGTTACCGGCAGTTCCACCAGATCGGCGTGGAGGCCTTCGGGATCGCCGAGCCGGCCATCGACGTCGAGCAGATCGCCATGCTCGCCGACCTCTTCCGCAGGCTGGGCGTCGCGCCGATCGTCCACCTGAACAGCGTCGGCGACGCCGCCTGCCGCCCCGCCTACCTGGAGGAGCTGCGCGGCTGGCTCCGCTCCCGGGGCGACGTGCTCTGCGGCGACTGCCGGGAGCGCACCGAGAAGAACCCGCTGCGCGTCCTCGACTGCAAGGTGCCCTCCTGCCAGCCGGTGCTGGCCGAGGCGCCGCGGCTCCTCGAGCGGCTCTGCGACGGCTGCCGGGTCCACTTCGACGCCGTCCGGGAGGGGCTCGACGACCTGTCCGTGCCCTACCAGGTGAACCCGCGCCTCGTGCGCGGGCTCGACTACTACGTCCGCACCGCCTACGAGTTCACCAGCGACGCGCTCGGCTCCCAGTCGGCGGTGGCCGGCGGCGGGCGCTACGACGGGCTCGTGGAGACCCTCGGCGGACCGCCCACGCCCGGCATCGGCTTCGGCATGGGGGAGGAGCGGCTCGCGCTCATGCTGGAGGCGGCCGGGCGACCGGTCCCGGAGAGCCGGCCGGCGGTCTTCTTCGTCTCGGCCGACGAGGCGGGGCGTCGCGAGGGGCTCCGGCGCGCCACGGAACTGCGGCGTGCCGGGATCGCCTGCGACGTCGACGCCCGCGGGGGCAAGCTCGCCCGCCAGTTCAAGCAGGCCGAGCGGGTCGGTGCCCGCTACGCGCTCGTGCTCGGGGCCAGCGAGGTCGCGAGCGGGCAGGCCAAGCTGAAGGACATGTCCACGCGCGAGGAGATCCCGGTCGCGCTCGTCGACCTGGTCGCGCGCCTCGGGACCGGTCCCGCGTAGGGGCGGCCGTGACGGCGCCCCTGCCGTTCGTCGCCGTCCTGGCCGGCCCCACCGCCTCCGGCAAGACGCGCCTCGCCCTCGACCTGGCGCTCCGCGCCGGCGGCGAGATCGTGAACGCCGACTCCCAGCAAGTTTACCGCGGGCTCGACGTCGGAACCGCGAAGCCCACCGCCTCCGAGCGGGCCGAGGTTCCGCACCACCTGCTCGACCTCGTCGACCCGGGGGAGGGGATGGACGCAGCCCGGTGGGTGGCGCTCGCCGACCAGTCCATCCGGGAGATCTCGGCCCGAGGGCGCCTGCCCGTGGTGGTGGGCGGCACGGGGCTCTACGTCCGGGCGCTGCTCCACGGCGTCGTCGAGGCGCCGGGGCGCGACCCGGCGCTGCGCACCCGGCTGGAGGAGGAGGCGGCGCTGCACGGCCGGGCCGCGCTCCACCGGCGGCTCGCCGCCGTCGATCCCGGCGCGGCCGCCCGGATCCGGGAGAACGACCTCGTCCGCATCGTTCGCGCGCTCGAGATCGCCGCCGGGGGGCGCACCCAGAGCGAACTGTTCGAGGCCCACCGCTTCGCCCCGCGCCGCTACCGCTACCGGCTCCTCGCCCTCGACCTGCCCCGCGAGGTGCTGCACGCGCGCATCGGCGAGCGGGCGCTCGTCATGGCCCGCGGCGGCATCGTCGAGGAGGCCCGCGCGCTCCTGGCCCGGCTCGGCGAACCGCTCCCCCGCCTCCCCATCGGGTACGCCGACGCGCTGGCCTGCGCGCGGGGGGAGGTCGACGTGGACGAACTCGCCGCCCGCATCGCCCTCCACCACCGGCGCTACGCCCGGAGGCAGGTGATCTGGCTGCGGCGGGAGCAGGACGTCGAGTGGATCGCCCCGCCGTTCGACCCCGACGGGCTGGCCCGCGAATTGCGCAGTGCGCCGTGATTCCGGGCCTTTCCGTGTTATAAGCCGACCCCGTGGCCACCCGCGTCCCGTTCACGACAGAGTTCGAGAAGCCCCTCGCCGCCCTCGAGTCCAAGATCGAGGAGCTGAAGCAGCTTTCGGGGGGCGCCGGAGTCGATTTCAGCGACGAGATCGTCAAGCTGGAGCGCAAGGCGAAGAAGCTCCAGACCGAGATCTTCCGCGACCTCTCCCGGTGGCAGGTGGTGCAGATGGCCCGGCACCCCAACCGCCCCTACACGCTCGACTACCTCCAGGCCATCTTCACCGACTGGATGGAGCTCGAGGGCGATCGCCGCTTCGGCGCCGACCATGCCATCGTCGTCGCGCGGAGGCGTCCTCTGGGCTTCGCCTGAA
>JBAXVO010000232.1:0-5561 GCA_037129355.1 Deltaproteobacteria bacterium | reverse complement strand
TGCGCCAGGGAGCCGCCGTGGTGGCCGAGCACGCCCGGCGCACCCCCCCACCGGATCGGGTCGGGGCGCTCGTGCTCGAGGACCGGCGCTCCTACGGCGACACGGGAGTCTCGATCTATCGCAGGGAGTAGGGGATACTCCGCGCGATGCGGCGCCTCGCGATCTACCCCGGTTCATTCGATCCGCTCACCAACGGCCACCTGTCGCTCATCCAGCGCGGGCTCAAGGTCTTCGACGGCCTGGTGGTGGCCGTCGCCAACAACGCGGCCAAGAAGTCGCTCTTCACGCTCGCCGAGCGGGAGGCCTTCATCCGCGAGGCCGTGGGGGACGATCCGCGGGTCGAGGTGGACCACTTCGAGACCCTGCTCGTGGAGTACGCCAAGCGCCGGAAGATCCACACCGTCCTGCGCGGGCTGCGGGCCGTGTCCGACTTCGAATACGAGTTCCAGCTCGCCAACATGAACTCGAAGCTCGACCCCGACTTCGAGTCGGTCTTCGTGATGACCGGACAGGACTATTTCTACGTGACCGGCAGCCTGGTCCGGGAGGTGGCCAGCTACGGCGGGGACGTCTCCGGGCTCGTCCCCCCCAACGTGGCCGCCGGACTCCGAAAGAAGTTCCCGCCCCGGTAGGTGCCGCTAGCCCAACGGGCGCCCGAGTTGGTATTCTCGCCGCCCCTCTCCCGCTTCCCCCAATCCGTCAGGAGATCCCGAGGATGAGACTTGCCAAGCGGCTCGACGCGGTGAAACCGTCCCCCACGCTCGCCATCACCGCCAAGGCGAAGGAACTCAAGGCCAAGGGCATCGACGTCGTCGGCTTCGGGGCCGGGGAGCCCGACTTCGACACCCCGAAGCAGATCAAGCAGGCGGCCATCGCCGCCATCGACGCGGGGTTCACCAAGTACACCCCCACGAACGGCATCCCGGAGCTGCGCGAGGCCATCGCCAAGCGCATCGCCCAGGAGCACGGCATCGCCTACAAGGCGACCGAGGTGCTGGTCTCCTGCGGCGGCAAGCACTCGCTCTACAACCTCTTCCAGGCGCTGCTCAACCCCGGCGACGAGGTGGTCATCTTCGCCCCGTACTGGGTGAGCTACGCCGACATGGTGCGGCTCGCCGACGGCGTGCCCGTGATCGTGCAGACCCGTCACGAGGACGGCTTCGAGCCGAGCCCGGAGGCCATCAAGGCCGCCTTCGGCCCCAAGACCCGGGCCGTCATCGTGAACAGCCCGTCCAACCCCACCGGGGCCGTCTTCGGGCGGGCCACGCTGCAGAAGATCATCGACCAGGTGAAGGGCACCGACATCCTGGTCGTCACCGACGACATCTACGACCGCCTCGTCTACAAGGGGCGCTTCGAGAACGTCCTCACCGTCGACCCGTCGATCCACGCGCAGGTGGCGCTGGTGAACGGGGCGTCCAAGACCTACGCGATGACCGGCTGGCGCATCGGCTGGACGGCCGGACCGCAGGCGCTCATCAGCGCCATGCAGAAGCTCCAGGACAACTCCACGTCCAACCCGGCCTCCATCTCGCAGAAGGCCGCCCTCGGCGCCCTGACGCTGCCTCTCGACGCCGAGATCGAGACGATGAGGAAGATCTTCGACGAGCGGCGCCAGCACATCGTGAAACGGCTCAACGCCATCCCCGGGGTGACCTGCTTCGACCCGGGTGGGGCGTTCTACGCCTTCCCGTACGTGGGGAATCTCCTCTCCAAGAAGATCCCGGGCCAGACCGAGCCCATCGGCACCGACGAGAAGTTCGTGGCTCACCTGCTCGACCACCACAAGGTGGCGGTCGTCCCGGGGTCGGCCTTCGGCGCCCCCGGGTACCTGCGCCTCTCGTTCGCCATCGGCCTCGACCAGATCGACAAGGGCGTCGATCGCATCGCCGAGATGGTGAAAAGCCTCGAGTAGCCAGGAGCCGAAGCCAACCGATTTCCGGCCCCTCCGCGCGTACCCGCGGGGGGGCCCTTGTGTTAGGGTCCGCCCCCGATGCCGCCGCGCAAGGACATCAAGAAGATCATGATCGTGGGGTCCGGCCCCATCGTCATCGGCCAGGCCTGCGAGTTCGACTATTCGGGGACCCAGGCCTGCAAGGCGCTGAAGGAGGAGGGGTACGAGGTCGTGCTCCTCAACTCCAACCCGGCGACGGTGATGACCGACCCGGACTTCGCCGACCGGACCTACATCGAGCCCATCACCCCCGAGGTGGCGGAGCAGATCCTGGCCCGCGAGAAGCCCGACGTCCTCCTCCCCACCCTGGGGGGGCAGACCGCGCTCAACCTGGCCGTGGCGCTCGCCCGGAACGGCGCGCTGGCCCGGCACGGGGTCGAGCTCATCGGGGCCTCGCTCGAGGCCATCGAGAAGGCCGAGGACCGGCAACTCTTCAAGGACGCGATGAACCGGGTCGGGGTGGACATGCCCCGCAGCGGCTACGCCACCACCTTCGAGGAGTCCCGTCAGATCGCGGAGCAGATCGGCTTCCCCGTCATCATCCGCCCCAGCTTCACCATGGGCGGAGAGGGGGGCGGTGTCGCCTACAACAAGGGGGAGTTCGACGCGCTGTCCCGCCGCGCCATCGACCTCTCGCCCTCCCACACCATCCTCGTGGAGGAGTCGATCCTCGGCTGGAAGGAATACGAGCTCGAGGTGATGCGGGACCGGAACGACAACGTCGTGATCGTCTGCAGCATCGAGAACTTCGATCCGATGGGCGTCCACACCGGCGACTCGATCACGGTGGCCCCGGCCCAGACCCTCTCCGACAAGGAGTACCAGCACCTCCGCGACCTGGCGGTGCGGATCATCCGCGAGATCGGCGTCGACACCGGCGGTTCCAACATCCAGTTCGGCGTCCACCCCGAGACCGGGCGGGTGGTGGTCATCGAGATGAACCCGCGCGTGTCCCGCAGTTCGGCGCTCGCCTCCAAGGCCACCGGGTTCCCCATCGCCAAGATCGCCGCCAAGCTCGCGGTGGGCTACACGCTCGACGAGCTCAAGAACGACATCACCCGGGAGACGCCGGCCTCGTTCGAGCCCACCATCGACTACGTGGTCACCAAGGTGCCCCGCTTCGCCTTCGAGAAGTTCAAGGGGGCCGACGACGTCCTCACCACCCACATGAAGTCGGTGGGCGAGGTGATGGCGATGGGGCGCACCTTCCAGGAGAGCCTGCAGAAGGCGCTGCGCGGCCTGGAGATCGACCGGGCCGGGCTCGACTCGCCGCTCGGGAAGCGGCCGGGCGACACCTACACCGAGGCCGAGCGCATGCTGGTCCTCGAGCAGGCGCGCGTGCCCCGCGCCCACCGCATCTTCTGGGTGGGGGAGGCGCTGCGGGCCGGCTTCGGCGTCGACGAGATCCACCGGCTCACCGGCATCGACCCCTGGTTCCTCCGCGAGATGCGGGGGATCGTCGAGCACGAGCCGACCCTCGCCGCCGGACTCCCCGCCGACGCCGACGCCTGGCGGAGGGCCAAGCGGCTCGGCTTCTCCGACAAGCGCATCGCCTCGCTGGCGCGCACCACCGAGGCGGCCACCCGCGCGGCCCGCTGGGCAGCCGGCGTCCACCCGGTCTTCAAGCGGGTCGACACCTGCGCCGCCGAGTTCGAGGCCTTCACCCCGTACCTCTATTCCACGTACGAGGAGGAGTGCGAGGCGAAGCCCACCAACCGGCGCAAGATCATGATCCTGGGCGGCGGGCCGAACCGCATCGGGCAGGGCATCGAGTTCGACTACTGCTGCGTCCACGCCAGCTTCGCGCTGCGGGAGGCCGGGTTCGAGACCATCATGGTCAACTGCAACCCGGAGACGGTCTCCACCGACTACGACACGAGCGACCGGCTCTACTTCGAGCCGCTCACCCTCGAGGACGTGCTCGAGATCGTCCGGGTCGAGAAGCCGGAGGGGCTCATCGTCCAGTACGGCGGGCAGACCCCCTTGAAGCTCGCCGTCCCGCTCGAGAAGGCCGGGGCGCCGATCCTCGGCACCTCGCCCGACGCCATCGACCGCGCCGAGGACCGGGAGCGCTTCTCCGCCCTCATCGACAAGCTCGGGCTCCGGCAGCCGGCGAACGGCATGGCCCGGAGCGCCGAGGAGGCCTTCGCCGTGGCCCGGCGCATCGGCTACCCGGTGATGGTGCGCCCGTCCTACGTGCTCGGCGGCCGGGCCATGGAGGTCGTGTACGACGACGCCGACCTCCGCGCCTACCTCACCGAGGCGGTCCAGGCCTCGGACGAGCGGCCGGTCCTCGTCGATCGGTTCCTGCGCGACGCCGCCGAGGTCGACGTCGACGTGGTCTCCGACGGCAAGACCGTCATCGTCGGCGGGGTGATGGAGCACATCGAGGAGGCCGGCATCCACTCCGGCGACTCGGCCTGCGCGCTGCCCCCCTTCAGCCTCTCCGCCGAGGTGGTCGCCGAGATCGAGAAGCAGTCGATCGCGCTCGCCCGCGAGCTCGGCGTGGTGGGGCTGATGAACGTCCAGTTCGCCATCCAGGGCGACGACATCTACGTGCTCGAGGTGAACCCCCGCGCGAGCCGCACCATCCCCTTCGTGGGCAAGGCCACCGGCGTCGCCTTCGCCAAGAAGGCGGCGCTGGCCATGGCGGGGATCTCCCTCGAGGAGCAGGGGCTCGTCGCCACTCCTCGCCCGCAGCACGTCTCGGTGAAGGAGGCGGTCATGCCCTTCGCCCGGTTCCGCGGCGTCGACCCCGTGCTCGGGCCGGAGATGAAGTCCACCGGCGAGGTGATGGGGATCGCCGACGACTTCTACGGCGCCTTCTGGAAGTCCCAGACCGCCGCCGGCAACGCGCTGCCCCTCCCGAAGCGGGGCGAGGTCCTGCGGGCCTTCGTCTCGGTGAAGGACGCCGACAAGCCGGTGGCCTCGGACCTGGCCCGGAGGCTGGTGGCGCTGGGGTTCGAGGTGCTCGCCACCGGAGGAACGGCCGCCTTCCTGGCGCGGGAGGGCATCCCCGCCACGCCGGTCCGCAAGGTGGGCGAGGGGCGTCCCAACGTGGTGGACCGCATCATCGACGGCGAGGTCCACTTCCTCATCAACACCACCGCGAGCAAGCGGACCATCTCCGACAGCTACTCCATCCGGCGCGAGACGCTCATGCACCGGGTTCCCTACTTCACGACGCTCACCGGGGCCCGGGCCGCTCTGGGCGCCATGGAACGCGCCCGCGACGCCGGCTACGGGGTCCGCTCCCTGCAGGAATATCACTCGCAAGGAAGGTGAGACGATCATGCCCAGCGATCGCATGCCGATGACCCCTTCCGGCCTGGTCAAGCTCAAGCAGGAGCTGAAGCGGCTCAAGGGAACGGAGCGCCAGCGCATCGTGCGCGAGATCGCCGAGGCCCGTGCCCACGGTGACCTCTCCGAGAACGCGGAGTACCACGCGGCCAAGGAGAAGCAGTCCCACGTGGAGGGGCGCATCACCCAGGTCGAGCACTGGATCGCCACCGCCGAGGTCATCGACGTCTCGAAGCTGTCCGGCGACCGGGTGGTCTTCGGCGCCACCGTCCACCTCACCGACAGCCAGACCGGCGACGACGTCGTC
>JBAXVO010000231.1:0-5591 GCA_037129355.1 Deltaproteobacteria bacterium | reverse complement strand
GCTCCTCGGCGGGATGGACCAACTGGTCCACTCGGCCGGGATCTGGAACGACGGCGACATCGACCGGATCGAGGCCAGCCGGCTCGAGGAGATCTTCCGGGTGAACGTCTTCAGCGCCTTCTACGTGGTTCGGGAGGCGCTCCCCATGCTCCGGAACGGGGCGCCGGGAAACGTGATCTTCCTCGGCTCCACGGCGGGGCAGCGGGGCGAGCCCCGCCACTCCCACTACGCCGCCACCAAGGGAGCCATCCAGTCGCTCACCATGAGCCTCGCCGTGGAACTCGCCCCCGCGGTCCGGGTCAACCTGGTCTCACCCGGGTGGGTCCGAACGCCCATGGCCGAGGAGGAACTGGTCACGATCGGGCCGTTCGTGGCCGGCGTGCTTCCCAACCGGCGCGTGGCCGAGATCAGCGACTGTGCCCACGCCGCCCTTTTCCTCGCCAGCCAGGCCTCCGCGCACCTCGTGGGGCAGGACCTGTGCGTCTCGGGAGGGGCGTTGCTCATCGTGCCCCGGGGACAAATTCAACCCCGAGAATCCTGAAAAACCCTAAAAAATCAGGAAGCAAAATTTGCGTACCCAGACGTACATGGTGGTACCATGTCCCACATGGCGGGTGGGCGGGTTCGGCTCCTGGGAGCTTATCCGGGGCGTGAGGGCGAGGGGTTGGGGCTGTTCATCGACGACGGTGCCGCTCCGCGTGTGGCCCGCATCATCGACTTGCCCGGTGTGGATCCCGCGGCCCAGAAGGGTCTCCAGCAGGAGATCGAGCGGGCCGCCGAGGCGCTCCACCACCCGCACATCCAGGCCTCGCTCGGGATCGGGGACGTGGACGGCCGCGCCTGCATCGCGGTCGAGCACGCCGACGGGGAGACGCTCGCCGAGATCCTCGCGGTGGGCGGCAGGCTGCCTCCCGAGGTCGCGGCCCGGATCGTCCACGACGCCTGCGTCGCCATCCACTTCGCCCACGAGGAGGGGCAGGAGCGCGGCCCGATCCTCCACGGCTGGCTCCGTCCCTCCCACCTGCTCGTGTGCCGCTCGGGCGTGACGCTCGTCTCCGGGTTCGGGGCCGGGCTGGCACGCTCCGCCGCCGACCTGCTGCCGTGGCAGAGCCCGGAGCAGGTCCTGGGCGGGCCGCGGGCGGCGTCGCGACGGAGCGACGTCCACGGGCTCGGGCTCGTGCTGCACGCGAGCCTCGCCGGCGAGAACCCCTTCGAGCGGGAGCCCGACCCCGAGGTGGCCATGCTCTCCCGCGCGGTGCCGCGCCTCGAGCCGCTCGGAGTCCCGCCGGCGCTGGCCGGCGTCGTGCGTCGTGCACTTTCGGTGAAGCCCGGGGAGCGGTTCGCCGACGTGCGCGAGCTCGCCCGGGCCATCGCCACGGCGGTGCCGGGGATGGGGAGCCCCACCGACGTGGCGGCATGGGCGGAGTCGCTCTTCCCCGCCGGCATGGGGATGCGCGTGCTCCGGCAGCGGTCCGTCGAGTCGGCCGTGGCGGCCGCGACCGGGGTGGCGGATCGCCTTCCCGCGACCCCGCGACGGCCCGCCCTGCGAAACCGGCCGAACCCGCCGGACCGGCCCGCGACCAGCGCCCGCGCGGCAACCCCGGAGCGACCCGTCCCCGTCACGCGACCGGTGCAGGAGGCGCGACCCGTCCCCCTCCCGGAACCGGCTCCGGCTCCCCGAGTGGCGCGTCGCGCGACGCCGGCCCCGGGATTCCGCCCCGCTCCCCGGAACCCGCCGGCCGCCGAGGTGGTGCCGCGCCCCTTCCCCAGATCGGTCCCCGCCCTCGCCGACCGGCCGGACGACGCCTTTCCCGGGGAGTTCTCCCTCGCAGCGCCTCCGTTCCCCCACTCGGCGCGGAAGAGGGATCCGCTCGAGTCGGTCGAGATCGACGTGCTCCTTCCCGATCCGCCGCCGCCCCTGCGCCTCCCGGTGACGGTGCGCACCGCGGCACGGCTGGATCCGGCTGCCGGGTCCAGCGCTGCCCGTGGCGCCACCGCGGTGCCGCTCGGCCGGTTGCGCCGGTAGCTCGCCGCGCCACCGCTACCAGTGGCCGAGGCGTCGGCGCAGGAGCCACTCCCCGCCGAGGGCACCGGCCAGGATGGCCAGGTACCACCAGCGGTCCCACAGCGGCTCGTCCCGCTTGCGCCCGACCTCCACCACCTCCGGCTCCCGCAGCCGGAGCTCCGGAAGCCCGGAATGGGGAAGCTGGGTGAAGGTGCCGCCGGTCGCCTCGGCGATCTGGCGCAGCAGCTCCGGCCGGGGCGCGGCGTCCGAGTCCTCGGCGCCGCTGGAGCGGACCGCGACCGCCGCGGCGGATCGTTCCACCGCCCCGCCCGCCACCTCCGCGGAGGCCTGCAGCCGGTAGGCGCCGGGGGGCGCCGCGGGGAACTCCAGTCGCGCCGTGCCGTCGGCTCCGGCGCGGGCCTGGGCTCGACCGACCGGGCGCCCGTCCTGGGCCAGGAGCGAGCCCTCCACCACGGTCCCGGGGGCCGGACCGTAGTCGGGCCCGCGGACCGCCACCGAGAAGCCGATCGGCTCCCCCGGCTCCACCGACGGGCGATCCGGCGAGACCTGGAGGGGAGTCAGCGACGGGTCACGGACGAGCCACCGGAGCGCGCCGTTCCAGAACTTCTGGTGCGCGCGCCCGCCCTGGCCGTCCCCCGCCGCCACGAAGCCCCAGTACCAGGTCCCGTCGGTGGTCACGGCGAGCGAGCGCCCCTTGCCGACCTCCCGCACCGCCACGACCGGCGCGGGACGGCCCCCGGAGAGCAGCGTCGGCGCCTCGAGGAGCACGCGCGCCCCCTCGGCTGCAGACAGCGGCGCGGTGAAGTTGAGCCCGGGAAGCGGAGGGAGGGCCGACCAGGCCGCCTCGTTGGCGGCCTCGCCCGGGGCCAGCGACGTGACGGGATGGCGCCGCCCCTCGGCGGTGAGGCGAGGCCGGAACGGCTCGGCCGTCTCGCCCAGCCCCTCCACGGGGTTCACCGCGAGGACGTCGGCGATGGGCGTCCCGGCGTAGTGCCCCTGCGCGAAGGACTGGCTGCCGCCCACCATGGCGAAGGCGCCGCCACCGCGGACGTACTCGCGCAGGTTGGGGAGGAAGCGCTCGATGTCCAGCGTCCGGTAGGGCTGGTAGGCGAAGTCGAGGAAGATCACGGCGTCGAAGGTGCGCAGCTGCTCGCCGAAGATCTCCGCCACCGGGAAAGGGATGAGCGAGAGCTGGTCCTGCGGCCCGGGGTTGTCGCCGGCGGTCCGCAGGATGAAGAAGGAGACCAGGTCGACGTTGGGATCCTGCTTGAGGAGCCCGCGCAGGAAGCGCTCGTCCCAGCTCGGTCGCCCCGCCACGAGGAGCACCCGGACGCGGTCCCGGATGACCCGGAGGACGAACGATCGGGAGTTGTTCTCGACCACCGCCTCCCCGGGAAGCACCGGGGTCGACACCGTGAAGACGAAGGTGCCGGTCGTGTCCGGAGCGAAGGAGAGGGGAACGACGTAGGTCTCCTTGCCGGGCTCGAGCTTCGCCGTGGCCTGCGCGACCACCTGCCCCTCCCGCTGGAGCAGGACCCGCACCTCCTCGCGGCCGAACCCGCGCGCGCGCAGCGTGGCCTCGACGGTCACGGTGCTGCGGACGAAGGCGAAGTCGTCGACCGCCACCCGCTCCACCGCGAGGTCGCGGGGGGCGTCCTTCCCGACGGCCACCACGTTCACCGGGACGCCGAGCCCGAGAAGGTCGGCGCGGGCCTGCCCGGCCAGGCCCGCCGCGAGCGGGCCGTTGTCGGCCCCGTCGGTGACGAGGAGCACCCCGGCCAGGCGGCGCCCGGGTGCGCCGGAACCGCCGGCGGCCGAGCGCAGCGCGCCGAGCAGATCGGTGGCACCCCCGGTCGCCGACTCGGGCCGGGAGAGCGCGGCGAGGTCGGCGGGCCAGGCGTCCCGGGCGAACCCCCAGCCCTCGACGGTGGCCTCGGAGGCGAGGGCCTCGAGCCCCGGCCGGCTCCCGGCCACGAACCGGGCCGCCGCGTCCATCCGGGTCTCCTCGCCGGGCGCGACCGGGAAGTTCATCGAGCGGGACCGGTCCACGAGCACCGCGAGCCGGTTGCGCACCCGGGTGGTCTGCACCACCCGGAGCGCCGGCTCGGCGAGGAGGAAGAGGGCGGCCACGGCCGCGACGATGCGCAGGACGACGAGCGCCGCCCGCGCGCCCGGGCGCGGCTCGCCCCGCAGCCCGCGCCAGGCGAGCAGGACCGAGGCGAGCGCCGCCAGCGCCGCGACGACGAGCACCCATCGCGGCCAGGGGGCGAGGAGGGCGAGGCGCCAGGATTCGTGGACGGGAGGCAGGCCCTAGCTCCGGCGCTTCATGATGAAGGGGAGGTGGACGGCGTCGTCCTTGTAGTCGGTGCAGAGGGCGTACATGGCCAGGTTCACCCCGAGGCGGAAGGCGGCCTCCCGCTGCGGTTCCCCGCCCGGGGTGCAGTCGTACTCCCAGTCGCCGAGCTGGCCGCGCGCCCAGGCCCCGCCGAGGTCGTTCTGGGAATAGACCACGGCGAGCCGTCCGTTCAGCGTCTGCCCCTCCAGCCACGGGCGGGTGAGGACGCGCCCTCCCTGGTGGTCGATCAGGTAGAAGCTCTTGTAGAGCACGTGCTCGCGCGGGATGCGGGCGAGCGGCGAGGCGGGGAGCAGCCGCTGCAACTCGCGCCGGACCGAGACGTCGAAGCCCGTCCCGTCCGACCCGTCGGCGGCGTCGACCAGCAGGAACCCCCCGTACTGCAGGTGGCGCCGGAGCGTGCCCAGGTCGGCCTCCGGGAAGGGAGGCAAGGCGCCGTCCCCGGCCAGGTAGAGGAACGGGTGGAGGTGGACCGACGCGCCGGAGAGCCGGACCGGGACGCCGTCCCCGGCCGTGTCGATGCTGGTCCGCTGCGAGATCTCCCAGGAGAGCCGCCGGAGCGCCGAAGGGCGGGGGTTCCAGCGCCCTCCGTGCTCGATCTGGCCGATGGCGACGCGGGAGGAGTCCCCCATGGACCGGGCCACGCGGGGGAGGGCAAGGGATCCGGCGCCGAGGGCGGCCATCTGGAGGAACGTGCGTCGGCGCATGGCGCGTGGGAAACGTACTACACCTCTGCTAGATTTCCGCCGTGGCTCGCAAGGAACGGAAGAACGCCGCCGAGGAGCGGCTCGAGGGGCTCCTGGCCGCCGGCGACTGGCGCGCGGCGAAGGGCGAAGCCCGGAAGCTCGAGGGGTCGAGCGTCGAAGGGGAGCGTGCGGCGGCGGAGCGCGCCCTCGTCCGGCTTCGCCCCGGCCCCACCGCCATCCTGGCCCTCGGGGCGGGGCTGGTCTTCCTGGCGGCCATCGCCGTCGCCGGCCTCCGGATGCGATGAGCGCGCCGGTCGAGGTGGCGCTTCGCAACGCCGGGAGCTGGATCTCCGGGGTGGCGGGCGAGCTCGGCAGGTCCCCCTGGCCCGTCCCCTTCGCGGTGGTCGCGGCGGGGCTCCTCGTCCTCCTCGCGGGGGCGCGGGCACGCCGGCCGGTGGCGGTGGCCGGCGCGCCTTCATCCGCCGCCAGCGCAACGATCGTCTCACCCGCCAGTACGCCCGGCAGA
>JBAXVO010000230.1:0-5602 GCA_037129355.1 Deltaproteobacteria bacterium | reverse complement strand
AGGCGCAGCCGGAAGGCGTGCCAGACCTCCTCGAACACGAACATCGCGCCGCCGGTGGGGGCGTTGAAGGCCACCCCGAGCCCCGACCCCGCGGCAGCCGTGAGGAGGAGCACCTGGTCGCGCGCCGGTAGCCGGAGCAGGCGCCCCACCTGGTGGCCGAGCACCGCTCCCATCTGGACGCTCGGTCCCTCGCGGCCGAGGGCGAGGCCGGACCCGATGGCGAGGATTCCGCCGGCGAACTTCACGGGGATCGTGGGGAATCCCGCCGGCTCCGACTGGCCGCGCGCCACCGCCTCGACGTGCTGGACGCCGCTCCCGGCGGCGAGTGGGGAGATTCGGACGAGGGCGCGGGCCAACGCAGCGGCGACCGCGGCGCCGACGACGGGGACGAGCCATCCGAACGAGGGCCACTGCCGCGCCCAGTCGATCAACGAGCCGCGAACGCCGTGCGTCGCGTCGAGCGCCATGCGGAACAGGGAGCCCAGGAGCCCGGTGACGGCGCCGGCGAGCAAGGCGCCGACGGCGAGCATCGGCAGGCCCGAAGGGTCTTCCTGAACTTCGGGAGGCGTCACGGAACCAGTCTTGGCAGATGAGGCAGCGAGAGAAAAGTCCGGCGGGCGACGTAGGCAGGCACGGAGACGAGGAGCGAGAGGGTCACGACGGCGAAGAGGGTGGGCTGCCCGAGGAGGAGGAGGGCGAGTGCGGCGCCCCGGGCGCCCCATTGGAAAAGCCCTTCCGCGACGCGTCGCTCGGGGGAGAGGCGCTCCAGCATGGCCGGCCGGGCGCCCCTCATCCAGGCCGCGAAGAGGACGGCGTCGAGGAGCAGGAGCGCGGGCGCCACCTTCCAGAGGAGCACGGCGGCGGGCGCGCCCAGGAGCCGGGCCTGGACTCCGAGGATCGCGATGCCGAGGAGGACGGAGGAGACGGAGAGGGCGCCCGCCGTCCACCGCGCATCGCGCCAGCCAGGCTGGGAGGTGATGGTGAAGACGGCTCCCTTGTAAATTGAGGCGGGGATCGCGAGGACGAGCGCCAATACCGCGAGCCCCAGGACCGCCGGCCCGGGCGCCGCGGGCGCGAGCCCGACGAGCGCGAGCGCCCCCCAGGTCGCGGCCCCCGTCAGTGCGAGAAGGAACCCGCTCAAGGACCAGACCCCGAGCGACATGGGCGTCCCGGGCTTGAAGACCCGGAACATGTGGAAGAAGCGGGTCCAGTCGCCGAGGTCGACGAGGAGGAGCAGCATGTCGATCCCGACCATGGCGAGGGACAGCGGCCAGGCAATGGGCAAGAGCGGCGTCATCGTTCCGGGAGCGACGAGGGCGCCCACGGTGGCGACGAGGAAGACGCCGATCCCCACGTCGTGCAGGAACACGTCCAGCACCGGGACCTCACCCTCCCAGGGCGAGGGGTGAGAGCCAACCGTGTCGCCATAACCGACGGGGGCGGACCGGGGGGCGGTCAAGGAGCCATCCTTCCCATCGCGACGGCGAGGAGCGCCACCGCCGCGAGGAGACCCACGGCCCCACGCAGGTAGTCCCCGGTGAGATGGATCCAGGGGTTCACGGGTCGTGATGGCAGTCCGTAGAGCTCCGGCTCCTCGAGGAGCAGGTAGAACGCGTGGGTCTCCGAGTAGGTCCCGGAGCGCTCCGCGCCCCAGAGGCGGGCCTTCCCGTAGCCGCGCGCGTGGAGGGACTGGACCCGCGCCCGTGCCTCCTCCCGGAGCGACTCCACGGGACCGAACCGGATGGAGCGGGTGGGGCAGGACTTGGCGCAGGCCGGCTCGAGGTCGTCGCGCAGCCGGTCGTAGCAGAGCACGCACTTGTGGGCGTGGCCGTCGTGCGAACTCTGCGCCACCACGCCGAAGGGGCAGGCGGACGTGCAGGAACCGCAGCCCGTGCACACGTCCGGCTGGACGATGACCGTGGAGAACTCGGTGTGGATCATCGCCCCGGTGGGGCAGGCCAGGTTGCAGGGTGCCTCGATGCAGTGCTTGCAAGAGTCGCTCAGGAAGTGCCACTGCCCCTCCTTCGGTTCGGCGAGCAGGGCCGTCAGGTCCATGCCCGGGACGACCGGCCGGGGCGGGAGGGGCGCGCCGAAGTCCTCCACGAACTTCACGTGGCGCCACGAGGTGGCGGAGAGGCAGCCCGTGTTGTCGTAGCTCTCCCTCCACTCTGGCGGGTTCGATGGCAGGAGGTTCCACTCCTTGCAGGCCACCTCGCAGGCCTTGCAGCCGATGCAGAGGGAGACGTCGGTGAAGAGACCGACCGCCGGACGCATCTCCGGGGCCTCGCCACGCGCGAGTCCCTGCCGCAGGAACGCGAGCAGTCCCGTGGGACGCTCCGGACCCGGAACCGGCGGGAGTGCCGCGACGTCCAGTTCGCGCGTGCGGTCGCTACTCGCCACGGCGCTGCCTCCCGAAGGGCTGGGCCGCCCACGGCGTGCCGGGCACGGGGTCGGAGACGAGGGGTTCGGGAACCCGGGGCAGGGGAACGAGCGACCTCGGGTGGGCCAGACGACCGGCCCGCAGTTCGCAGGTGAAGGACTTGGCCGACTCGATGTGCGAGTCGGGAGACATGGACATCGCGGTCAGGTCGTTCGCCGAGTCGCCGACTCCCTCCCCGCGGTAGCCGAACTGGTTCACGATGCCCACGACGTGCGCGAGCCGCCCGTGGACGACGAGGGGCTTCATGCGGGGCGTGACGAGCGCTCGGGCCTCGATCTCCCCGCGGGCCGAGCTCACCACCACCCAGTCGCCGTTCGCGACCCCGCGGGCTGCGGCGAGCTCCTCGCCGATCTCCACGAACATGGTTGGCTGCAGCTCCACCAGCCACCCGTCCATGCGCGTGCTGATGAAGTGCTCGGTGAGGTGGTAGGTGGTGGCCACGAGAGGCCAGCGGAGATCAGCCGCGGGGGCGATCGCGTTCTCGACGTCCTCGACGATCACCTTGAGTGGATCGCACTGCTCGGAGAAGAGGGCGTTCCGGAAGGGGGACTCGAACGGCTCGTAGTGGACCGGCAGGGGTCCGTCGACGAGACCGAACGGGGCGAAAAGCCAGGCTTTCCCGTCGAGGTGCGCGTGGAAGGCGCCGTCGCCGGGGATGGCTTCGATTCCCCGAGCGCCGGGAGCCGGCCGATGATCGGGGCGCTTCGTCACCGGGAACTGGGGCGCGTCGAGCCCGGTCCAGTGACCCGCTGCCTCGTCCCACCATAGAAGCTTCTTCCGCTCCGACCAGGGCTTGCCGTCCGCGTCGGCGGAGCAGCGGTTGTAGAGGATGCGCGAGTTTCCGGGCCAGGCCCAGCCGTGCTCGGAGAAGACGCCAAGGGCGTTCACCGGGCCGCCGATGCGACGCGCCAGGTTCGCCGCCGGGGCCGGGTAGACGCCCACGTAGAGGCGACTACCGCAGGCCACCGACCCGTCGTGGGCGAGTTCCGCCCCGGAATGGAGATGCTCGCCGGTGGCGACGTGGTAGCCGTTCAGCTCCCGCAGCACGAGTTCCGGGTCCGGCTCGCTCTCGCCGTAGCTCCAGGTGAGGTTCCGGATCGGAGCGTCGCGGGGAAGGGTGGAGGCGGCGTACAGGGTCTTGAGGCGCAGGCCCAGGTCGTGGATCCAGGCCAGATCGGAGCGGCACTCGCCAGGAGGCTCGACGGCCTTCTCGTGCCACTGCACGAGCCGCTCGGTGTTGGTGATGCTCCCCGACTTCTCGGTGCCGGCGGCGACGGGGAGCAGGAAGACCTCGGTTCCGACCGAGGCCGGTGCGGGCCCCTGGGGATCCGCGTACCAGACGCTCGCCGACTCGGTCTCGAAGAGGTCGAGGACCACGAGCCAGCGGAGGCTGCGCAGCGCGTCCCGCTCCAGGCGGGCGTTGGGGCCGGAGACCCCGACGTTCTGCCCGAACAGGAACGCCCCCTCGATCTCCTTCCGCCGCATCTTCTCGAAGAGCGACATGTACGAGAAGTCGCCGGTGATCTTGGGGAGCCAGTCGTAGCCGAAGTCGTTCCCCGGGGTCGCGGCCTCCCCGTACCAGGCCTTGAGGAGGCTCACGAGGTAATGAGGGAGCGCCGACCAGGCTCCCCGGTGGGCCTCCTCCTGCCAGAGCCCGTCCGTGACGCCGCCCCTGCGCGCGTTCGACCCGTGCCCACCCGCGAGGTAGGCCGCGAGTGTGGCCTGTTCCGGGACTGCATGCGGGAGCGGAAGGTAATTGGGCAAGACGTTCCACAGCGTGGGGATGTCGGTGGCGCCCTGGACGTTGGCGTGGCCGCGGAGCGCGGTGATGCCGCCGCCGGGGCGTCCCATGTTCCCGAGGAGGAGTTGCAGGATCGCCGCGGCACGGATGGTCTGGGGGCCCGTGGAGTGCTGGGTGAACCCGAGGGCGAAGGCCAGGTTCGAGGTCCGGTCCCGGCCGGAGTTCCGCGCCAGGAGCTCGGCCACCTTGACCACGTCCGCCGGGCGGCAACCACACGTACTGGCCACCACCTCCGGCGTGTTGCGCGCGAAGTGACGGCGGAGGACCTGGTACACGCACCGGGGGTCCTGGAGCGTCGGGTCCGTCCGAGCGACCTTGTCCGGACCCGGCTCGAGGTCGTAGTCCCAGGAATGCGGCAGCAGGTCGTAGCGTCGCGTCTCCGGGTTCCAGCCGGAGAAGAGGCCGGTCGCCTCGTCGAAGTCGTAGTCGCTCCGCAGGATGGTCGCGGCGTTCGTGAAGTGGAGGACGTAGTCGCGGAAGTCCTGGCCGGTCTCGAGGACGTGCCGGATGAGTCCGGCGAGGAACGCGAGGTCGGTGCCGGGCCGGATCGCCACGTGCACGTCCGCCGCGGCCGACGTCCGCGTGAAGCGCGGATCGACGTGCACGATGGTGGCGCCGCGGTCCCGGGCCACGAGGGGCCAGTGGAAGCCCACCGGATGGGATTCGGCCATGTTCGACCCGATGACGAGCACGCAGTCGCTGTTCGCCATGTCGCGCGGGGGATTGGTCGCCGCGCCGAACCCGAACGATGTGCCCAGACCGGACACCGTGGAGCTGTGTCAAAGCCGGGCCTGGTTCTCCGTCCCCAGCACCCCCAGTCCCCCGGTGAAGAGCTTCTTCGCGAGGTAGACCTCCTCGTTGTCCTGGGCGGACCCGCCGATGAGGGCGAGGTTGGGGGTGTGGTTCACGGGGATGCCGGACGCGTCCCGCTCCACGAAGCCCCTGTCGCGGGCCTCCTTCACGAGCCTGGCGATCCGGTCGAGCGCCCATCCGGCGGGCTTCTCCTCCCAGGTGCGGGCGCCGGGAGCGCGCCACTTCACGGTGGTGACGCGGTGGGGGTTGGAGGAGAGCTGGAGCGTGTTGGCGCCCTTGGGGCAGAGGCGCCCCTCGTTCACCGGGCTGCGCGGGTCGCCCTCGACGGCGACGAGCTCGCCTGCCTTCGTGAAATTGAGCTGGGCGCAGCCCACGGCGCAGTACGGGCAGACGCCGTGCGTCACCGCCGCGCCGCGGAGCCGGGAGTGGATGGCCGCGGTGCGCGGGCTGATGGGCTGTTTGAGGCGCACGGGCCGGAGCCTCAGGCCGCCCGGCGTCGGGCGGAGCGGACGGTCTCGCTCGGGCTTTCCCCGAAGAGACGCCGGTAG
>JBAXVO010000023.1:0-22936 GCA_037129355.1 Deltaproteobacteria bacterium | reverse complement strand
GGCGGCGGCGCCATGTCCCCGCGGAGCCGGTCGGCCTCCCGGTCGTAGAGCCGGATGGCCCCCCGCAGGACCTCGAGCGCGTGGGCCCGCCCCTGCGGCTCCCGCACCAGCACCTTCTTGTGCTCGAGGGCCTTGTAGTCCTCGAAGAAGCGCTTGAGCTCGCGCATCCGGTGGGTGGGCATCTCGGAGATGTCGGAGATGTCGGCGTACTCCGGGTCGTCGGCCGAGACGGCGACCAGCTTGTCGTCCTCCCCCTTGTCGTCCCGCATCCGCATCACCCCGATCACCTTGGCCTGCATGATGGCGAGGGGGACGATGTGCTCCTGGCAGTAGACCAGGATGTCGAGCGGATCCCCGTCGTCGCAGTAGGTCCGGGGGACGAAGCCGTAGTTGGCCGGGTAGTGCACGGCGCTGAAGAGGATCCGGTCGACCCGGAGCAGCCCGCTCGCCTTGTCCAGCTCGTACTTCACCTTCGAGCCGGTCGGGATCTCGATGATGGCCGGGATGGCCTCCTCGACGTACCGCGGGAGCTCCACGTCGTGCCAGGGGTGGAAGGACACGTTTGCCTCCGATGCGACGGGTGGGTGGACCGGGGCCTAGCCCCGCTCGACCGGCGCTTCCTGCGTGACCTTGCTGCCGGGCGGGACGGCGTGGGTGAGCCACACGTTGCCGCCGATGCTCGAACCCTTGCCGATGACGATGCGGCCGAGGATCGTGGCGCCAGCGTACACCACCACGTCGTCCTCCACGACGGGATGGCGGTCGATGCCCTTGATGGGACGCCCGTCCGCGTCGCGCGGGAAGCTCTTCGCCCCGAGCGTGACGCCCTGGTAGAGGGTCACGCCGCTGCCGATGACGCAGGTCTCCCCGACGACGACGCCGGTGCCGTGGTCGATGAAGAAGCGCTCCCCGATGCGCGCCCCCGGGTGGATGTCGATGCCCGTCTGGGTGTGGGCGTGCTCCGTGATGATCCGCGGGATGAGCGGGACGCCGAGCACGTGCAGTTCGTGGGCGATGCGCTGGTTGGTCACGGCGAAGATCCCCGGGTAGGCGAAGATGGCCTCGTCCCGCGTGCGCAGGGCCGGGTCCCCCTCGAAGGCCGCCTCGACGTCGCTCGCCACGAGGCGCCGGACCGCCGGGAGGCGGGCCACGAACTTCCCGGTGGCCTCGGCCGCGGCGATGGCGCAGTGGGAGCAGGACTCGAAGTCGTGCTTCTCGGCGAAGGCGACGGCGCGCCGGATCTCCTCGTCGAGCGCCACGCGCATCCGATCGAGGGTGGCGCCGATGTGGAAGGTGAGCGTGTCGCCGCGCAGGTCCTGCATCCCGAAGTAGCCCGGGAAGAAGAGGGCACGGACGTCCTCGATGATGCCGATGACCCGCTCGCGGGAGGGCAGCACCATGCGGTAGTGGCCGGCCAGCACCGGCGCCGCCTCGCGGCAGAGTTCGTCGACGACGGGCTGGATCGAGAAATCGTCGGGCGGGGTCATGGAAGCCTCCGGGATCCGGGATTCATACGTTCCTCGACGGGTTCGAGCAACCTTGCGTCCTCCTCGCGGTGGAAGAACTCCCGGACGGCGCGGGCCTGGGCCTCCCCCACCCCCTCCACCCGGGCCAGTTCCTCGACGGTGGCCTCCCGCACCTTCCGCAGCGAGCCGAAGTGGCGCAGCAGGGCCTTGCGCCGCAGCGCGCCGATCCCGGGGATCTCGTCGAGCCCCGAGCGCAGGGTGCGGGCCCGGCGCAGCTTGCGGTGGAACTCGATGGCGAAGCGGTGCGCCTCGTCCCGCAGCCGGACGAGGAGGTAGAGCTCGGCCGAGTTCTGGCGGAGCACCACCGGGTCCTTCCGGCCGGGCAGGAACACCCGCTCCGGCGTGCGCGCCGCCTCGGCCACGAACCCCTTGCCGGCCCGCTCGGCCGCCTCGGCGAGCCCGGTGCTGCGCGCCGACCGGCGCGAGATCACCCGGGTGGTGGAGAGCGCGGTGGCGTCGATCGTCCGGCTCTTGGCGAGACCGACCATCTGCACGCAGGGAAGGCCGGGGTTGCCCGGGTCGGGCCGGGTGGCGACGCCCAGGTCGCGCGCCGCCGCCAGCGCCGCGGAGAGCTGCCCCTTCCCGCCGTCGATGACGAGGAGGTCGGGCATGGCCCCCTCGGCGAGCGCCCGGCGGAGCCGGCGGGTGATCACCTCGTGCAGCATCGCGAAGTCGTCCTGCCCGACCACGCCCTTCACCCGGTAGCGGCGGTACCCGGCCCGGTCGGGCTCCCCGTCCCTCATGGAGACGCCGGAGCCCACCGCCATCGAGCCCTGGAAGGTGGAGATGTCGAAGCACTCCATCCAGCGGGGCTCCCGGTGGAGCGAGAAGGCGCGGGTCAGCGCGGCCAGGGCGTCGGAGCGCTTCACCCCCTCCTCGCGCCAGTTCCGGAACGACTGGACGGCGTTGCGGTTGGCGACGTCGAGCAGGTCGGCCTTGGCGCCCCGCTGCGGGAAGAGCAACCGCACCTTGCGCCCTCGCCGGTCGGAGAGCACGTCGGCGAGCGCGTCGGCGTTCACCGGCTCGATGGGGAGCAGCACCTCGTCGGGCGCCTCGATGCGCTCGTAGTGGAGCGAGAGGAAGGAGGAGAGCAGCTCGTCCCCCGGGAACTCCTGGCCGGAGAAGGGATAGGCCCGGGAGTCGAGCAGCTTCCCCCCGCGCATGGAGAGCACCTGGAAGACCAGGTCGGGACCCTCGCGGTGGATGCCCAGCACGTACCGGTCGGCCAGGTCGCCCATGAAGACCCGCTGGGTCTCCAGGCTGCGCTCGACGGCCTTCAGCTGGTCCCGGAGCCGGGCCGCGTCCTCGAAGCGCATCGCCCCGGCGGCCTCGCGCATGCGCTCCTGCAGGCGGGCGGTGAGCTCCCCTTCCTTGCCCTCCAGGAAGGCGACCGCATCGTCGACGCTGCGGGCGTACTCGTCCTGCGGGTACTCGTAGACGCACGGCGCCGGGCAGCGGTGGATCTGGTACAGGATGCACGGGCGCTTGCGGTGGTCGAAGACGTGGTCGGTGCAGGTGCGCAGCTGGAACCAGCGGTTCACCACCCCCAGGGTCTCGCGGATCGAGCTGGCGCTGGAGTAGGGGCCGAACCAGCGCGCCCCGTCGTCCTTGCGCTGCCGGGCACGGGTCACCTCGAGCCGCGGGAAGGGGTGGCGCCGGTCGAGCCGGAGGACGATGAAGTCCTTGTCGTCCCGAAGCTGGACGTTGAACCGCGGCCGGTGCTTCTTGATGAGCTCGTTCTCGAGGAGCACGGCCTCCTTCTCGGAGCGGGTCACCACCACGTCGATGTCGCCGAGGAGCCCGTCGAGCAGCGGGATGAAGTGGCGGTCGTCGCCCCCGCCGGCGTCGAAGTAGCTGCGGACGCGGTTCCGGAGGGACGAGGCCTTCCCGACGTAGACCACCTTCGACTGGCGGTCCCGCATGAGGTACACGCCCGGCGCGGCGGGCAGCTCGTCGAGCTTCTTGCGGAGGGCGGGTTCCATCGGCTCCGGGCAGTCTAGCCGGGGTGCCCTTCCGGCGCGCCGGCCTTCTCCCCATTTCGGGCGATGGGACGCCACCCCCGCGGGGGGGCCCTTGACGGTTGCAAGGCGGGTGGACCATCGTTCTCGTCACGCTGGGTCAACCCGATCCCGGGTTGCTGCGGCAGGGAGGAAGCATGGCGACCAAGAAGGCGAAGGTTCCGGCCAAGCGGGGCTCGCGCGCCCGCCCGAGCACCACCGAGCAGGAGCTCGAGAAGTTCGGCCGTGCCGTCGCGAAGGCGGCGAACGCGCTCCAGAAGAGCGGCCCCAGTTCGGTGCGGATGCTGCGGTTGCCGTCGTGCCTTTCCCATGGGATCCCGTGGTGCCTGCCCATCAAGGACCGCAAGGGCAAGTCGGTCTGGATCGCCATCAAGGTCGGGAAGATCCCGCGCTCCTAGCGTCCGATGGCCCGCCCCCCGCGGAGGGCCCTCCGGCTCCGACGGTCCACCGCGCTCGTCGCCTGGCCGCGGGGCCGGTGGCTCCTCGTCCACAACTTCGTCGCGGGCACGACCGCAGCCTGCGGCGGCGCCGCGCTCTCCGTGCTGCCGGAGGCCGGCCGGCAGGCCACGGTGGCGCGGCTGGGCCGCGCGCTCCGCCGGTCGGGCGATCCCGATCCCGCGACGACGCTGCGGCGCCTCGTCGAGGCGGCCATCCTCGTCGTCCCGGGATCCCTCCTGGCGCGGGAGGAGGCCGCCTGGCGCCGCGCCTGGAGGTGGGGCCCCGTCGCCGCCGCCTTCCACCGGAGCCTCCGCGACGTCCGCTTCCTCCCCATCGCGGAGACCGAGGTCCTGCTCCGCGCCCGCGCGCGCAGGCGCCCGCCCCCCCGGGTGATCCCGCAACCGGGACCGGGGCGGACTCCCCTTCCCTCGCCCCGGATCCATCGCGGGGTGCTCGCCCATCTGATGAAGCGGGAGTCGATCCGGGACATGTCCGGCGCGCGCATCGACGCCCGGGCGGTCTCCGACGTCCTCTTCGCCGGACTCGGGGTGCGCGCGCTGCTTCGCATTCCCGTCCAGGGAGACCTCCCGCTCAAGCTGGCGCCGTCGGGAGGCGCGCGCAACCCGATCGACGGCTATCTACTCGCACGGAACGTGAAGGGGATCCCGCCGGGCGCGTACCGCTACTCCGGGCTCCGGCGCGAGCTCGAGCGGGTCGGGCCGCTCCCCGCCGGTTCCCTGTCCGACCTGCTCGGGGAACAGCCCTGGGCCGCCGAGGCCTCGGCGGTCATCTTCCTCGTCGCCAGCCTGGGGCGCTCCATGTGGAAGTACCAGCACCCCCTGTCGCTGCGGATGGTGCTCTTCGAGGCGGGCCACGTCGCCCAGAACATGCTGGTGGCCGCCTCCGGCGCCGGGCTCGCAGCCTGGCCGAGCGGCGCGGTGGCCGACACCCGGGTGGAGGAGGCGCTCCGGGTCGGCGGGCCCGACCGGGCGGTGCTCTACGCCGTGGTGCTGGGATGTCCCCGGGACGCGGGGCGTCAGGGTCCGAGGCGCGCCCGGAGCTCGGCCAGCTCGGCCAGCGGAGGGAAGTCGGGGTCGGCGTCCCGCCAGGTGCGGGCGAGCCGCGCCGTGGCCTCCCGCGCCTCGGGCAGCCGCCCCGCCGCCTCCTCCGCGCGGGCGAGCAGCAGCAAGCTGCGCGGGTAGGCCCAGGCGAGCACGCTCGACGGGAGGCTCATCCGCTGGAAGCGGCGGAGCGCCTCGACCGCCTCGTCCGGACGTCCCGCCTCGAGCGCCGCCTCGCCGAGGAAGAAGGAATCGAGGTAGGTCGACCCCGATGCGTGCGTCCTGGAGAGCACGCGCAGCGCCGGGAGCGCGGTGGCGGCGCTCCCTCCCACCCGCTGCGCCACGGCGCGGTGGAGTGCGGCGGCCGGCGACGAGGGCGGGAGCAGCGCAGCGAGCCGCTCGGCCGCCACCTCGTCCCCGGACCAGGCCGTCACCGCCGCCGCCGCGCCCGTCACGGCCGATCCGGTGGCGGCGAGCCGTCCGGCGGCCGCGCCGATCTCGTCCCGGTTCCCTGCCCCGACCTGGAGGAGCAGCTTCTCGAGCGCCACCTGCGCGTCCCAGGCGGGAGGAAGCTCGACCGTCAGGTCGATCGCCCGGCGGAAGTCCCCGATCCGCCCGCCGAGGAGCGCCACGGCCGCCTCCCGGAGCGAGGAAGCCGCCGCGCCCTCCCGCTGGATCCCGGCGTCGTCCCTCCGCATTCCCACCCGGAGCAGCGTGTCGTAGGCCTGCCGTTCCCCGCGAACCAGCGCCTGGCGTGCCGCCTCCTCGGCCGTCGCCAGGTCGCCGTTCCAGAGCGCGGCCTCGGCGAGGAAGAGGTCGGTCTCCGGTCCCGGGGCGACCGCCCGGACGCGCCGCGCGACCGCCTGGAGCTCCTCGGTGCGCCCCAGGAAGCCGAGCGCATGGGAGAGGAGCTGGTGGGAGACCTCGTTCGATGGCTGGAGCTCCACCGCGAGGAGGAGGTACGGCGCGGCCTCCGACGCCTTCTCGCGCTGGAGCAGGAGGTCCCCCGCGCCGAACAGGACGTCGGGGTCGTCGGGGAAGTCGCCTGCGAGGTCCCGCCAGGTGGCCTCGGCCTCGTCCATCCGGCCGGCCGCTGCCGCGCGGGTGGCGAGGAGGATCCCGCGCTCGCGGGGCGGAAGGCGATCGGCCAGGCGCAGCGCCTCGGCCTCGTGCGCGCGCCGGGTCGCCTCGGAGATCTCCCCCGACCGGCCCATCCGGGCCAGCTGGTAGTGGGCGAGCGCGAAGCGCGGATCGATGGCGAGCGCCCGGTCGAGCTCGGCGATGGCCTCGGGCAGCCGGAACCGGTCGAGGTGGGTCCGGGCGAGGAAGTAGTGGCGGTAGGCGTCGAGGTTCCCGGTGACCAGTTCCTCGAGCCTCGCCCGTCGACCGGCCACCTCGGCCGCCGGCTCCCGAAGCTCGCGCCGGACCTGCTCGGTCACCCGGTCGACCAGGGGCAGGATCCCCTCCTTGCTCTGGGCCTGCTCGCGAAGCGTGAAGAGATGGGTGCCTCGCCTCGGATCGACGGCGCGGACCTCGACCACCCAGGTGGAGCCGAGCCGGCGCACGGTGGAGAGGAGCAGCGCGGTCGCCCCGATGCTCCGTCCCACCTCGAGCCCCAGCTCCTCGTCGATCCGCTCGATGCCCCGGTGGCCCGTGAGACGGGCCGCCTCCAGCATCCTCCCCCGGTGAAGCACGCCGATCCGGCGCGACTGCTCGAGCCCCGTGGCCAGGAGGCCGGACAGGCCGTCGAGCTCGGGATCGCCGGTGGCGTTCTGGACGTCGGCGATGGCCACCACCGGGCGATCCGGGGCCTCCGGGCGCCTGGACAGGATCCAGGCGACTCCGGCGGCGGCCAGGACGGCGCCGAGGGCCACTCCCGCGGCGGGCCGGAGCCAGGCGGGAGTCCGGCGCATCCGCGCGATCGGCCCGGTGCTCGACGAGGGCTGCCGGGAGGGGTTCGCGGCCCGGAGCTGCTCCTGGATCGCCTCCAGGGAGGCCAGCACCTCGGCGCCGTCGCGGGGCCGGTCCACCGGATCGCGCGCCAGCATCCGGGTGGCGAGGGCTCCCAGGGCGGGTGCCTCGGGCACGTCCAGGACGGGCACCGGGCGGCTCCCGAGCAGCGCCTTGCCGCTCCGGTCGCCAGGGAACGGGACCTCCCCGGCCAGCATGCGGTAGAGCATCACGCCGAGCGCGAAGACGTCGGTCCGCTCGTCCTCCGGCGCCGACCGCCACTGCTCCGGGGCCATGTACGCGGGGGTTCCCCCCTCGACCCGCGGCTGCCCGAAGGCGTGCGCGAGGCCGAAATCGAGGATCTTCACCAGCCCGCCGTCGCAGAGGAAGACGTTGGCGGGCTTGAGGTCGCGGTGGAAGACGCCGTGGGCGTGCGCGTAGGCGAGCCCGCGCGCCACCTGGACGGCGACGTCGAGCGCCTCCGCGAGGAGGATCGGCCCCTGGTCGAGCCGATCGGCGAGGGTCCGCCCCTGGAGGAGCTCGAGCACCAGGAACGGACCCGCCGGTCCGTGCCCCACGTCGTGCAGGGTGACCAGGTTCGGGTGGGACAGGCGCGCCGCGGCCTCGGCCTCCCGGAGCAGGCGCTCCTCCCGCAGCGCGGGCGACCCCTTCCCCGCCCGGATCGCCTTGAAGGCCACCGCGCGCCCCAGCTCCCGGTCCCGTGCCTCGTAGACCACCCCGAAGCCGCCCCGCCCGATCTCCCGGACCAGCTGGAAGCGCCCCACCTCCGACCCTGGCGCAAGGGTCTCCCCCCGCTCCACCCGGGCGCCCCGTTCGGGCGGAAGGGCGAGCTCGGCGAGCAGCTCGGAGAGCGCACCTGGCCGGATCCTCCCGGTCGTCTCGTCCCTCCTGTCCCTTCCGTCGTCGGCCACGGCGCCCCCGCTCCGGTCGACCCGAAGACTATCCCGCCCCGCCCTCCAGGAACACCGGGGGCCGTACCGGCAACCGGGTTCAGCGCCTTCGCTTGCGCTGCGGGCGCCCCGCCGCCGGACCTCGGGCGAAGGCCTCCGGCGTGGCCGCGCTCCCCAGCATGCCGCGCCTGCCGGTGGTGTTCCGGCGGACGCCGAGCTCCAGGTCCTTCATGGCGAGCACCCGGTCCCGCAGCTGCGCCGCCTTCTCGAACTCCATCGCCTCCGAGGCCCGGTGCATGGCCGCCTCGAGCTCGGCCACGATGGCGGGGATCTGGTCGGGCTGGTACTCGGCCCCGTCTCCCGAGACCGGGACGGTGACGTAGTCGGCCTCGTAGATGGCCATGGAGAGGTCGCGGATGTTGGACTTCACCGTCCGCGGGGTGATGCCGTTGACCTCGTTGTAACGGCGCTGGATCTCCCGCCGCCGGTCGGTCTCCGAGATGGCCCGGCGCATCGACTCGGTCACCGAGTCGGCGTACAGGATGACCCGCCCGTTCACGTTGCGCGCGGCGCGGCCGATGGTCTGGACGAGCGACACCTCGGAGCGCAGGAACCCCTCCTTGTCGGCGTCGAGGATGGCCACCAGCGACACCTCCGGGATGTCGAGCCCCTCGCGGAGCAGGTTGATCCCGATGAGGACGTCGAACTCGCCGCGCCGCAGGTCGCGGATGAGGGCGCTGCGCTCGAGCGTCTCGATGTCGGCGTGCAGGTAGCGGCAGCGCACGCCCACGTCGGTGTAGTACTCGGTGAGGTCCTCGGCCATGCGCTTGGTGAGCGTGGTGACGAGAACCCGCTCCCCTGCCTCGGCCCGCTTCCGCACCTCGGCGAGCAGGTCGTCGACCTGGCTGCCCACCGGGCGCACCTCGACCTCCGGATCGACGAGCCCGGTGGGGCGGATGATCTGCTCGACGACCACGCCACCCGCCTTCTCGAGCTCGAGGGCTGCGGGCGTGGCCGACACGTAGATGGCCTGCCCCACGTGCCCCTCGAACTCCTCGAACCGGAGCGGCCGGTTGTCGAGCGCGGAGGGGAGCCGGAAGCCGTGCTCGACGAGGGTCTCCTTGCGGCTCCGGTCGCCCCGGTACATCCCGCCCACCTGGGGCAGCGTCTGGTGCGACTCGTCCACGACGAGGAGCCAGTCCTTGGGGAAGTAATCGAGCAGGCAGGGGGGCGGCTCCCCGGCGCGCCGTCCGGAGAGCCACCGGGAGTAGTTCTCGATGCCGGTGCAGAAGCCCATCTGCTCGAGCATCTCCAGGTCGAACATGGTTCGCTGCTCGAGCCGCTGGGCCTCGACGAGCTTGTTGGCTCCCCGCAGCTCCTGGAGCCTGCCCAGGAGCTCCTCGCGGACCCCCTGGATGGCGCGGTGGCGCACCTCCGGGGCCGAGACGTAGTGGCTGTTCGGGAAGATGGAGACCTTGTCGAGCTCGGCGATGGCCACGCCGCGCAGCGGGTCGAACTCGCAGATGCGCTCGACCACGTCTCCGAAGAACTCGATGCGGACGGCGCGGGACTCCTCGTAGGGCGGGAAGACCTCGACCGTGTCGCCCCGGACCCGGAAGGTGCCGCGGTGGAAGTCGGTGTCGTTCCGCTCGTACTGGATGTCGACCAGGGACCGGATGAACCGGTCGCGGAGGAACTCCTGCCCCTTCTCGAGCTGCTGCAGGAGGCCGAAGTAGGCCTCGGCGGTCCCCAGTCCGTAGATGCAGGAGACCGAGGCCACGATGATGACGTCGTTCCGGGTGAGGAGACCGTGGGTGGCCGCGTGGCGCATCCGGTCGATCTCGTCGTTGATGGACGAGTCCTTCTCGATGTACGTGTCGGTCGACGGCACGTACGCCTCCGGCTGGTAGTAGTCGTAGTAGCTGACGAAGTAGTGGACCGCGGCGGTGGGGAAGAGCTCCTTGAACTCGCCGTAGAGCTGGCCCGCCAGCGTCTTGTTGTGCACGAGCACCAGCGCCGGCCGCTTCACGGCCGAGATCACCTGCGCGATGGTGAAGGTCTTCCCCGACCCGGTGACCCCGAGCAGGACCTGCGAGCGATCGCCGCGCCTCAGGCCGGCGACCAGCTCCCCGATGGCCCGGGGCTGGTCGCCGAGCGGCGCGAGGTCGGTCTGGATGTCGAGGGGCACCGGGGGAGTCTAACGCCCGGGCCCCTCGCGATCATGCCGCCCCTACGGCTGGAAGATCAGGGTGTTGACCGCGGCCGCCTGGAGCTCGGCGGGCGTCCAGGGCTGGTTCCCGGGTGCGTTGGAGAGCCAGAGCGGGATCATGCTCTCGTAGTTCGCGTCGTTGGCGTAGTCGGGCTGCCCGCCGGGGATCACCGCGCGCCAGACCACGTTGCCCTGGGAGATCATCTCGGCCGAGAACCGGAGGTTGGCGCCGGCGTGCTGGAAGAAGCCGTTCCCGCCGTCGTCGTTCCAGTTGAAGTTGGCCACGTCCACGGTGTAGCTGCCGCCGTCGTTGGCGAAGGGACCGTAGTTGAAGACGGTCAGGCCCAGGTTGGCGAGCATGCTGTCGAAGGTGACCCGGTGCTTGCGTCCCCAGATCCAGTCGGTGGGAATGGAGCTGCCGAAGGCGGCCTGCGTGGAGAGGAAGTTCACCGTGTCCTCCAGCGCCGCGACGACCGCCGACGCATGGAGGACGGCCGGGCAGTGGCTCAGGATGCAGGTGTTGAGCGGGACCGGGGGCGGCGCGCCGACGGCGTACTGGGCGAGTGCCGTCAGGTACTTGGCCACCGGCTGGTCCCCCTCCAGGGAGATGAGGGTGCGGGTGTCGAGCGGCCCTCCCCCGATCGTGACCGTGGAGAGCGGGACGTCGAGCAGCCGGGCCGCCAGGCGCGGCATGAGCGCGTGGAAGATCATCGAAGCGTTGGAGGCGGCGACCACCTCGGCATCGGCGGAGCGCAGTCCGGTCGGGTCGGTGGTGGCGAGACCGGTCGGGGTCGTGAAGCGGCGGGCGTTGGCCGCGCTTGCCCAGTGGGCGAGGACGTCGACCGCCGGGCCGAGCCCCTTCGCCGTCACCTCGGAGCTGGCCGCCGCGAACCAGGCGAGCAGCCCGGGCACCACGTTGGCGGCGAAGAGCGAGTGGTTGTCGGCCTGGACGACGGTCATGTCATCGAGCGTGTAGCCGCTGGCCTTGGCCGAGAGCAGGTTCGTGGCCCGCTCGGCCCGGTAGCCCAGGTCGGCGTACGCGTGCAGGTAGGTGTCGGCCCCGAAGCGGAACGGGTTGTTGGTGAGGAGCTCGCCCTGGACGTCGTTGTTGGCGGTCACGATCCGGTTCGACGCCGGGTTCTTGGCCTGGGGCAGCGCCGTGTCCGAGATGTAGCCCGTCCAGGTGCAGCTCCCGTCGGCGGGCATGGGGGCCCACGGGACCACCTGCGAGGTCAGCGCGCCGCCGAAGATCGGGCGCGGCGCCGGGTAGGCGTAGCAGCCCGCCTTGCGGATGGGGACGTTGGCGTGCGGGTAGTATCCGATGTTCCCGCCGACGTCGGCGAAGACCAGGTTCTGCGCGCCCACGCCGAAGTTCTTCACGGCCTCGAAGGCCTCGTCCACGCTCTTCGCCTGGTTCAGCTGGAACAGGGCGAGCGGCTCGTTGGTCGGGTACTGCCCGGTCCAGAGGGCGGTGTAGTAGGCGCCCGCGTCGGCTCCGATGACCGGCCCGTAGCTCGGCACCAGCAGGATGGGGCTCGGCGTGACCTGCGTGCCGCCCCGGACCTGATAGGTCTCGCTGACCGGAACGGTGGAGGGCGGCAGGCCGCCCGCCGCGATCGGGAAGTAGTAGACGTCGGTGACGTCGAAGGTGGCCACCGTGTTGCCCCAGCCCAGGTAGTCGTTGTGGCCGATGGCGATGACCGGCGCGCCCGGGAAGGCGACGCCCCCCACGTTGCGGGTCGGGGTGCTCACCTGCATGAGCATGAAGATCGCCGGGTTCTGGAGGGCCAGGTGGGGATCGTTCGCCACCATGGCGTGGGCGGAGAGCGGCGCGCGCATCACCCAGTTGTTCGAGCCGGCCGGCTCGCCGGCGGGCTGCCCGGTCATCCGCCGGAGCGCGCGGAGCCCCTGCAGGACCGGGGAGTTCCCGGGGGGAGCGTGCGGGGGAGCAGCGGCGGTCGCGCCCACGACGCCCGTCACGGGCGGAGGCAGGATGGTGGCCTGGGTGGCGCCGGCGAACCGGGTGAGGTCGGTGAAGAGCGCGAAGATGGGGCAGGAGCTCACCGGCGTGGCGCCGCAGGCGGCCGCGAAGGCCTGAGCGAGCCGGCCGTAGTTCACCTCGTCCGAGAGGGTCTCGGAGAGGCTCCAGGTCTGGTAGCGCCCGATGGCGATGGTGTCCTCGACCGTCCAGAAGGTGGGCGAGTACTCACCCGGCAGGGAGGCCAGGAGGACGTACTCGGCGGGGACCCGGGCGCCGTTCAGGCCGAGCGCCATGTCCACGATGAACCGGTTCACGCCGTCGGCGTAGCGCTGGAGGTAGGCCTTGAACGAGGGGGAGAGCGTGGAGGTGATGACGTCCTCGATCCGGTAACTCCCCGCGTGGATGCCGCTCGCCACGGGGGTCTGGGCCGTGAAGACCGTCCGGATCGAGATGTCGGTGGACAGCAGTTCCGGCCCGAGCATCTCGGCGAGCCTGCCGCGGGAGATGCGGCGCATGAAGTCCATCTGGAAGAGCCGGTCCCGGGCGTGGATGTAGCCGATGGCGTAGGAGGCGTCGTCGTCGCTGGCCGCGGCGACGTGCGGCACGCCGAACGAGTCGTAGGTGACGGTGACCTCGGCGCCCAGGCCGGGGATCCCGGAGATCACGCCCTTGACCGGGGTTCCCGACGGGGTCGCCTTCGACTGGCACGCCGCAGCGAAGGCGGCGAGGAGGAGCGCGGGAAGGACTCTGCGGACCATTTTCACCTCAGGTGAACTGGACGAAGCCACGCCGGGGGGGGAACCGAGGGTAAAGAATCGCTTCCTCCCGACCGCAAACCGTTTAGCCGTGCCGGACGCCGGACGCATCGCGCGGCGCGTCATGCGAGGACGAATTTGGCGATTCCGGCTACTCGACCTTCCAGGTCGTGCCGGCCGCCCCGTCCTGGAGCACCACCCCGAGCGCCAGGAGCTCGTCCCGGACCGCGTCGGACCGGGCGAAGTCCCTGGCGCGGCGTGCCTCGGCCCGCTCGGCGATCCGCGCCTCCACCAGGGCCGGGTCGATGCCGCGCCGAACCACGGCCTTGCTCCGCAGGGCCTGGAGGGCCTCGGCGGGCGACCGCTGCAGGATGCCCAGCTCGGCGCCCACCGCCCGCGCGTCGAGGGCGAACCGCGCCAGGCCGGACCGGTCCGCGGGGGTCTTCTTCCCCTTGCGGTCGGCGGCCGCGTTGGCCGCCGTGAAGGCCTCGGCCAGGATGCCCAGCACCGCCGCGGTGTTGAAGTCGTCGTCGAGCGCCGAGCGGGCGCCCTCCGCCCAGGCGGTGGCGGCCGGGTCGGGCGCCGCGCCCTCGGCGAGGCGATCGGCCTTCTCCAGGGTCTCGTAGAGGTAGCCGAGCCGGCGTTCGGCGTCGCCGACGAGCCCATCGGAGAAGTTGATGGGCTTCCGGTAGTGGGTGCCGAGGAGGAGGAAGCGCAGCGCCTCCCCGTCGTGAAGTCGCAGCACGTCCTTCACCGTGAAGAAGTTGCCGAGCGACTTCGACATCTTCTCCTGGTCGATCTCGACGAAGTTGTTGTGCATCCAGTACCGGGCGAAGTCCCTGGGCTCGAGCCCGTCGGAGAGGGCGGCCACCGACTGGGCGATCTCGTTGGTGTGGTGGGGGAAGACCAGGTCCTTGCCCCCTGCGTGGATGTCGAACGTCCTGCCCAGGTGCTCGAACGTCATGGCCGAGCACTCGATGTGCCAGCCCGGCCTCCCCTTCCCCCACGGGGAGTCCCACTCCGGCTCCCCCGGCTTGGCCCCCTTCCACAGCGCGAAGTCGAGCGGGTCGCGCTTCGCGTCCCCGGGTTCGACCCGGGCGCCCGACCGGAGGTCGTCGACGTCGCGCCGCGAAAGCTGCCCGTAGGCCGGGAACTTCCGGACCGCGTAGTAGACGTCGCCGTTGCCCGGCGCGTAGGCGAAACCCCGCTCGACGAGCCGCTCGATGAGGGCCACGATTCCGGGCATGGTCCCGGACACGCGAGGGGCCGCGTCGGGGCGCAGGCAGCCCACCGCGTCCATGTCCTCGAGGAAGGAGTCGGCGAACCGGGCGGCCAGCGCCACCGGGTCCTCTCCCCGTTCGTTGGCCCGGGCGATGATCCTGTCGTCGACGTCGGTGAAGTTTCGAACGTACTTCACCTCGAGGCCGCGGGCCCGCAGGTGGCGGACCACCACGTCCCAGACCACGTAGCAGCGGGCGTGCCCCAGGTGGGAGTGGTCGTAGACCGTGGGGCCGCAGGCGTAGAGCCCCACCTTGCCGGGAACGATGGGCTGGAACTCGACCTTCTCGCCGGCCAGGGTGTCGTGGAACTGGATGGCCATCTCGCTCGCCTACCTTTTCACCAAAAGTGCAACCGCATGGGCGGCGATTCCCTCGCCCCGCCCCACGAACCCGAGCCCCTCGCCGGTGGTCCCCTTCACGTTGACCTGGGCCGGCGAGACGCCGAGCGCCTCGGCCAGGCGGGCCCGCATCTCGTCGGCCCGCGGCGCGATCTTCGGTCGGCGGGCCGCCAGCGTCACGTCGCAGTTCCCGACCGACCAGCCCAGCGCACGGGCCTTCCCAGCCACCTCGCGGAGCAGGAGCAGCGAGGAGACCCCCTTCCAGCGCGGGTCGGTGTCGGGGAAATGGCGGCCGATGTCCCCCAGGCCGGCCGCGCCCAGGACGGCGTCGCAGATGGCGTGGGCGCAGATGTCGGCGTCGGAGTGGCCGAGGAGGCCGTCCCCCTCGAACTCGACGCCCCCCAGGACGAGCTTCCGGCCGGGGGCGAAGGGGTGGACGTCGTAGCCCACGCCCATGGCCACGGCGGGCTCGAGGAGCGCGCGGGCGCGGGCCAGGTCGTCGGCCCCGGTGATCTTGAAGTTGCCCGGCTCCCCCGGCACGAGCGCGACCTCGGCGCCGAGCCGTTCCACGAGCTGGCACTCGTCGGTGGCGACGGCGGCGGATGCGCCCGCCGACGCGTAGGCCCGGCGGAGGAGCGGGGCCCGGAACCCCTGGGGCGTCTGGGCGAGCCAGAGGACCCGCCGGTCGAGCGTCTCGACCACCCGATCGCCGTCGGCCCGCTTCACGGTGTCGGTGGCGGGGAGAGCGGCCAGCGCAGCTCCGCGCAGGGCGGCCGCCTCGGCGACCGCGCGGGCGAGCGCCGCGGAGGCGAACGGGCGCGCCGCGTCGTGGACGAGCACCACGGCGACGTCCCCCAGCGCCTCGAGCCCGGCCCGCACCGAGTCGGCTCGCGCGGCGCCACCGGCCACGGCGCGGACCGGCACGGCCAGCCCCTGGAGCTCGGCCGCGCCCCGGGCCTCCTCCCCGGCCGGGACGACCGCGACGATCTCGTCGACGACGCCGCTTCCGGCGAGCACGCGCGCCGCCCGGCGCAGGACGGTCTCGCCCCCGAGCATCGCCCACTGCTTGGCCTGGCCGGCCCGCAGACCGGAGCCTCCGGCCGCCAGGATCCCTCCCACGCGCTCGCCGCCGATCACGCCCCCTCCACCGGGCTGGCACTCCCCGTGCTCTGGCCCGACCTCGATGCCCGTCCCGAACGGAACGCCAAGGCTCGACTCCCCGAAACGCGACCGCCGCGCGAACCAGGGGCCGCGCGGCGGACGTCGAAGCTGGCTGTCCGAAACGGCATTCCGCCCCGGACCCCCGCCCTCAGTTGGCGATGTTGAAGATCTTCCGGAGCTCGGTCTCGACGTCCTGCTCGTCGCAGTCCTTCGCGATGGCGAGCTCCTTGATGAGCAGGGACCGGGCCGTGTCGAGCATCTTGCGCTCGCCGAACGAGAGGTCCTTGTCGGAGCGGAGCAGGTAGAGGTCGCGGAGCACCTCGGCGATCTCGAAGACCGAGCCGGTCTTGATCTTGTCCATGTACTCCCGGTAGCGGCGGTTCCAGGTCGTGCTGTCGACCGAGACCTCCTTCTCCCGGAGGATGCTGTAGACCTTGCGGACTTCCTTGTCGCCGATGATCTCGCGGAGGCCCACCGAGCCCACCTTGTTCATCGGGATCATGATCTTCATCCCGTTGTCGAGGATCCGCAGGACGTAGAAGGACTGCCGCTGGCCGGCGACCTCCTTGTGCTCGATCCCCATGACCTCGCCGACTCCCTGGCCAGGGTAGACTGCCTTGTCCCCGACCTTGAAGGACGGGCCCGACGGATTCTGAGATGGCGCCATGATTTCCTCCGCCCCGCCGCCGCTTTAGCCGACACCCGGGTCTTCGGGCGGGCGGGCGCTGGGCCTGGAGCGCGGACCCTACCACTTTGCTTGCGCCGCGTCAATGGCGAAGAAATCATTCACTTCACATGCCTTTTCTGAGGAATTCCAGGCGCATACAGGTCGCCGCGGCTTCCTTCGCGCTCGGGGCAGGCGCGGCCATCCTATTGAAACCAGGGGATTTTCCAGCGTGGGCGGGTGCGGGAGCGGCGGTGCTGGCCGCCTGGACGGGGGTGCTCCCCGTGGCCTTCGGGGCGGCTGGATTCGTCACGGGTGTGGCCTCCTCGTCCGAGCCCGGCGCCATCCCGGCCGGGACGACGACCCTCCGGGGGCGGGTGGTCTCGATGCCCAGGCGGCAGGACGACCGGGCGCGATTCCTCGTGGCCGCCGGACCGGAGGGGCGGGTCGAGGTCTCGGCGCCCGACCTCCCCTGGCCGCTCGCCCCCCTCGACGAGGTGCTCCTCTCGGCCGAGGTGAGGGAACCACTCGGTCCCCGGAACCCGGGCGGTCGCGACGGAGCGCTGGCTCTCGGCGCCCACGGGGTGGCGGCCCAGGCGTGGACCCGCACCCCTCCGGCCCGGACCGGCGCCCCCTCCCCGCTCTCCCCGGTGGCGGCGAGCCGGATCGCCTTCGGGTCGGCGGTCTCGAGGGCGCTGCCGACGCCCGAGGGCGCGCTCGTCCGGGCCATCGGCGCCGGGGACGAGTCGCAGGTCGACGCGGCGACGCGGGAGCGCTTCGCCCGGAGCGGCCTCGCCCACGTGCTCTCGGTCTCCGGCCTGCACCTGGCGGTGGTCGCGCTCGGGACCTGGCGCGTCCTCCAGGCGCTGCTCCTGCGCCTCCCCGCCCTCGCTTCCCGCTTCCGCGTGCGGCGCGCGGCGGCGGCCGCCTGCCTCCCTGTCACCGCGCTCTACGCCGTCGCCACCGGCGCGACGGTCCCCGTCCTGCGCTCGGCCGTCGCCGCCGGGCTCGTCTTCGGGGCCGCCGTCCTGGGGCGCGGCAACGATCCCGCCTCGGCGCTGGCCATCGCGGCCCTGGCGCTCCTCGCCTTCGATCCCGGCGCGCTCGTCGACGTCTCCTTCCAGCTCTCCTTCGCCTCGGTGGCGGGGCTCGTGGCGCTCGCCCGGCCGCTGCGCGCGGCCGTTCCCCTCGCGCCCGATCGCACCGGATGGCCCGGGCGGGCGCTGGAGGCGGCGCTCCAGGGGGCCTGTGCCAGCGCCGCGGCCACCCTCGCCACCGCGCCCCTGCTCGCGCTCCACTTCCGCAGCCTGTCCACCGTGGCCATCCTCTCCAACGCGGTGGCGCTCCCCGTGGCCTCGGCCCTCACGGTGCTCGCCGCCCTCGCCTTCCTGGCGAGCGCGGTGGCGCCCCCCCTCCTCCCCGCGGCGCTCTGGGCCTGCCGGCCGCTCGCCTCGATCTTCCTGGCGGTGAACGGCGCGTTCGCCGCGCCTGCCTTCGCCACCGTGGGGCTCGCCTCCCCGGGCTGGGGGCTCGTCGCCGTGGCCTACGGGGCGGGAGCGGCGGCCATGTTCACGCCGGGGCGGCTTCGGTGGGGGCTCGCGGCGGCTGCCCTCGGGGCGCTCCTGCTGCCCGGGCCTGCGCGGCTCGCCGCCGCCAGGCTCCGCCCCGGCATCGAGGTGACGTTCCTCGCGGTGGGACAGGGGGACTGCACCGTCGTCCGGCTCCCCGACGGCTCGGCCGTGGTGGTCGACGCCGGCGGGGATCCCTCCGGACGCTACGACCCCGGTGCGCGCGACGTCCTCCCCTTCCTCCGCGACATGGGGGTGACCCGTCTCGCCGCGATCTTCGTCTCCCATCCCCATCCGGACCACCTGCAGGGGCTGCCCGCCGTCGCGTCCGGCCTCGGCGTGGGGCGCGTCTTCGCCTCCTGGGACCGGGGCGACGAGGGGGCCCGGGCCGCGTTCGCCCGCCTGCCGCCCGTCACCGAGCTCGCGTCGGGCGACCAGGTCTCGCTCGCCGGCGTGCGCTTCCGCGTGCTCGGCCCGCCGCGGGACGGTCGGCGGCTCATCGAGAACGACGCCTCGCTGGTTCTCCACGTCACCTACGGTGAAACCTCGTTCCTCCTGCCGGGGGACGTCGAGGCGGCCGGCGAGGCGGCGCTCCTCTCCACGGGGATCCCGCCCGTCGACGTCGTCAAGGCGCCGCACCACGGCAGCCGCACCAGCTCCGGACGCGGACTCGTCGCCGCCACCCACCCGCGCTGGGTCGTCTTCCCCGTCGGCGCGGCCAACCGCTACGGATTTCCCCACGGCGAGACGGTCGACCGGTGGCGCGCCTCGGGAGCCGAGCTCCTCCGCACCGACCGGGGACCGGTGCGCTTCCGGAGCGACGGGTCGAGCGTCTGGCGCGCCCGCCCGGAGGATGCGCTCGACGCCTGGGCGCTCCTCCGGGGGAGGTGACCCTTCCCGATGGCGTCCCGAGCGACCGTCCGGCGCCCCGGCCAGCCCGACCGGGAGATCAGCCTCCGCCCCGGGGCGATCGCGGAGGTCCTCCCCTCCGTCCGGCTCACCGGCGCCGAGGTTCCCGGCCTGGTCCTCGAGGTCTCGAACCGCCCGGCCCGGGTCGACGGGCGGAGGATCCCGGGCGGCGAACGGCGGCTGCTCCGGCCCGGCCAGTCGGTCGAGGTGGGGAGCGAGCGGATCGTCGTCGGCTGGGAGGACCCGGGAACCGCCGCCGGGGCCCGGGCGATCCTCCTCTCGGCCCTCCGCGGCAAGCCCCCCGACGCCGGGCCGGAACTCCACGCCGTCGAGGGACCGGAGGCCGGACGGCGGTTCCGGCTGCGCCCCGGCGTGCTGGGTCGGGGCGCGGCCTCGGCGATCCGGCTCGACGATCCCTGCGTCTCCCGCAACCACGCCCGCCTGGACCTCGAGGGGGAGCGCGTGACGGTCCGGGACCTGGGGAGCCGGAACGGGCTCTGGCTCGGCGGGGTTCGCGTCGCGGGGCCCCGCCCGCTCGTGCCCGGGGAGGAGCTTCGGCTGGGGAGGACCGTCCTCGCCCTCGGGATCGTCCCGCCACCGTCGTCGGAAACGGAACTCGCCCTCCGGACCGCAACCCGGTGGCGCGCACGGACCGCGCTCCTCGCCGCAGCAGCCGCCGCGGGCGTCGCGGCGCTGCTCCTCTCCTAGAAGCGGCCGCCCAGCCCGCGGTAGGCGTTCTCGAGCGCCTCGAAGGTCTTCAGCAGCGTGGCCCCGGCATGGCGAATCGCATCGGGCTGGGCCTCCGCGGCCGCGCCCCCCACGAAGACCTCGACGCCGCGCGGCACCCCGTCGACCACGGCGCGGACGGCCTCCACGGCCTCCGGGACGCCGACCGACCGGGTGAGGCCGATCACCACGGCGCGGGCCCCGGTGCGCCGGGTCGCCTCGATCACGTCGCCCACGGGAAGGTCCGCGCCGAGGTAGGTGACGCCGAGCCCCCCGGCGGCCGCCAGCATGGCGGCGGCGGTGATCCCGAGCTCGTGCCGCTCGCCGGGAGGGGTCGCGAAGACCAGCCCGTGCCGCCCCTCGCGCGGGGCCTGGACCCGCACGAGGGAGCCGAGCAGGTTGCGGAGGGCGCCCGACACCATGTGCTCCTGCGCCACCGTGAAGCGACCCTGCTGCCAGCCCAGCCCCACCTCCCGCATGAAGGGGAGCACCACCTCGTGCACCATCTCCCGGGAGGAGAGCACCGCGGAGAGCTTGCCGAGCTTCCGGTCCACCGACGCGAGGTCGTAGCGCTCGACCGCCTCGAGCAACCCCTCGAGGTCGACCGCGTCGGCCTTGCCGTCCCGGTCCCTCGGCTCCAGCCCCGCCTCGAGGAGCTTGCCGAGCTCGGGCTCCCCCAGGGTGGCGATCCGGCCGATGGCGTGGCCGCGCTCGACGAGCCGCCGGAGCAGCTTCAGCTTCTGGAGGTCGACGTCGTCGTAGAGCCGCCCGCGCTCGTCCCGGGCCGGTTCCACCGCGCCGTAGCGCCGCTCCCAGGCCCGCAGGGTGTCGATGGGGATCCCGGTGAGCCTGGCCACGACTCGGATCGGGTACTTGCCGGGGGGACGCTCTGGCGCGGGGTCCATGGTCCTCTCCTATCGACCCGAACGGACGTTGCAACGTCTTTGTCCTGTGGTTATCCAGGACAAATACATTCTCTAACGATTTCACACACCAGGCAATGGAGTCCCAGATGAGCCGCATCCACATCCTCGAGCGGAGCCAGGTCGTTCCCCTCCCCCGCCGGGAGGTGTTCGCCTTCTTCGCCGACGCGCGGAACCTGGAAGCCATCACCCCCGACTTCCTCCCCTTCTCGATCCTCCCGCCAGTCCCCACCTCGCTCGACGAGGGCTCCCGGATCGACTACCGGCTCTCGCTCTTCGGGATCCCCTTCCACTGGCGGACCCGGATCGCGGCCTGGCAGCCGGGCATCCGCTTCGTCGACGTGCAGGAGCGTGGGCCCTACGCGCTCTGGCAGCACACCCACACCTTCGCCGACGTCGACGGGGGAACGCGGGTCGGCGACCGCGTGGAGTACCGGCTCCCGCTCGGCCCGCTGGGCGAGGTCGCGCACCCCATCATGGTGGGCCGGATGCTCGGGCGGATCTTCGATCACCGCCAGGAGCAGGTGTCGCGCCTTCTCGGCGCGTCGAACGGCTCCCGGCGGGCTGCCTGACCCTCGTTACTTCGCGAAGGGGTTGCGCAGCAGGATGGTCTCCTCCCGGTCGGGACCGACCGAGACGGCGATGACCGGCACCCCGGTGAGCACCTCGAGCCGCTTCACGTAGGACCGCGCGGCCGCGGGGAGCGCGTCCCAGCTGCGGACGCCCGAGAGCGGCTCGATCCAGCCGGGCAGGGACTCGTAGACCGGCTCGCAGCGCTCGAGGTCCTCGGGGTCGCCCGGCATCTCGTCGAGGGTCTTCCCGTCGAGCCGGTAGGCGACCGCGACCTGGATCTCCGGGAAGCCGGAGAGCACGTCGAGCTTCATGATGGCGAGCCCGTGGAGCCCGTTCACGCGGGCGGCGTAGCGCATCGCCACCGCGTCGAACCAGCCGGTCCGCCGCGGGCGGCCGGTGGTGGCGCCGAACTCCTGGCCGATGCGGCGCAGCTCCTCGCCGACCGCACCCTTCTGCTCGGTGGGGTACGGGCCGCCGCCCACGCGGGTGCTGTAGGCCTTGGCGATGCCGATGACCTCGTCGATGGCGGTGGGGCCGACGCCGGTCCCGGTCGCCGCGTTGGCGGCCACGGTGTTGGAGCTGGTGACGAAGGGATAGGTGCCGTGGTCCACGTCGAGGAGCGTGCCCTGCGCCCCCTCGAAGAGGACCGATCGCCCGCTCTTGATGAGCTCGTGCAGGATCCGCGAGGCGTCCCGGGCGTAGACGGCGAGCCGCTTGCCGAGCGCCGCGTACTCGGCGGTGATGACGCCGGCGTCGAGCGCGGCGTCCGCGCCCAGGCGCCGGAGCTCCTCCTGGGCCACCGGAAGCCGCTCGTTCACCCTGCGTGCGAGCTTGACCGGGTCGAGGAGATCCCGGACCCGGATGCCCCGCCGCGCCACCTTGTCCTCGTAGGTCGGGCCGATGCCCCGCCCGGTGGTGCCGATCTTCCCGGCGCCCATGGACTGCTCCCGGGCCAGGTCGACCGCCTTGTGCCAGGGCATGATGACGTGGGCGTCGAGGGAGAGCACGAGCTGGGAGTCGTCGGCCAGGTAGCCCTTCTGCTTCAGCCGGTCGATCTCCATCATGAAGACGGTGGGGTCGACGACCACCCCGTTCCCGATGATGCAGGTCTTGCCCTTGTGCAGGACCCCCGCTGGGATGAGGTGGAGCACCGTCTTCTCGCCCCCGACCACCAGTGTATGCCCGGCGTTGTTCCCGCCCTGGTAGCGCGCCACGACGTCGGCGAACTCGGTGAAGCGATCGACGATCTTGCCCTTCCCCTCGTCGCCCCACTGGGCGCCGACGACGACCACGTTCGGCATGTGCCTGGCTCCTCGCAGCGATGCGCCGTCTCTTCGGCGCGCGCGATGTCCGACGTTACCAGGGGTGGGCGGCGGGGGCCACCGTCATCGGCGGTTCCTGCGGGGGGTCCGCCGTTCCAGCGCCTGGGTGGCGTATTCCAGGTCCACCCCGAACCCGATGGCCGGACCCGGACGCCCGAACCGGGCCAGCAGGCCGTCGTAGCGCCCGCCCGAGGCCACCGCGCTCCCGGCGCCCGGGGCGTACCCCTTGTCACTGGCCGCTTTGGCCACGCTCAACGCAGTCGGCACGACCGCCGCTCCCACCTCGCCGATGCAGTCGGCCGGGTGCCAGATGTCGAACTCAGCCTTGCCTTTCTTCATGGTGCGGGCGATGGCCAGCGCGGCCTCTTTGAACGTGTACTGCTCCCCGCTGGCGTCCGTGAGCCGGTAGTCGACGTCGTCGTAGGTGCATCCGGCGTCGGCCAATGCGGCGCGAAGGGCCGCGGCCAAACCATCGGCGCGACGGAGGAGCGCCGACCCCGAAGCCACGGGAGCAGCGCCGCCCTCTACCTCACGGGACGAACGCCATCACCGACAGCGGCGAGCCGGAGCCCTTCTTCAGCGCCAGCGGCCCGAGCACCAGGGTCGCGCCGGTCGCCGGCAGC
>JBAXVO010000229.1:0-5634 GCA_037129355.1 Deltaproteobacteria bacterium | reverse complement strand
CCGTGGACCCGGTAGATGGTGGGCAGGTCCCGGTCGCCGAACCAGCGGGCCACCGCCTCGTTGGCGGCCAGCATGAACTCCTCGACGACCCGGTGGGCGCGGTTGCGCGGACGCTGCTCGATGGCGAGCACCTTGCCGTCCTCGCCCAGGACCACCTTGGACTCCGCGAGGTCGAAGTCGATCGATCCGCGCCGCCGGCGCACGCCGCCCAGGATCTCCTGCAGCTCCCCCATGCGGACGAAGCCGTCCCGCAGGAACTCCCGGTGGGGGACGCGCTCGCCGTCGAGCATGCGCGCCACCTCGGTGTAGGTGCAGCGGGCCGCCGAGCGCATGACGCCGGGGTACACCTCCACGGCGCCGGGCGTCCCCGACGCGTCGAAGCGCATGTCGGCCACCATGCAGAGCCGCTCCACCTCGGGGTTGAGCGAGCAGACCCCGTTGGAGAGACGCTCCGGGAGCATGGGCAGGACGGTGCCGGGGAAGTAGGCGCTCGTGCCCCGGCGCAGGGCCTCGCCGTCGAGCGGGCGGCCGGGCCGGACGTAGTGGGAGACGTCGGCGATGGCCACCACGAGCCGGTAACCGCGCCCGGGGAGCTTCTCCACGTACACGGCGTCGTCGAAGTCGCGGGCGTCCTCGCCGTCGATGGTGACGAGCGGGATCCCGGTGAGGTCGCGGCGCCCCGCCCAGTCCTCGCGGCGGACGCGGTCGGGCGTCGCCTCCGCCTCGGCCACCACGTCGGCGGGGAAGACGTCGGCGAAGCCGTGGGCATAGGCCGTCCGGAGCACCTCGACCGAGGGGGCCTGGGGATTGGGGATCCGGTCGACCACCCGCCCCGAGAGTGGCCCCTGCCCCGCCTCCAGCCACACCTTGGCAACCTCGCCGTTTCGCACGAGGCGGGTCTCCGCCACGGGGACCACGGGGGGCAGCTGCTCGTCGAGGGGGACGACGAAGCTCTCCGCGCCGCGGGCGGCGTAGGCGCCGAGGAGCATCCTGCGCCCCCGCTCCACCACCTCGACGATGCGCCCCTGGTCGCCACGCCGGCCGGAGAAGATCTCGAACCTCACCACGTCGCCGTCGACCGCCTTGCCCCCGTCGCCCGGGGCGACGAAGAGGTCGGGCCCCTGCCGGTCCATCCGGGCGAGGAATCCGAAGCCGTCTCGGTGCTTCGTGAAGAACCCCACGAGCCCCTTGCCTGCCTGGGCGCTCCGCGATCCCCTTCCGGCCTCCGGGGTCCGGGGAGCCGGACTGCGGGGGGCGGGGGTCCGGGGCGCGGGGATGGCGAAGCGCCCTCCGACGTCCTGCACCGCCCCGTCGGCGACCAGCTTCTTCATGAGCTTCCCGGCGGCGCGCCGGGCCCCGGGGTGGACGTGCATCCGCTGGAGGAGCTCGGGCAGCGAGACGGCCTTCCCTCCGGCGCGGCGCAGCTCGGCGAGGAGCGCCTCCGGGCGCACGTCGGGGACGGGACGTTGGGGCATGCGCGGATGTTGTCACGGACGCGCCCGGCCCGCTAGAACCGGAGGGTGCTCACGCCCTCCGAAGCCCTCGCGCGGATCCTGGACGCCCTCTCCGACGTCGCGCCGCTCCCGATCGAGCGGGTCCCACTCGGAGCGGCCCTGGGCCGGGCCCTCGCCGAGGACGTCCGGGCCGACCGCGCGCTGCCCCCCTTCGACAACTCGCAGATGGACGGGTACGCGCTCCGGGCCGCCGACGCTCCGCGGGCCGGCTCCCGGCTCCCGGTCGCCTTCGAGGTCTTCGCCGGGGACGGCCAGGACCGCCCGCTCCCGCCCGGGGCGTGCGCGCGGATCTTCACCGGGGCCCCCCTGCCCCCGGGCGCCGACTGCGTGGAGATGCAGGAGGAGGTCGAGCGCAGGGGGAGGTTCGCCCGGTTCCTCCGCGCCGGCTCGCCCGGCCGCTTCGTCCGATCGGCGGGCGCCGACGTGGCGGAGGGATCGGTGGCGCTCCGGGCCGGGCTCGAGGTGGACGCCGGCGCCATCGGTCTGGCGGCCGCGCTCGGGCTCCCCGAGCTGGCGGTCCACCGCCGCCCCCGCGTGGGCATCCTCGCCACCGGGGACGAGATCGTCCCGGTCGGGGGCACGCCGCGCCCGGGGCAGATCTTCGAGTCGAACGGCCACCAGCTGGCGGCGGCCTGCACCGAGGCCGGCGCCGTCCCGGTGCGGCTCCCGCTGGCCGGCGACGACCCGGCCTCGCTGCGGAGGTCGCTCGCGGCGGCGCGCGGCCTCGACGCGCTCGTCTCCATCGGCGGCGTGTCGGTGGGGGACCGGGACCTCGTCCGGGCCGGGCTGGAGGGCTCCGGGACGCGCCTCGACTTCTGGCGGGTGGCCATGCGGCCGGGCAAGCCGGTGGCCTTCGGGCGCTGGGGGAAGATGGCGGTGTTCGGCCTGCCGGGAAACCCCGCCAGCTCGCTCGTGACCTTCGAGCTCTTCGTCCGCCCGGCCCTGCGCGCGCTGGCCGGCCTGCCCGGGACGGGACGGATGATGCTGCGGGCCCGGCTGGGGAGCGCCGAGGAGAAGCCGGCCGACCTGGCCCTCTACCTGCGCTGCCGCTTCCGCCGGGAGGGTGATTCACTGTGGGTCGACGGGCTGCGGACCCAGCAGAGCGGCCACCTCACCTCGGTGGTGGGGATGGAGGGGCTCGCGGTGCTCCCGGCCGGCGCCGCCCGGCTGCGGCGTGGACGGTGGGTGGATGTGGTCCTGCTCCGCCCGCCGGGAGTCTAGCCCCCACCGGGCTTCTCGATTTCCTCGACCCTCGGTGCAGTCGATGTTAGACAACCGCGACTCCACCTTTCCTCGCAGTCGGCACCAAGGCACCCAAAGATCATGGCCACTTCCAAGAAAAGCCGCACCCTGTCCCTCTCCGACAAGTTCGCCGCCAACCTCAAGTCCGAGCGGCTCCGCCGCAAGCTCTCCCAGGAGACGCTGGCCCGGAAGGCCGGACTGTCCGTGTCCTACATCTCCATGCTGGAGCGCGGCCAGCGCACGCCGCCCCTCGACACCCTGGAGTCGCTCTCCAAGGCGCTCGGCGTCAGCCCCGCCTCGCTCATCTCCTGATCCCCGGAGGGAACCCGATGGCGCGCATGGTCCAGTGCAAGAAGCTCGGGAAGGAACTCCCGGGCCTGGAGTTCCGGCCGTTCTCCAACGAGCTCGGCCAGCGCATCTTCGACTCCATCTCCCAGGACGCCTGGAAGATGTGGCTCGAGCACTTCAAGATGGTCCTGAACGAGTACCGCCTGGCGCCGGCCGATCCCCGGACGAACCAGATCCTCTACCAGCAGGCGGAGCAGTTCTTCTTCGGCGAGGGATCGCAGCTCCCGCCCGACTACGTCCCCCCTCCTCGCAAGGGGTAGTCGATGCGGGGCGAGGGCGCGGTCCTCCTCGTCTCCACCTACGAGCTGGGGCACCAGCCGCAGGGCATCGCCTGGCCGGCCGCCTTCCTGTCGCGGGCCGGCTACCGGCCGGCCACGCTCGACCTCTCGGTCGAGCCGTTCGACGACGGACGCGTGGCCCGGGCCCGGCTCATCGCCATCTCGGTCCCCATGCACACCGCGCTCCGGCTGGGGCTCGACGCGGCGGCCCGGATTCGCGCCCGGAACCCCACGGCCCTCCTCGCCTTCCACGGGACCTACGCGCCGCTCCACGCTCCCCTGCTCCTCGATGCGGGAGCCTCCGCCGTGCTCGGGGGGGAGTGCGAGGAGGAGCTGGTGGCGCTCGTGCAGGCCGCCGAGCGGGGCGAGGATCTCACCCGGTTCGTCCAGCGCGGCGGCGCGGCGGCGTCGCTCGGGCGCCTCTCCTTCCCGGTTCCGCTGCGCGACGGCCTGCCCTCGCCGGCACGGTACGCGCGGCTGCGGGAGGCCGACGGGAGCGAGCGGACGGCCGGCTACGTCGAGGCCACCCGGGGTTGCCTCCACCGCTGCCGCCATTGCCCCATCCCCGCCGTCTACGACGGCCGCTTCTTCGCGGTCCCGGTGGAGACCGTGCTCGCCGACGTGGACAACCAGATTCAGCGGGGGGCCACCCACCTCACCTTCGGCGATCCCGACTTCCTGAATGGCCCGGGGCACGCGCTCCGGATCGCGCGGGAGTTCCGGCGGCGCTTCCCCGCGGTCACCTTCGACTTCACCGCCAAGGTGGAGCACCTGGTCCGGGACGCCGCGCACCTCCCGGAGCTCGTGGCCTGCGGCGCCATCTTCGCGGTGTCGGCGGTCGAGTCGCTCTCCGACCGGGTGCTCGGCAAGCTCGAGAAGGGGCACGTCCGCGCCGACGTCCTCCGCGCCTTCGAGGCCTGCGACGAGGCCGGGCTGCCGCTCCGCCCCACCCTCGTTCCCTTCACGCCCTGGGAGACGCTCGACGGCTACCTCGACATCGTCGAGACCTTCGAGGAGCGGGGATGGATCGGACGCATCGATCCGGTGCAGTTCTCCCTTCGCCTGCTCGTCCCGCCCGGGTCGCTGCTCCTCGGCGACCCGGAACTGCCGGTCGAGGGGCTCGACCCGGCGGCGCTCACCTGGCGGTGGCGCCACCCGGACCCCAGGATGGACGACCTGCAGGCCCGGGTGGCGGCCGTCGTGGGCGCCGCGGCCACCCGCGGAGACGATCCTGCCGCGACGCTCGCCGAGGTGAAGGCGCTGGCGCTCGCAGCGGCCGGCCGGGCCCACTCGCACGTGGCCCGACCGTTCGCTACCGCGGGCACGCCGCGACTCACCGAGAACTGGTTCTGCTGAGCGGAGCCCAACGCGGGGCAGGTTGCCCCGCCGGATCGGATCTGACGGCTGGCGGGTCGAGGTGGGCCCGCGGGAAGAAGTGGCCGAGGATCCGTTCGTACCCCTGCCCGTCGGCCGCACGCCTCGCGCTGCCCGACTGGCAGAGGCCGACCCCGTGCCCGGTCCCGCTCCCGGTGATCTGGAGCGCACCCCTCGAGCGGCGCACCTCGAACCGAGCGCTGCGCACCCGGCCGTGCCCCAGGGCCCGGTCGAGGGCCCGGGTGAAGGCCTCGCCGCCCACCGCCGAGCCGGCCCCGACGACCTGGATCACGTAGCCCCCCTGGCCGCGCAGGAACCGGAGCGACTCCACGGGCACGGGGGACGCAGGCGCCTTCCCCTGGGCGAGTTCCCGGCCAGCCACCCGGGCCAGCACCTGCTCCCCGACCTCGACCTGCCAGGGAACGGGGGCGCACCCCGGGTCGGGAACTGCCGCGGCGCCGGTTCCGTCCCCGCCGAAGACCTCGACCGGGTCGGCGGTGTGTCCGCCGCAGGCGGCGTGGAAGGGGGCCTCCGCCACGCTCCCGTCCTCGACGCGGAGGACCTGCCCCGCGGTGCCCCTGGCCGCCGCCACGGCCGAGGCCCGGTGGGCTCCCGCGCCCGAGGGGCCCATCACCTGGCAGTGGGCGAGGTCGCACAGGTCCGCCCCCTCGTGTCGTCCCCGGGCGGTCACGGCGTAGGAGCGCGCCACCACCGCGAGGGCCTTCAGCGCCTCGACCGGCGTCCCCGGCTCCGTCTCCGCCGCGACCACCGATGCCACGTACTCCTCGAGCGGGAGCCGGACGACCACCGCCACCTCGCCGCCCTCGCGCCAGACCGTGACCGCGCCGACGTAGGACCGGGGCGGACCACCGTCGGCC
>JBAXVO010000228.1:0-5640 GCA_037129355.1 Deltaproteobacteria bacterium | reverse complement strand
CCGACACGTGCCGGCCCATGTGATGGCGGCGCGGGCTCGAGAGGCGATCGGGGTCGACGCGTCGGAGGCGCTGCGCAGGTGCCCGGTGCCGCTCCTCTTCCTGGGCGGGAAGAGGGACCGGCTGCTGCGATCGACCTTGCCGGGCGAGATCCGGGCGCTGCAGCCCAGGGCCGAGGTGCGGAGGGTCGACACGCGGCACCTGGTGCTGCTGCGCAAGCCCGAGGAGTCGATGAAGATCGTCGAGGAGTTCCTGCTGCGGGTCGCGCCGTAATTGAAGAGGGCCGCCCCTCTCGGAGCGGCCCCCCGTTCGTCAGGGTTCCTGTGCCGTGAAGCCTAGTCCTCGGCGCCCTTGCGGCCGCCGTCCTTGGCCCACTGCTCGAGCATGTCGGTGGTGACCGACTTGGGGCGCTCGATGGCGTAGCCGAGGCCGCGGTCCCAGGTGATGTTGGCGAGCACGCCGAGCGCGCGGCCGACGCCGAAGAGGACCGTGTAGAAGTCCCACTCGCGGACGCCGTAGTACCACTGGATGACGCCCGAGTGCGCGTCGACGTTCGGCCAGGGGTTCTTGGTCTTGCCGTGCTTGGTGAGGACGCCCGGCGCCACCTCGTAGATCATGTTCACGAGCTGGAACATCGGGTCGTTCGGGAGGTGCTTCTTCGAGTACTCGTTCTGGGCGACGTAGCGCGGGTCGGTCTTGCGGAGCACGGCGTGGCCGTAGCCCGGGATGACCTGGCCGCTGTTCAGGGTGTCCCAGAGGAACTTCTCGAGCTCCTCCTTGGTGGGCACCTTGTTGTCGAGCTTCTTCATCACGTTCTGGATCCAGCCGAGCACTTCCTGGTTCGCGAGGCCGTGCAGCGGGCCGGCGAGGCCGTTCAGGCCGGCCGAGAAGGAGTAGTACGCGTCGGACAGCGCCGAGGCCACGAGGTGCGTGGTGTGCGCCGAGACGTTCCCCGACTCGTGGTCCGAGTGGAGGATGAAGTACATGCGGGCCAGCTCGTCGTACGGGGGAGCGACGCCCATCATGTGGGCGAAGTTCCCGCCCCAGTCGAGGTTGGAGTCGGGCGCGATGTGGATGTCGGACTTGTACTTCATCCGGTAGATGTACGCGGCGATGGGCGGCAGCTTCGCCAGCAGGTTCATCGAGTCTTCGTACATCGGGTCCCACATGTCGTTCTTCTTGAGCCCGCCCTCGCCGTACTTCTTGGCGAAGACCGAGTCGCGCTGCATCGTCAGCACGGCCGCGGACAGCATCGTCATCGGGTGCGAGTCACGCGGCATCGCGCGCAGCACGTCGATCACGTAGGCGGGGATGGCCGAGCGGGACTTCCAGTCGGCCACGACCTCCTGCGTCTGGGCCATGGTGGGGACTTCGCCGGTGAGCAGGAACCAGAAGAAGCCCTCGACGAACGGCTGCTCCTTGCCGGGGACCTTGGGCAGCGCCGCGAAGGTCTCGGGGATGGTCTTGCCGCGGAAGCGGATGCCCTCGAACGGATCGAGGTAGGAGATGTCGGTGACCAGGCTGCGGATGTCGCGCGCCCCGCCGATGCACTGGCCGATGTTCACCTTGTCGATGACGACGTTGCCGAACTCCTTGTTCAGCTTCGTGGTGCGGGGACGGTGCGCCTCGATCTTCTCGAGGAGCTTCGCCTTGAGGTTGCTCATTGCCATTGAGTGCTCCTGCCGCTTGAAGGTTGGACGGGAACTTCGATTAGCGCGCCTGGGAAGACGGCGAATCGTACCCGAGCCATCTCAAAGCACAACGCAGAAGATCGAGGTCGCGATCACGGTGGGTGGAAGCGTTTGATTGCCGTCAAAGGTGACGGATAGTGGTGTTGTCCGGTCGTGAAGCCCCGGCCGGGACGCGCAAGAATGGCGCGTCGAAAATAAGTGGGGCCGCCTCGCGATACCGCGGGCGGCCCCGGCTCTTTCGAGCGCACGACGGTCCCCGGGCTACCCGGGGAATCCTTGGTTCATTTCCGCCAGCCCCCCGCAAGGGCTGCCGCGATCTGGGTGGAGAGCCGCCCGGCGTCGACGGGGGGAGGGGGAGGCGGCGCGGCGACGAGGGGGGCCGATTCGGATGTCGATGCGGAGTCCTGCTCGATCTCCACGGCGGCCTCCTCCTGCTCCCGGCGGCGGGGCTTGTCGGCGCCCGCCCCCGACCGGCAACCGCGGCACCAGGGCTGGTTGCGGATGGAGCCGTCGGCCATGCGCCGGAGACCGAACTGTGAAAGCGGTCTCATCTGGTGGCACTTGAGGCACATGAGGGTGATGAGCACCTCGTGCCCGTCGCAGTCGTAGACGGCCGACTTGCGGCGGCGGGGCTTGGGCGGAGCGAGCGGATCGCGCGCCTTTCGCACGGGCGGCGCTTCCACTGCGGCTGCGATCGCGGGGGCCAACATCACCTTCACTGCCATGTCGACGGACCTCCTGATGGGAATCTCCGGCGGCGGCGGATTCGAGGCCGACACCGGCAGGGTGAATCCTGGATCAGGGGTCTGACAGTCAGGCAGCCCCCGATCAGGCGGCCTCCCCCAGCTCCCAGGTGAGCTGGTCCGGCGCCCGCCCGGAGACCCGCACCCAGCCGCGGTGGACCCCATGTAGATGATGGGCCACGCAGAGGCTGACCAGGTTCTCCGGCTCGTCGCCCCCGCCGCGGGATCGGAACACGACGTGGTGCACGTGCTCGGCCCCCCGGCTGCAACCCGGCACCTGGCAGAAGCCCAGGTCCCGCTCGATCACCCAGCGGGCCGGCGGAACCCGGACCTCCGGCGAGTCCTCCCAGGTCCCCAGGAAGTGGTCGGCCATCCAGTAGAGGCACTGGTCGGCGGTCAGTTCCATCCCGACCGCCCTCCGCGCCGCCCAGAAGGTCTCCTGCAGGAGGAAGGCGACGTGCCTCGGCGCCCGGACGGCCACCTGCCCCCGCGCACACGTCTGCCTCACCTCGTGGTTCGACACGTCCCGATGGAGCGCGATGCAGGTCGCCTTCTCGGCGTGCCGGATCCAGCCATCCAGCGAATCCTCGTCGGCCACGCCGGCGACGATCCGGGCCTTCTCGTAGCTGAGCCGGCCCGAACGCATGGCCTCGCGAAGTCGTGGCATCCGCCGGAGCCGCCGCTCCAGCCAGGCCCGCTGCTCGACGGTCCTCGCCGCCAATCCCAATCTCTCCGTACAGTAATGATCGAAGCTCGCGAAGCCGAGGTCGCTCCAGAGCCCCTGCTCCCGGACCACGTGGGCCAGCTGCCCGACGAGGTCGTCCCAGCGCCGCCGCATCCCGGCCAGTTCCCGCAGCCGCGCGTCGATGACCTGGGGCGCGTGTTCGTCATCCACCTCCGGCGCCGCCACCGGCTCCGCCTGATCCAGCGCCGCCCACCGCCGGGTCTCCCGCTCGAGCGCTTCCTTCAAGGTGTCTTCCGCGGCGTCGAAGGCCGCCGGCTCGTCCCACCCCGGACCGCGGTGCGCACCCAGGAACTCCTGGCACATCACCTCGAGCCGCTCCCAGCGTTGCGAGGTGGGGCCGAGCAGCCGGCCGGCGAGCTCCATGGCTTCCTCCACCCGCGCCACCGTCTCCGGCGACGCCGACGCGACCACCCGCTCCCAGGTCTCCGGCCCCTCCGGCGCGCCTGTCTCCGCGGCCAGTTCACGGACGGTGAAGCGCCGCGCCCGATCCACCCACGCCGCCTCGTCGGGCCCCAGGGCCGCCCCGAGGACCACCTCGGCCTTGCGCGGCGTCACCTCGCCCCGCCGTACCGCTGCCGCGAGAACCGGCCGCGACCGCAGTTCCCTCGACAGCCGCGCCATGGCCTGCGCCGTGCGCCCCGCGACGCCCAGCACCTCGCGCCCGTAGTCGGCGAGCTTCGCGTAGCCCAGGCGCAGCAGCCTCTCACCGTCCTGGAGCTGCCCGAGCCGTTCCCCCACCGCCACGTCGACCGCGCCGCGCCCGCGGGCCACCCGGACCAGGAGCCCGTCGACGAGCGCCCCCATTTCACTCCGGGGCAACCCCGCCGCGCCCTCCGCGTCGCCCGCCCGCGCCGACAACTCCTCCAGCATCACCGAGAGTGACGGTCGTTCGTTCCTCGCCTGGCTGGATCCCCTATCCATCCGTTCAGATGGTCGCACGCCTCCCTGACAGTCGGGGCGCCCTGCTACAGTTGCCCTCGATGTCCCGCCCGGACGAACCGCACGACCTTCCCGACGCGAGCGCCGTGGTCGTCGACGTCACGCTCATCGACGCGATGCTCGCCCTCTCGCCGGAGGAACGCCTGCGGGAGAACGACCGGATGGTCCGGACCATCGAGGAGCTCCGCAATGGATTCGCCGCCGCCGCCCGGGCTCGCGACCTTGCTGGCACGGCTGGCCGCCAGCGGGACTGACTTCGTGTTGGTCGGCGCCCTGGCGGCGGTCGCGCAGGGTGCGCCGATCACGACCTTCGACGTCGACGTGGTCCACAGGCGCGGCCCGGAGAACGTCGACCGGCTGCTCGGGTTCCTGGCCGAGGTGGACGCTCGCTACCGGGGTAGCCCCGCCGGTCAGGTGCTTCGCCCGACACGGGAGGCGCTCCTCGGCGACGGGCGCCAACTCCTCTCCACCTCCCTCGGGCAACTGGACGTGCTCGGCGCCGTCGAGGGAGGTCGTGACTACGACGACCTCGTTGGGGCGAGCATCACCGTCCACGTGGAGGGGCAGCCGGTGAAGGTGCTCGGACTCCGCGCGCTCGCGGATCTCAAGCGCGACGCGACCTCCGCGAAGAGCCGCCTCGCCCTGGCTGTCCTCGAGGAAACGCTCCGTCGCACGGGCCAGTAACTCCCCAACCCATGGCACTCTACGCCATGCCTTCCGGGGCCCGCACCGCGCTTCGCTTCCTCGCCCCCGGCACCTCCGGGCCGGCCTCCCGCCTCCGCCGCGCCCTCCTCGTCGCCCTCATGCCGCGCCTCGTCCGGCGGCATCACGTCGTCGAGCTCCTCGAGATGCTCGACGGCGACGGGACGGCCGGAGCCGACGCGCGAAAAGTCGTTGACGGCCTGCGCCGCCGGCCGACCACCTGCCTCTACCGCTCCCTCGCCGGCTTCGCCTCGTTGCGTGGCGCCGGGGAACCCGTCCGATTCGTCATTGGCGTGCGGGTGGACGACGGCGAGGTGGTGGCCCACGCCTGGCTGGAGCGGAACGGCGAGCCGGTGGGCGAACCGACCGATCCCCGGGACCGATTTGCGGTAGCTTTCGTCTACCCGCCCCAGGGCGGGGGGCGCACGAGGATGGAGGGTGGAATGGCGGAGAGCCTGTCGAGCAAGGACGTGATCCTCACCGAGATGAAGGACGGGACGGGGGTGCTCCTCGACCTCAAGTCCAAGTTCTACTTCACGCTCAATGCGACGGGGGTGGTGGTGTGGAAGCTTCTCGCCTCTGGTGAGGCGAAGACGGCGCGGGAGCTGGCCGAGCGGATCGCGAAGGACTTCGAGGCGCCGTCGATGGAGGAGGTGGAGAAGGATGTGGGGTTGTTGATGAAGGAACTGGAGGCGGAGGGGTTGATCGGGGGCCCTCCCCGCTGATCCTGGCCGGCGACGGTCGTTCGACCGAACCTGCTTCGCATGCTCACTGTCGACCGCGACCCTGAACGTCGGCTTGTTCGAGAGGCCATCCTCGCAG
>JBAXVO010000227.1:0-5653 GCA_037129355.1 Deltaproteobacteria bacterium | reverse complement strand
GGCGGTCGAGGAGCGCCGGGAGCTCTACCGCACGCTCCCCGCCTACCCGGAGGGATCGTACGACGCCTGGATCGAGAGTGGCCTGCGCTCCCGCGACGGGGAGATCCGCCGGCTCAGCGCGGCAATGGGACCGGGCCCGGGAGGTGGGGCGTGAGCCATCCGTCCGGCCCCGGCCGCGCCGATCTCACGCTTCGCCTGGTGGCCGACCTGGGCGCCCTCTTCCACCTGCGCGCGTCCTACGCCAAGGACCACCCCCAGGTCACCCAGGCGCTGGATCGCGTGACGGCCGCCCTGGACGCATGGTGCGCCTACGCCGGCGCGGCCGAGGTCTCGCTCATCCTCGTCGAGGGGCACCTCCTCGTCGACCGCCAGCCCGTCCCCGACGGAGCCTCCTGGGCGCGCGGCCTGGTCCGGGCCTTCGCCCGCCACGACATCGGGGGGCTGACGCTCTTCCGGGGGCTCGACGCCGGCGAGATCGGGGAGTTCCTCGACGGTTGCCTCTCGGCCAGGGGGCCCGTCTCGACGCCGCACCTCCAGGTGGGGCGCGCGGGGTTCTCGACGGGCGACGCACCGGAGACGCCGGGCGGCGCCGGCGCGCCGGAGGCCGGGCCGGGGTACGCCGTCGCCGCCGAGCAGGTGCAGGGCGCGCGGGCCGAGTTCGCGGCCGTTGCCGCCGGGGACGCATCGCGGATCGATCGGCTCCGGCAGTTCGTCGCGCAGCTCGCCCGCAGCGCCGGGCCCGGCGCCCTCTCGCCCGAGGGGCTCGACGGGTCGCGCGCCGACGACCGGGAGTTCCTCCACGGGCTGGCCGTCGCGCTGTCGACCCTGCGCCTCGCCCGGGCGCTCCGGGTCGAGGGCAAGCCCCTCGAGGATCTCGTCCTCGCCGGCCTGCTGCACGACGTCGGCCACCTGGAGCCCGCGGCGACGGGGGAGAACCAGGCCAGGAAGCGCCACCTCCACCCGGTCCGCGGGGCGGCGCGCATCGCCGGGCTCGACGGGGTCCCGGACGTCGCGGTGCTGGCCGCCCTCGAGCACCACCTGCGCTTCGACCGGGCGACGGCCTCCCCTGGCGCCGGGCCGGCCCGGATGCCCGGTGCCGCGGCGCGGGTGGTCGCGGTGGCCGACAGCTGGGAGACGATCCGCGCCCTCCCCGACGTGCGTCTTCCGGAGGCGCTGGCGGTGCTGCGGGCCCGGGCCGGATCGTTCCTCGACCCGGCGCTCGTCGAGCTCCTCACGCGGATCGAGCAGGCCGCGGCGCCAGGGGCCTAGCCTACGCCTGCCCCCCGGCCGCGGCGCGGCGGGTGGCCTCGGCGAGCTCCTCCGCGCGAGCGTCGGCATCCGGATCGTTCGGTTCCCGTCGCGGCTCCGGCGGATGGGCGCGCCGCGCGATGATCACGAAGAAGAGTGGGACGAAGAGGACGGCGAGGACGGTGGCCGAGAGCATGCCGCCGATCACCGCGGTGCCGATGGCGACCTGCCCGCCCGCGCCCGCGCCGTGGGCGATGGCCAGCGGGAGAACGCCGAGGATGAAGGCGAGCGAGGTCATGAGGATGGGGCGGAGCCGCATGCGGGCCGCCTCGACCGCCGCATCCGCCACGTCCTTGCCGCGCTCGTGGAGCTCCTTGGCGAACTCGACGATGAGGATGGCGTTCTTGGCCGAGAGCCCGACGGTGGTGAGGAGCCCCACCTGGAAGAAGACGTCGTTGGTGAGCCCGCGGAACAGCATCCCGAACACCGCGCCCAGCACGCCGAGCGGAACGACCAGCATGACCGAGACCGGGATCGACCAGCTCTCGTAGAGCGCGGCCAGGCAGAGGAAGACCACCAGGAGCGAGATGGCGTAGAGCAGCGGCGCGTTGGCGCCGGAGGCCCGCTCCTCGTAGGAGAGCCCCGACCACTCGAAGCCGATCCCCGGCGGGAGCTGGGACACGATCCGCTCGAGCGCGGCCATGGCCTCGCCGGAGCTGCGGCCGGCGGCCGGCTCCCCCTGGATGGCCACCGCCGAGATGCCGTTGAAGCGCTCCAGCTTCGGGGGCCCGAAGGTCCACCGGCTGCTGGCGATGGCGGAGAAGGGCACCATCTCGCCGGACCGGTTGCGGACGTACCAGCGGTCGAGGTCCTCCGGGTTCATGCGGAAGGGGGCGTCGGCCTGCATGTAGACGCGCTTGGTCCGCCCCTTGTCGAGGAAGTCGTTGACGTAGGCGACCCCCCAGGTCGAGGCGAGCGTCTGGTTCACGTCGGCGAGCGAGATCCCCAGCGCGACCGTCTTCTCCTGGTCCACGTCGATGACGAACTGGGGGGTGTCCTCCAGCCCGGAGGGGCGGACCTTGGCGAGGCGCGGGTCCTTGCGGGCCAGGTCGAGGAGCTGGTTGCGCGCGGCCATGAGCGCGTCGTGACCCAGCCCGGCGCGATCCTGGAGCTGCAGCTCGAAGCCGGTGGCGTTGCCGAGCTCGGTCACCGCCGGGGGGGTGAAGACGAAGACGTTCGCCTCCTTGATCGAGGCGAAGGCCTTCTGGGCGCGCGCCGCCACCGAGTCGGCGCGCAGGCGCACCCCCGGCCGCTCGTCCCAGGGGCGCAGCCGGATGAACCCCACGCCGGCGTTCTGGCCGCGCGAGCCGAAGTTGAACCCGGCGATCGACATCACCGACTCGATCGCCTCCTTCTCCTCGGTGAGGAGGTGGTTGGAGATCTTCTCCAGGGTCTTCTTGGTCATCTCCAGCGTGCTGCCGGGAGGGAGCACGATCTGGGCGTACATGAGCCCCTGGTCCTCCTGGGGCAGGAAGCCGGTGGGCAGCCGGGTGAAGGCCACCGCCAGGATGGCCACCAGCACCCCGTAGGCGATCATCCCGCGCACCCGCCGGCGCAGCAGGAACTCGACGGCGCCCTGGTACCGGTCGGCGCCTCGTTCGTAGACCCGGTTGAACCAGCCGAAGAACCCGCGCCTGGCGTGGCCGTGCCCCTTCTCCACCGGCTTCAGGATGGTGGCGCAGAGGGCCGGCGTCAGCGTGAGCGCCACCAGCACCGAGAGCACCATCGACGACACGATGGTGATGGAGAACTGCCGGTAGATGACCCCCACCGACCCGGGGAAGAAGGCCATGGGCACGAAGACCGCGGCGAGGACCAGCGCGATGCCCACCAGGGCCCCGGTGATCTGGGTCATCGACTTGCGGGTGGCCGAGCGGGGCGAGAGCCCCTCCTCGCGCATGACGCGCTCGACGTTCTCCACCACCACGATGGCGTCGTCCACGAGCAGGCCGATCGCCAGCACCATGCCGAACATGGTGAGGGTGTTGATGCCGAAGCCGAAGGCGGCCAGCACGCCCATGGTGCCGAGCAGCACGACGGGCACGGCGATGGTGGGGATGAGCGTGGCCCGGAAGTTCTGCAGGAACAGGTACATCACCAGGAACACCAGCACGATCGCCTCGAGGAGGGTCTTCAGCACCTCCTCGATGGAGAGGCGCACGAAGGGGATCGTGTCGACCGGGTAGGTCACCTTGAGGCCGGGCGGGAAGAACTTCGCGAGCTCGTCCACCCGGGTCCGCACCGCGCTCGCGGTCTGGAGGGCGTTGGCGCCGGCGGCGAGCCGCACCCCGATGCCGGAGGACGGGCGGCCGTTGATGAAGGTCTCGATCTCCGACGACTCGCCGCCGAGCTCCACCCGGGCCACGTCGCCGAGGAAGACCCGCGACCCGTCGGGGTTCACGCGGAGCAGGATGGCGCGGAACTGCTCCGGGGTCTGGAGGCGGGTCTGGGCCGTGATGGTGGCAGTGAGCCGCTGCCCCTCCACCGCGGGCAGCCCACCGAGCTGCCCGGCCGAGACCTGGGCGTTCTGGGCCTGCAGCGCGTTCGAGACGTCGATGGGCGTCATCCGGTACTTGGCGAGCCGGGCCGGGTCGAGCCAGATCCGCATCGCGTACTGGGAGCCGAAGGTGGTCACCTCGCCGACGCCGGACACCCGGCTGATGGGGTCCTGGAGCGTCGAGTAGGCGTAGTCGGAGATGTCGTTGCGGGTCATCGACCCGTCCTCGGAGACGAGGCCGATGATCAGCATGAAGTTGGAGACCGACTTCGCGACCTTCACGCCCTGGCGCTGCACGTCCTGGGGAAGGCTCGGGATGGCGAGCGCCAGCTTGTTCTGCACCTGGACCTGGGCGATGTCGGGATCGGTCCCGGCGTCGAAGGTGAGGATGACCTGGGCGTTGCCGGCCGAGTCGGACGACGAGGTCATGTAGCGCAGGTTGTCGAGCCCGTTCATCCGCTGCTCGATCACCTGCGTGACCGTGTCCTCGAGCGTCTTCGCGGATGCGCCGGGGTACGACGTGGTGACGCTGATCGCCAGCGGCGCGATGGCCGGGTACTGCGAGACCGGGAGGCGCAGGATGGAGAGCGCCCCGGCCAGCATCACCAGGATGCCGAGCACCCAGGCGAAGATCGGTCGTTCGATGAAGAAGCGGGCCAAGGGGAGTCCCTACTTCGGGGCGGCGACCGGAACGGGGTTGACCAGCGTGCCCGGGCGGACCTTCTGCAGCCCCTCGACGATGACCTGATCCCCGGGCCGGATGCCGTCGGTGACGAGCCACGAGGTGCCGATGGCCCGATCGGTGACGAGCTGCCGGCGCTCCACCTTCTTCTCCGCGTTCACCACCATCGCCACCGGCAGCCCCTTCTGGTTCCGCGTCACGCCCACCTGCGGCACGAGCAGCGCCCTGGGGCTCACCCCCTCCTCGAGCCGCGCGCGGACGAACATGCCGGGGAGGAGCTCGCCCTTCGGGTTCGGGAAGAGGGCCCGGAGCGCGATCGATCCGGTGCCCGGATCCACGGTGACCTCGGCGAACTGGAGCGTCCCGATGATCGGGTACTCGCGCCCGTCGTCGGTGACGAGCCGGACCCGGGCCTGCCCCTTGTCGGAGCCCTGGAGCTTGCCGCTCTCCATGTCCCGGCGCAGCCGCAGCACCTCGTCGGCCGACTGGCTCAGGTCCACGTACATGGGGTTGATCTGCTGGACGGTGGCGAGCAGCGTGGCCTGCGCGGCCTGCACGTAGGCCCCCTCGGTCACCGCCGAGCGGCCGATGCGCCCCGACACCGGGGCGGTCACCGTCGTGTAGCCGAGGTTGATGCGCGCGGTCTGCTCCGCGGCGCGGGCCGCCGCCACGTCGGCCTCCCCGGTCTTCAGGGCGGCCATGGCGTTGTCGTGGTCCTGCTGGCTGACCACGTTGTTCTTGATGAGCTCGGCGTGGCGCCCCGCCACCACCCGGGCGTTGGCCAGGGTGGCCTCGGACAGTTTCACCGATTCCTGGAGGACGGCGATCTGAAGGTAGAGCTTCTTCACCGCCGTGGCCGACTCACCGGCTTTCGACTGGATGTCCTCGACAAGATATTCGAGCGGACGGCCGAGGACGCCGCCCTTGGCGTTGATTTCCTCAACGGCAAGCAGCACGCCCTTGCGGGTGGCGACGCCGAAGGCGGCGTCCTTGCCCGTGAGCGACCCGTAGTGGCCGATTTTGATCGGCTCAGCCGCGATGGCGAAGGAGGCGGCGAGCGCGAGGAGGGCGAGTGGGCGGAGGAAGACTGACATCATGGTTCGATAGTTTCGACGTATTGGGGGCGGCCGTCCTTGACGATGAGAATGACGGCGGGCTTCGACGCG
>JBAXVO010000226.1:0-5660 GCA_037129355.1 Deltaproteobacteria bacterium | reverse complement strand
CAGGCTCCGGAACCCCTCCTCCCGGTCGAAGGCGGCGAGTGCGACGAGGAAATCGGCGAGCGCGATATGCTCGCGGCGGAGCAGTTCGGCGAGGTGGATGGATTCACGACGGGCCTGGTCGAGTGCGGTGGCGTTCATGGCGCCACTGCCCATGCGAATTCCGGACCCCGGGAAAACGCTCGAGAGGGCTCGGTCCAACCAGCCGGCAGGTCCGCGCCGCGGACCCGCGATCTACCCCGGCGACGCCGGCTCGACGATCCCCGTCCCGGCGAGCCGCAACGAATCCCCCTCGATCCGTCCGAGCAGCCGCAGCACCCCGTCGATGAAGGTGATCGGGTGGGGCGGGCAGCCCGCCACCCACAGGTCGACCGGGATCTCCGGCACGCCGGGCATCCCGTTCGACTGCACCGGGCTGTCCCGGAAGATCCCGCCCGAGCAGGCGCAGGCCCCCACGGCGATGACGAGCCGCGGCGCCGGCAGCGCCTCCCAGGTCTTGAGGAGCGCCTCCCGCATGTTCTCCGACACCGGCCCCGTGACCACGAGCCCGTCGGCGTGGCGCGGCGACGCGACGAAGGCCACGCCGAACCGGGACATGTCGAACTGGATGTTCCCCGACGCGTTCAACTCCGCTTCGCAGCCGTTGCAGCCCGCCGCCGAGACCTGCCGGAGCCGCAGCGACCGGCCGAAGAGCTTCCGCGCCTTCTCGTCGAGCGCCGCGGCGAGGAGCGGCGCCGCCCCGTTCACCCTCAGGGAATCGCGCGTCCGTCCCGAGATCCGGTAGTCCCGGGTGAAGTGGATGGCGCCGGGGCTCGCCTCCTCGCAGAGACCGCAGAAGGTGCAGCGCCCGAGGTCGATGGCCAGGCCGGGCGTGCCGGGGTCGCGAACCGCCTCGGTGGGGCAGGCGGCGGCGCCGGCCCGTCCGCCGTCGCCCCCCTTCGGATCCAGGACGGGGAGCCCGCGGAAGCGCTCGGGGAAGCGCGCCGGACCCTCGGGGTAGGCGATGGTCTGCCGGCCGAAGGCGGCGCGGAACTTCAGGATGCCGGGGATGCCGTCCATCAGAGGTCGTGTCCGCAGTAGGAGAGGTTGAAGCTCTTGTTGCAGAGCGGGAAGTCGGAGATCTGCTCGCCGCGGAGCGCCATGGCGAGCCCCATCCAGTTGTGGAAGGACGGGTCGACGAGCTTGTAGCGGAGGAAGCTCCCGTCGGCGTCGGTCTCGACCACGTGGCAGAGCTCGCCGCGCCAGCCCTCGGTGAGCGAGACCACGAGCCGGCCCGGGCGGGGAAGGGGGCACGGGGCCCGCACCGGGCCGCCGGGGAGCGAACGGAGCTGCCGGACCACGAACTCGGCGCTCCGCTCCGCCTCGAGCCGCCGCACCCAGGCCCGGGCGAAGACGTCGCCGGTCTCGCCGGTGACGGTGGGGATGTGGAGGAAGCGGAAGACGCCGGTGGCGTGGTCGCGCCGCACGTCGCGGGAGACCCCGCAGGCGCGCGCGGCGGGCCCCACCAGGCCGAGCTCGACGCAGGTCTCGCGGCTCACCACGCCGGTGGCGTCGAAGCGGTTTCGCACCGAGGGGGACTCGAAGAGGAGCCGGGTCGCCCCGTCCACCTGCTCCCAGGCCTTCGCCACCTTCTCGGCGAGCCGCGCCGTCGCGCCGGCATCGAGGTCGAAGCGCACGCCCCCGGGGACGACCAGGCCGCGGCCGAAGCGGTTCCCGCAGATCTCGGCGAGCGCGTTCAGGAAGTCGGCCCGCAGCGCCCCGCAGTAGCTCGCCGTCGGAAGGAACCCCACGTCGCCGGCGAGCATCCCGAGATCTCCCACGTGGTTCGCGAGTCGCTCCAGCTCGAGGGCCACGCCGCGCAGCACCGAGGCCCGCGCCGGGATCTGGAAGTCGGCCAGCGCCTCCACCGCGTTGGCGTGGCTGATGGCGTTCCCCACCACGGTGTCGCCGGCCACCGACTCGACGAGCGCCACCGTGCGCCGGTCCGGCCCGCCGAGCAGCATGGGCTCGACGCCGCGGTGCTGGTAGCCGAGCACGATCTCGAGCGTGAAGACGTGCTCGCCGTGGCACTGGAAGCGGAAGTGTCCGGGCTCGATGACGCCGGCGTGGACCGGCCCCACCGCCACCTCGTGGACCTCCTCCCCCTCGACGCGGAAGAAGGGGTAGTCGCCCGGGATGGTGGAGGGCTTCGCGATCCGCCCCCAGGGATCGACCCCCGGGACGTGCGGCGGCTCGAAGCGCAGCGGCTTCAGCCACGGGTGCCCCTCCGGCTTCACCCCGAACTGCTCGAAGATCTCCCGCTCGAAGGCCTGGATCGACGGGCACTCGCTGGCGAGCGACGGCCAGGAACTGCCCACGCGGCACGACAGCACGCCGAGCCGCCCCTGCGCGTCGTCGGCCAGCACCGCGGTGACCTTCGTCCGCTCGCCGTCCTTCCGCCCCGCGTAGCTCGAGATGCGCGCGCCGGCGGTGACGGCGTCGGCGACGATCTGCTGGAACTCGTCGACCGGGAGGACCGGGACGTCGCCCGAATCGACCGCCTCGCCGTTCCAGGCCTGGAGGACGCGCGTGCTCATGTCGCGCCTCCCGTGGCGAGCCGCGCCGCGGCCTGGAAGAGGGAGAGGAGCGGGCCGGGGAGCCAGATCCCGAGGGCCAGCACCGCGAGCAGGAGCACGAGCGGCGGCGCCGCCGTGAGCCAGCCGTCCTTGAAGCCGGGTCGGGAGGGGGCCCCCTCGTCGCTGCCCTGGACCACCTGAAGCACGGTCGCCCCCATGCCGATGAAGATCACGGCGAGGAAGAGCAGGAAGAGCCCCGCCACCCAGTAGCGCCCGGTCCCGATGGCGCCGTTCAGGATCATGAACTCGCTCCAGAACGGGCTGAAGGGGGGCGTGCCGGTCACGGCCAGGAAGCCGGCCAGGAAGAGCGGTCCGGAGATGGGCAGCCGCCGCGCCGCGCCCCGCACCTCGTCGGTGCGCTTCGACCCGTACGCGCGGTGGATGTTGCCGGCGGCCAGGAAGAGCACCCCCTTGGAGAGGCCGTTGTTGAGCACGTGGTAGAAGGCGCCGGTCACCGCCGCGCCGCCGAGCCCGAGCGCCACGGCCAGGATGCCCATGTGCTCGACGCTCGAGTAGGCGAGCATCCGCTTGAAGTCGCGCTGGCCGGCCATGAAGACCGCGGCGAGCGCCATGGAGAGCAACCCCAGTCCGAGCAGCGCGTCGCGGGCGAAGGCCCCCTCGCCGGCCGCGTTGGTCACCTGGTAGACGCGCACCACCGAGAGGAACGCGAAGTTGGTGATGCCGCCGGCGAGCAGCGCGCCGAGCAGGCCCGGGGCCTCGCCGTAGGCGTCCGGCTTCCAGGAGTGGAGCGGCGCGAGCCCCATCTTGGTGCCGTAGCCGACGAGCAGGAAGACGAAGGCCGCCCGCACCCAGGGGTGGGAGAGGGCCGGGCCGGCGGCGATGAGGTCGGAGAGGAGGAGCGACCGCGGCCCGTCGGGCGCCGCGCCGGAGAGGGCGAGGAAGAAGGTGCCCAGCAGCGCCAGCGCGATGCCCAGCGACGAGACCAGCAGGTACTTCCAGGCCGCCTCGAGCGAGCGGGCGTTGTGGTTGAAGTAGATGAGCGGCGCGGTGGCGAGGGTGGTGATCTCGATGGCCACCCAGAGGACGCCGAGGTGCTGGGCCATGCCCACCGTGGTCATGGCGCCGAGGAGCACGAGGAGGCCGCCCACGAAGACCCGGTTGTCCCGGTCGTCGCGGCTGCGCAGGTAGCCCTGCGCGTAGATGGCGCTCGCCAGGAAGAGGATCGACGAGGTGGTGACGACCACCTTCCCGGCCGCGTCGAGGTAGAGGTAGCCGTTCAGCACCGGCGACTCGGGGTGGAGCCAGAGCGAGCCGATCCCGAGGACGTGGAGCACCGAGCCCGCCAGGAGCAGCGTGGGGCGCGTGCGGTTGTCCGGCCAGGCGAAGGCCACGGCGCCGAGGACGAGCGGGACGAGGATGACGAACAGGATCATCTTTGTCCTAGTCCTTGAGCGACGACAGCGCGTCGGTGTCGAGGGAGGCGAACTCCCGGTTGATCTGGAACATCACGATGCCCATCACGAAGACCGCGGCGAGCAGGTCGAGGAGCACGCCCGCCTCCACCATCACCGGCATGAAGTCGGTGAGCAGCAGGCCGAACACGAAGACCCCGTTCTCGAGCACCAGGAAGCCGAGCACCTGGGTGACGGCCTTGCGCCGGCTCACCACGAGCAGGAGCCCCGTCCACACGGTGGAGAGGGCGGTGGGCACCAGGAAGGGGTGCATCTCGTTGGTGGGGAGCGGCAGGCCGCGGGAGAAGGCGAAGGAGAGCACCACCCCGAGCCCGCCCAGGATGATGGAGGGCACGTAGCCCACCAGCGGCTCGATCTCGCGCCGGATGGCCATCTCGCGGATGGCCCGGAACATCAGCCAGGGGATGAGGACCGCCTTGATGAGGAAGGCGCCGCCCGCGACGATGATCATGTGGCCGACGTCGTGCCCCGACCCGGTGAGGAGGAGCGCCAGCAGCGAGAGGAGCGCCCCCTGCAGCGCCACCGCGCGGATGGCCGCCCCGAGCCGGCTCGAGGCGAGCAGGAAGAGGTCGAGGACGACCACCAGGATGAAGGCCATGTCGGTCCAGGCGCCCACGTTCACCTCAGGAGAAGGACCAGCGCGAAGACGGAGAGGACCGAGGCGCCCACGAGCATCTGCGGCACCCGGGTGAGCCGGAGGCGGGCCATGGCCGACTCCACCAGCCCGACCAGGATCGAGAAGCCGATGAGCTCGACCACGAAGGCCCCCTCGGCGGCCCAGAAGCCGGTCATGCGCACGTCGGCCACGAGCCGCACGAGCAGCGCGCCGAAGAGGAAGAACTTGAGCGCCGCGCCGTAGAGGATGAAGGCCAGGTCGGGGCCGGAGTGATCGAGCACCATCACCTCGTGGATCATCGTCAGCTCGAGGTGGGTGTTGGGGTCGTCGACCGGGATGCGGGAGTTCTCGGCCAGCGCCACCACGAAGAGGGCGATGGCGGAGAGGAGCAGGGCCGGGGCGGCGGCGCGCCAGGCCGCGGCCAGGCCGGGCCCGAGCATGCCGGAGAGGGAGAGGGAGCCGGTGGCCCGCGCCATCACCACGAGCACGAGGAAGAGGGCCGGCTCGGCCATGCTGGCGAAGGAGACCTCGCGGGCCGCCCCCATGCCCTCGAACGAGGAGCCGGTGTCGAGCGCGGCGAGCGCGGTGGCGAAGCGGGCCAGGGCGAGCAGGTAGGCGAAGAGGACGAAGTCGCCGGCGAAGGAGACGATGGCCGGCTGCCCGGCCACCGGGAGCATCGTCCCGGCCGTGACGATGGCGGCGAGCCCCACCGCCGGGCCGGCCCGGAAGACCCAGGTGGTGGTCCGGCTGTAGACCGCCCCCTTCTGGAGGAGCTTGGCGAGGTCGAAGTAGAGCTGGAGGATCGGCGGCCCCTTGCGGCCGGCGGCGATGGCCTTCACCCGGTTCACCACCCCGAGGAGGAGCGGCGGCAGGAGCAGGAGCAGCCCGATCTGGAAGAGCGCGCGCAGGATCATGTCACCACCAGAGGAGCCTCCAGGCGAGCATCGCGATGAGCGTGGCCAGGACGAGGAGCGCCTGGAGGTGGAGCAGGCCATGCAG
>JBAXVO010000225.1:0-5705 GCA_037129355.1 Deltaproteobacteria bacterium | reverse complement strand
GCGCTCCGGCGGAACTCCCCGGGGCGAGCGCCGAGGCGGGGCACTAGGAGCGCGAAGCGCGACCTCGAATCGTGGGACGGGGCGCCGGCGCCTCCCCGATCTATGATTCGCGACCTCATGACCCCGGACCCGAAGGACCGGCCGCGCGCCGGGTGCCCACGCAACCGCATCGGCCACCTCTGGGTCGACGCGGTGACCTTCGAGGGCACGCTCTCGGCGATCGAGGCCCTGGTGCGCGCGGGGAAGGGGGGATCGGTCTTCACCCCCAACGTCGACCACGTCGTGACGGCCGAGGACGATCCGGCCTTCCGCGTCGCCTACGACGCCGTCAGCCTCTCGCTCCCGGACGGGAAGCCCATCCTCTGGGCTGGAAGGCTGCTCGGCACGCCGTTCCCCGAGAAGGTATCGGGGTCCGACCTCATCGAGCCCTTGCTCCGGATGGCGGGGCGGCTCGGGTGGAGGGTCTTCCTGCTGGGCGGGGCGCCGGGAGTGGCCGAGGCCGCGGCGGAGCGATCCCGGAAGGACTTCGGCGTGAACGTCGTGGGAACGGCGAGCCCCTTCATCCGGCTCGATGGCGCGCCCGGCGACCTGGATCAGGCGATCGAGGAGGTGGCGGCGGCAAGGCCGGACCTGGTGCTGGTCGCCATGGGGGCGCCGAAGCAGGAGCGCTGGATCCACCACAACCGCGCGCGGCTGGGGGGCGCGGTCGGGGTCGGGATCGGCGCCTCGCTCGACTTCGTCATCGGACGGATCCAGCGAGCACCCCGATGGGTCTCGAACGCGGGGCTGGAATGGCTGTACCGCCTCGTCCGGGAGCCGCGACGCCTCGCCCGCCGTTACCTGGTGAAGGATCCCAGGTTTCTCGCCGTCCTGGTCCGGACCTCCCGGATCCCCCGGGCCGACCGGGTGACCACCCGCCCGTGAATCCGGGGCCGCTCCGGACCGTCCAGTCCGCGATGTGGACGCCGGCGCCGCTTCCCTGCTAGGTAAGCGCCGGAACCCGATCCCCGGAGAACACGACCATGAAGAAGATCCTCGCCGCCGCCCTGCTCGCCCTCCTCGTCGCCCCCGCCGCCCACGCCGCGGGCCCCGCCGAGACGTTCCAGGCCAAGTGCGCCGCCTGCCACGGCAAGGACGGCAAGGGGCAGAGCGACATGGCGAAGAAGCTGGGCGTGAAGGACCTGACCGCGACGAAGCTGCCCGTCGCCGAGATCGAGAAGGTCATCGCCAACGGCAAGGGCAAGATGACCCCCTGGAAGGGCAAGCTCTCCGACGCCGAGATCAGCGGGCTCGCCAAGTACGTGGCCGGCGGCCTGAAGTAGCCGCGGCTCATCTCTCCGGATCGTCGTCGGTCAGCTCCGGCGCCTGGACGGTCCGCGCGACCGAGTCGACCGGCGCGAGTTCCGGCAGGACCTCCGCACCGGCCGCCTCCAGGTCCTTGAAGCGGCGGGCCGCTGGGAGTACGCGCGACTCGAGCGACCCGACGAAGGCGTTGTACGACTCCACCGACCCGGCCAGGTGCCGCCCCAGCTTCACGACGTGGGCGGCCAGGTCGGCGACGCGCTTGTGCAGATCGCGCCCCGCCTCGGCGACGAGCTGGGCGTTCGCGGCCACGGTCTCCTGCTTCCACCCGTAGGACACCGCCCGGAGCAGCGAGATGAGGGTGGTGGGCGTGGCGAGGATGACCCGCCGCTCCGCCCCCATCTCGAGGAGCGTGCCGTCCTGCTCGAGCGCGGCCGAGAAGAAGGACTCGCCCGGGAGGAAGAGCACCACGAACTCGGGCGTGGCGCCGAGCTGATCCCAGTAGCTCTTGCGGGAGAGGGCCACCATGTGGTCCCGGACCTGCCGGGCGTGGTCGGCGAGGAGCACGGCACGCCGCGCGTCGTCGGTGGCCTCGACCGCCTCCAGGTAGGCGGAGAGCGGGGTCTTGGCGTCGACCACCACGGTGCGGTCCCCCGGCAGGTGGACGACCAGGTCCGGGCGGAGCCGCCCCGCCTCGCCCTCCACCGAGTGCTGCTCGGTGAAGTCGCAGTGCTCCGACATCCCGGCCAGCTCCACCACCCGCTTCAGCTGGATCTCGCCCCACCGCCCGCGGACCTGCGGCGTGCGCAGGGCCCGGACCAGGTTGCCCGCCTCGAGCCGGAGCTGGTTCTGGGCGTCGCCCATGGACCGGACCTGCTCGCGGAGCTCGGCGTAGGCCCCGGCGCGCCGCTGCTCGATCGCTCCCACCTGGGCCTCGAAGCGCCCCAGCGCCTCGCGGACCGGGGTCACCAGCGCGCCGATGGCCTGCTGCCGCTTCTCCAGATCTCCGCGTGCGGCCTCCTGTTGCCTGTCGAGGGCCTGGCCGGCCAGCTGGAGGAACGAGGCGTTCGAGGCCCGGAGGGCGTCGGCGGAGAGGGCCTTGAAGGCGTCCCCCAGCCGCCGCTCGGCGTCGGAGAGGAGCGCCTGCTGGGACTCGAAGGCCCGCTCTTGCTCCTCGAGCCGGGCGGCCAGGGCGGCGCGTGCCGAGCTCTCGGCCCGCAGCCGCTCGGAGGCCACGGCCCAGGCGATGGCGGCACCGACGGCGGCCCCCACGGGGATCGAGACGGCGAGGGTGGCGAGGTCGACGATCAAGAAGAAGGGCCTCCTCCCGCGCTCGCGGTGGAGGCCCCAGGACTAACACCCAGGTCGGACAGGCATCCGACCTGGGTCCCCCCTGCAGAAGTCGTCAGTGCGCGCCGCGGGACAGGAGCACGGCCGGCACGGTGCGGAAGCAGATCTGGATGTCCTGCCAGAGCGACCAGGTGTCGATGTACTCGAGGTCGAGCTTCATCCACTGGTCGAACGAGATGTTGGACCGGCCGCTCACCTGCCAGGTGCAGGTGATGCCCGGCTTCACGCTGAGGCGGCGCCGCTGCCAGCGCTGGTACTGCTTCACCTCGGCGGGAACCGGCGGGCGCGGGCCGACGATGCTCATCTCGCCGGAGAAGACGTTCAGGAACTGGGGCAGCTCGTCGAGGGAGGTGCGGCGGATGAAGCGGCCGACCCGGGTGACGCGCGGATCGTTCTTCATCTTGAACACCGGCCCGGAGGCCTCGTTCTGGGCCCGCAGCGACTCGAGGCGGGCCTCGGCGTCGATGTGCATGCTGCGGAACTTGAGCATCTTGAAGGGGCGGCCGTTCTTCCCGACCCGGGTCTGGCGGAAGAAGATCGGTCCGGGCGAGTCGAGCTTGACCGCCACGGCGGTGGCCAGGAAGGCCGGCGAGAGCAGCAGGAGGGCCATGCCGCTCGAGAGGACGTCGAAGGCGCGCTTGAAGAGCAGCGCCACCTCGTCGGTGGGCGCGCTGGTGAAGGAGAGCATCGGCAGCCCGTCCATCTCGCCCATCGACATCTGGGAGCCGCGGACGTCGAAGAGGTCGAGGCAGACGCGGGCGTTCGCGCCCTGCTCCTGGCAGAGGAGGAAGGCCCCCTCGATGTGCGCCAGCCGCTCGCGCGGCACGGCGAAGATGACCTCGTCGATGACGTTGTCGTCGAGGATCTGGCCGAGCTGGGCGATGGAGCCGAGCACGAACTCCGGCTTCGGGTTGCCCACGCCCTGCCCGTCGAGGATGTGCCCGGCGAACTGCATGCCCCACTCCGGGTGCTCCTCCACGGTCTTCACCACGTCGCTGGCGAGATCGCCCGAGCCGACCACGGCGAAGACCTTCACGTTGTGGCCGTTGCGGCGGGCGGAGTGCGCGACGCGGCGGAGCAGGAGCCGGTTCGAGGCGAGCAGCGCGAAGGTGAGCGCGAAGTACGTTCCGAAGAAGAGGCGCGAGACCTCCTCGTGCATGCGCAGGAAGAACACGGCCGCGATGTGGACCAGCCCGACGGTGGCCAGCGCCTTGGCGATGCGTGCGATCTCCGGCCACACCGTGCGGGTGCGGAAGCTCTCGTACACGCGGAAGAACCACGTGGCGGCGACCCAGAGGAGCAGCGTGAAGACCAGGAACGGCCAGAACTCGTGCAGCGCGAGGAGCGGGCCCCGGACATTCACCGGCAGTACGTTGCGCAGGAAGTACGCAGCCGGAACGGCGGCGACGACGCACAGGATGTCCAGCAAACGGATGGTGCCTTCGACGACTCTGTTTCGCATGATGGGTCAGCCCCCCGACCTGTATGGACAGGGAACCTATGCGATTAAGACATTCCAAGAATGTCCCGTGATGCATGTACGCGGAGGTAGGGACAAAGGGGGGGCTGTCGGCAACCTGCTGTTATCGTTCAAGCAAGTCCAGGCGCGAGCCTAAGTTATTATAAGTACGTAATTATTTGTCGCATGAATCGGGCTCAGATAGACCCAAAAGGGACGCACGAAGGCACCCCAATTCCACCGGGTGGCCCATCCGAAAGGTCGACGTCAGAGCGAGAGGATGTCGCGGAGCGTCACGGAGAAGTAGGCCGTCCACTGCCGGAACGCGCCCGCCGTCGCCGCGGCTCCCTGGATCTGGGACTGAGAGAACCCACCCAGGTTGAACGTGACGATCTTCCCGGGCGCCCACGCGATCGAGGCACCGGCCGTGCCGTAAGCGTCGGGGGTACCCGCGGTGTAGGGAACCAGCGCGGCGGCCACGTACAGCCCGAGCAGCAGCGCGGGATCGGGCCGCCAGTCGACTCCCAGGCGTCCGGTCACACGCTGGTAGGCGGTGCGCAGGTAGGTATCGACGAAAGGTGCGAGCGCCACGTCGAGTCCGAGCTTCAGCGTATGGCGCACGTCGGTGTGGTAGCCGATCCCTGCCGACGCGACCGGGAGGAGGTGGCTGAAGGTGAGGAAGGTCGCCGAGTCGGTGCTCGTGATGGCCGCTCCGGCGGAGACCGTCGTCTCGACGTCGGGGGTCCACTGCTGCCGCCAGGTCTCGGTGAGCGTCCCGATCTGGACGGCGAGGTTCCCCACCAGGATGGAGTCCTGATAGGCGGCCGACGTGGTCAGGGTCGCAAACGGCGACGCGTCCCATTCGAAGGCGGCGCTGGCAAGCGGTCCCCAGGTGCGGGGCTGGGCCGCGGCGCCCTCGTCGCCGATCCCGCCCACGTCGACGTACCCGGCCGAGACCCGGAGTCGTGAACGTGTGGCGAGTTGCGCTTCCAGGCGAAGGGCGCCCGCGAGGGAGAGGTACGGATAGGTAGTGAAGGATCGGATCGGGTTCAGCGCGGGCGGTGGGCCTCCCGCGCCCCCGGGCGTGGCCACCGGCACGAGCTGCGAATACTGGCCGTAGGTGCCGCTGGCGTCCACCGAGAGGAGCCAGAGGGGATCGATCTTCCAGTCTGCCCGCAAGTAGCCGCGCTGGAGGACCGCCACCTCCGCGCCGGCAGCGTTGATCGGGATGGAGAATCGGGCTCCGTAAGCCGCCGCCAGCCCCAGCGTCGGAAGCCGGGTCTGGAGGCCGACCCCGGGTGTGATCTCGACGTCGGTGCCCCAGACGTTGCCGCCGTCCGTCCCGCCGATGGTCTGGGTGCGGACGAGCGACATCACCGCGAGGTCGAGGGTCGTGCCCTGGGCCGCCGCCGCAGGCGCGGGCACGGAAGGAAGGAAGGGAATTCCTCGCTGGCCCGCGCCGTCGATCTCGACGGCGCCCGGTCGGGCTGCCTCGGGGGACCCGGCGGGCACCTCGTTGCGCGACCGTTCCTGATCCTGTGCCTGTGGCTCGTCGGCATCGCGGGAGCCGACGGGCACCGGCGCGCCGACGGCC
>JBAXVO010000224.1:0-5766 GCA_037129355.1 Deltaproteobacteria bacterium | reverse complement strand
CCTCGCCGCCGCCTGCGCCACCGCTCCCCGGGGCGTGCCGCTCCCGATGGCGTCCCCGCCGCCGACCAGCCTCGAGCTCTCGACCAGCTACCGGCCCGGTGGGCAGATCTTCGTCGGCATGGCCCGCAGCGCGGGGGTGACCAACACCTACGGCGCGTACCGGGTGGTGGGGCCGTCGACCAGCCTCTCCCGGACCGCGGAGGGGCGCTGGGGCGGCACCCTCGGCGGCCAGACCGTCCTCCTCGAGATCCTCGACGGCCGGATCGTCGGCGCCGGCGTGGATCTCGCGGTGCGGCGGGACGGGGACGCGCTCCTCGTCTCCGGGCTCTGGCGCAACGCCCGGCTCGACCTCGACCTCCGTCCGACCCGCATCGGCGGAACGCCCGGCGGCGGCTGCTCGATCGATCTCCGGCTCACCGAGGGGGCGACCTGGCGGGGGTTCCTGGCCTGCCCGAACCCGGACGCGATCACGGTGCGCCTCGACGGCGAGGCGATGGAGGTCCCCGACGTGGCCATGCCCCAGTGGCTCTTCGCCTTCCTGGGCGCGCTCGCGGAGGGGCCGTGAAGGACCAGCTGATCCGCGGCCTCGTCCGGGCCGCCGACCTCCGGGTGATCCAGGTCGAGGCCACCGACCTCTCCCGAATGGCCCGCATGCTCCACGGGCTCGCCCCCACGGCCGCCTCGGTCTTCTCCGAGGCGCTCGCCGCGGGACTGCTGCTCGGCGCGCTCCAGAAGGAGAACACCCGGGTGAACCTGTCGCTCGAGGTGGACGGACCGCTCTCCGGCCTCCTCGTCGACGCCGACACCGAGGGGAACATCCGCGGGCGGGTGCGCCGCCCCGACATCCACTTCCCGGGAGACCCGTCGGTGGGGCCGCGGGCGGCGCTGGGCGGCTCCGGGACGCTCTCGGTGCTCCGCGACCTGGGCAAGGGGGAGTTCTACCGGGGGTCGGTGGAGTTCACGCCCGGGACGCTGACCGACAACCTGCGCCGCTACTTCGCCTCGAGCGAGCAGGTGGCGACGGCGCTCGACGTCCGGGTCCACCCGACCGAGCGGGACGGCCTCGGCGCGGTCGCCGGGATCGTGGTCCAGAAGATGCCGGAGGGGAGCATCGAGGCCCTCCAGGAGGTCCGGCGGCGGCTCGACGCCGGGGCCTTCCGGGACGCCCTGGCGCGCGGCGCCACCGGGGAGGAACTGGCCCGGGCGGTGGTGGGGGAAGACCTCGCCATCCTGGCCCGGCAGGGGGTCTCCTACGTCTGCAACTGCTCCCGGGAACGGGCCGTGAACGCCGTCACCGCGCTCGGCCCGGACGGGATCCGCACCGTCCTGGCCGAGGACCGGCAGGTGGTGATCGACTGCGAGTTCTGCAAGAAGCGCTACGTCATCGGCGAGGCGGAGCTCGCCGACATCGCCCGCCGCCTGGAGGGCGGCGTTCCGGGCGGCGCCCGGGCGTGACCCCCGGCGCCGGCGTCCCGGGCGCGTGCTAGATTCCCCCTTCCGGCCCGACGGCCACTCCAGCGGAGGCTCGCCATCGCCCCCTCCAAGAAGACGAAGCGCCCGACGAAGAAGAAGGCCCCGGCCAAGCCCGCCCGCCGCCCCGCCGCGGCCGCGCGTGCGCGCACCCGGCGCCCACGCGCCGAGCAGCCGCTCGGCGCCGGCGTGGGGGATGCCTATGCGCTGGAGCGCATGGGCGGCCTGCCCGAACCCGTGCCGGCCGGCTCCGCGGGCGGCGTCCGCGAGCTCACCTGGCTCGAGTTCGGCGCGGTGATCAACGACCTCGCCAACCGGATCTCCGAACGCTTCCAGCCGCAGGTCATCCTGGGCGTGGCCCGGGGCGGGATCCTGGTGGGCGGCGCGCTCGCCGCCCCCATGCACGCCGAGTTCCTCCCGGTGCGGGTCGAGAAGCGCTCCCGCGACAAGCGGGCCGTCCCGACCTTCAAGGTGCCGGAGGCGAAGGGCAAGAAGGTGCTCGTCGTCGACGACGTGACCAACTCGGGCGAGACGCTCGCCAAGGCCAAGGCGCTGGCCCGGCGCTCCGGCGCCCGCGAGATCCAGTCGGCCGCGCTGGTGGTCCGCCCCGGCGGCTCGCGCCCGGAGTGGTTCGCCCTCGAGACCGCCCAGCTCATCGTCTTCCCCTGGGACTACCAGCTCGACGCGAGCGGGCCGCACGGCGACCCCGGCTCCATGGGGGTCTGACCCTGCGCTGGAGCGCCGCGTGAAGCGGGTCGTCGTCGGCACGGCCGGTCACATCGACCACGGCAAGACGGCGCTGGTGCGCGCCCTCACCGGGATCGACACCGACCGGCTGGCCGAGGAGAAGCGGCGCGGCATCACCATCGAGCTCGGCTTCGCCCACCTCCCGCTGCCGGGCGGCACGGTGGCCGGGGTCGTCGACGTCCCGGGGCACGAGCGCTTCGTCCGCGCCATGGCGGCGGGCGCGAGCGGCGTCGATCTCGTGATGCTGGTGGTGGCCGCCGACGAGGGGGTCATGCCCCAGACGCGCGAGCACCTCGACATCTGCCGGCTGCTCGGCGTGGCGCGCGGCGTGGTGGTGGTGACGAAGAGCGACCTGCTTCCCGGCCTGGGGGCGGACTGGCTTCCCCTCCTGGAGGAGGAGATCCGGACCGCCTGCGCCGGCACCTTCCTGGAGTCGGCCGCCATCCTGCCGGTCTCGGCCCGCACCGGCGAGGGGCTCCCCGCCCTCGTGGAGGCGCTCGGCGCGCTCGCCGCCGAGGTCCCGGAGCGCCCGGCCGACGGCCCGCTGCTCCTCCCGGTGGACCGGGCCTTCACGCTGAAGGGCTTCGGCACGGTGGTCACCGGGACCCTCCTCTCCGGCACGGTGACGGAGGGGGACGCGCTCGCGCTCGTGCCCCCCTCCCCCGCGGTCGGGGAGCTTCGCGCGCGGAGCGTCCAGGTCCACGGCAAGGGCGCGCCCCGAGCCTCGGCCGGGCAGCGCACCGCGGTGAACCTCCCCGGCGTGGAGGCCCAGGCCATCTCCCGCGGCCAGGCGCTCGCCCATCCGGGCGTGGTTCCCCCGAGCTCCATCCTCGACGTGGAGCTCACCCTCCTCGAGGCCTCGCCCCGCCCCATCAAGCACCGGACCCGGCTGCTCCTGCACGTGGGCACCGCCCAGGTGCCCTGCGCGGTGGCACTCGTCGACGGCCGGGCCGAGGTGCCCCCCGGGGGCGTCGGGTTCGCCCAGCTCCGGCTCGCGGCCCCGGTGGCGGCCCTGCCCGGCCAGCGCTTCATCCTGCGGGGGTTCCGGACCATCGAGGGGCGCGGCAAGACGGTGGGCGGGGGGCGCGTGCTCGCCATCGTCCCCCGCAAGCGGCGGCGCGGCCGGCCGGAGAACGCCGAGCAGCTCCGGCTGCTCGCCGGGAACGACGCCGACGCCCGGCTGGCGGTGGTGCTCGAGATGGCCGGTCCGGCCGGGCTCCCGGCCGACGCCCTCGTCGGCCGGACGGCGCTCTCCGCCCGCGCGGTGCAGGCGGGGCTCGACCGGCTGGGCGCCCGCGGGCAGGCCCTGCTCTTCGACCGGGACCGGCGCTCCTGGGTGGCGGGGCCGGTGGCGGTCGATCTCCGGGAGCGGCTGCTCGCCGCGCTCGGGGAGTTCCACGCCGCCCAGCCGCTCGCCGCCGGGGCCGGGCGGGAGGAGCTGCGCGGCCGGCTGCCCCCCGTCACCGACCCCCGCCTCTTCCAGCGGCTCGTCGCCCAGCTCGCCGAGAAGGGGGAGCTGGTGCTCGACGGGGACCGGGTGCGGCTGCACGGGCACGTGGCCGCGTCGGGGGGGAAGGGCGGCGCGCTCAAGGACCGGATCGCCGCGCTCCTGCGCGAGGGCGGGCTCACCCCGCCGCGGGTGGTCGACCTCCCCGAGCTCTCCGGCGCCTCGACCGCAGACGTGGCGGCGGTCCTGAAGCTGCTCGCCGTCGACCGGCTCGCGGTGAGGGTCTCCCCGGAGATCTGGTTCGACGGCGCCGCGGTGGAAGGGCTGCGGGTCCGCCTGGTCGAGCACCTGCGGGCCCACCAGCAGATCGACACCCAGGCCTTCAAGGAGCTCGTGGGCGCGACGCGCAAGCACGTCATCCCGCTCGCCGAGTACTTCGACCGGGAGAAGGTGACGCTGCGGGTGGGGGAGAAGCGGGTGCTGCGCGGCGACGGCCGGGGTGGCTGACCCGGCCCCCGCCGGTCACATCCGGAGCACGGCCGCGCGGGCCCAGGCGGCCAGCGGCTCGGGCGAGAAGCCCACCACCACCACCACGACCGCCGCCACCGCGATGGCGAGCACCACCGTGGCGGGCGCCGCGGCGGGCTCCTCGACCTCGGCCGGGCGCATGTACATCGCCACCACCACGCGCAGGTAGTAGTAGACGCCCATGATGCTGGTGAGCACGCCGACGATGGCGAGCCCCCAGGCCCCGGCCGCCGCGGCGGACTGGAAGACCGAGAGCTTGGCCACGAACCCGGCCGTGGGCGGCACGCCGGCGAGCGACAGCATGAAGATGGCCATCGCGAAGGCGAGCCACGGGCGCCGGCTGGCGAGCCCCGAGAAGCGGGAGATGTCCCAGGCGTCGACGGCGTTGGTGTCGGGATGGGGGTCGCGCCGCTCCAGCACCGCCAGCACCGCGAAGGCGCCGATGACGGTGACCGCGTAGGCGGCCAGGTAGACGAGCACCGCCGCGAGCCCCTGGGACCGTCCCTGGGGGGTGGAGGCGGCGATGACGCCGACGAGCAGGTACCCGGCCTGGGCGATGGACGAGTAGGCGAGCATCCGCTTCACGTTTCGCTGCGGGAGCGCGAAGAGGTTGCCCACCACCATGGTGAGGACGGCCAGCAGGCCGAGGACGCCGCCGAGCTGGCTGCTCACCGCGAACGGGGTGCCGGCCACCATGGCGAGCACGCCGCGGGTCAGGAAGGCGAAGGCGGCCGCCTTCACCCCGGCGGCCATGAAGGCGGTGGCCGGCGTGGGTGCGCCCTCGTAGACGTCGGGCGTCCAGGCGTGGAACGGCACCGCCGCGACCTTGAAGGCGAGGCCGACGAGCACGAGGGCGAGTCCGGCGGCGAGCAGCGCCCCGCCCCCGCCCTTCATGGCGGAGAGGAGGGTCGAGCCGGTGGCGCCGTAGTAGAGCGCCGACCCGTAGAGGAGGATGGCGGAGGCGAACGAGCCGAGGATGAAGTACTTGAAGGCCGCCTCGGGGGCCCGCTGCCCGCGCCGCGGGTAGGCGGCGAGCGAGTAGATGGCGAGGCTCATCACCTCGATGGCGATGAAGGCGAGGAGCAGGTCGGTGGCCATGCCCAGGAGCACCATGCCCGACGCGCCGAAGAGGGCGAGGGCGTAGTACTCGCCGCGCTCCATGTTGCGGACCTCGAGCCAGCCCCGGCCGAGCAGCGCCGAGAGCACGAGCCCGGCGCAGACCACCACGGTGACGAACCCGGAGAAGCCGTCGCTCACCGCCTGGCCGCCGAAGAGGACGGCCTCGGGGGCGAAGGGAACCGCCACCGCCGCGGCCACCGCGAAGACGATGGCCAGGCCGGCCTGGTAGCCGCGCCCGCCCGAGGTGAGGAAGACCTCGGAGAGCATGAGGACGATCGCCCCGAGGACGAGCAGCAGGAAGGGCAGGAGGGCCGCGATGTCGATGCTCGACGGCATGTCAGTGGCTCCCGTGGGCGGGGGCGGGGACCGCGGCGCCGGGTGGCGGCGCCGGGGGCGCCTCGGCCGGGATCGCCGGCGGCCGCGCGAAGGCGATGGCGGCGGGCTCGGTGCCGACG
>JBAXVO010000223.1:0-5770 GCA_037129355.1 Deltaproteobacteria bacterium | reverse complement strand
TGCCCCCATGTCAGGGGACCTGTACGGAAAGGTGTTCCTCGTCACCGGAGCCAACACGGGGATCGGGCGGGTCACCGCCGAGGAGCTGGCCCGGCGCGGCGGCCGGGTGATCCTGGGCGGGCGCTCGGAGGCCCGCACCGCCCCGGTGGTCGAGGAGATCCGGAAGCGCACCGGCAACCCCGACGTGGAGTTCCTCGCCGTGGATCTCTCCGACCTCGAGTCGGTCCGGCGCGCGGCGGCGGAGTTCCTGGCCCGGGACCTCCCGCTCCACGTGCTCGTCAACAACGCCGGCCTCGCCGGGGTGCGCGCCCTCACCCCGCAGGGGTTCGAGCTGACCTTCGGGACGAACCACCTCGGCCCGTTCCTCTTCACCCTGCTCCTGCTCGACCGGCTGAAGGCGGCTGGCGGGGCGCGCGTGGTCAACGTGGCCAGCCGGGCGCACTTCCGGGCGAAGACGATCGACTGGGACGCCCTCCGGCGTCCGGGGACGTCCACGGGAGGGATCGACGAGTACGGCGCGTCGAAGCTCGCCAACGTGCTCTTCACGAAGGAGCTGGCGCTGCGCCTCGCGGGCATCGACGTCACCACCTTCTCGCTCCATCCGGGCGTGGTCGCCACCGAGATCTGGCGCGAGCTCCCCTGGGGGCTGCGCCACCTGGCCAAGCTCTTCATGATCACGCCGGAGGAGGGAGCCCGCACCACGCTCCACTGCGCCACCGCGCCGCTCGCGTCACTCGAGAGCGGCGCCTACTACGACTCCTGCAAGCCCTTGCGCCCCAGCCGCGCCGCCTGCGATCCGGCCCTGGCGGCCGAGCTCTGGCGTCGCAGCCTGGAGTGGACCGGGGCCCCCTCCAGCTCGTAGAGCGGGATGCCCGCCGACCGCACGGCCCAGAGCCCCGCCCCGACCTGGACGAAGTGCGGATCGAGCGCGGCGCGGTACCAGTCGCCGGTCCGGGCGTGGATCTCGGTGTCGGACCGTTCCGCGTCGAGCACCTCGTCGAGGTCGTGCCGGGTGACCGCCTCCAGGTACAGGAGCCCCCGGCTGGCGGCGGCCAGGTTGGCGATGGCGCGCCCGGCGCGGGCGTCGTCGAGGTACTGCAGCACCCCCTGGCAGACCACCAGGTCGAACCTTCCCCGCGGCCGCCAGGCCGAGACGTCCCGGAGCAGGTGCCCGTACCGCTTGCAGGCGAAGGGGGAGGCGTCGGTCGAGACGTAGCGGACGGCCGGACGGTGGCGGCGGAACCAGGCGCGCCAGAAGCCGGGCCCGGCCCCCACCTCGAGCACGGCGCGGAGGTCGACGCCGAGCCAGTCGGCGAGCCCGGCCACCCCCGAGGCCAGGCGTCCCACCTGCGACGCGGAGTGAACGCGGTCGGGTCCGCGGTAGTGGCGTCGGTAGTAGGCCTCGTCGAATCGCTCCCGGGCGGGCATGGCGCGGGAGAAGAGCACGCGGGTTGCGGAGGCGCAACGGCCCCTCGTCCCGGGAGGGGTACCCCCCGGTGAAGGATGGAATCGGGAGCCTGCGCCCCGTACCGTGGCCCATCCTGGGAGGTACCGATGGGCCTCGCGTCCCCGCTTCGACTCTTCACCGCCGGCATCGCGGCTCTCCCCGCCGCGGCCCTCGGGGCCTTCCTGGTGCTCGCCCTGGGCGGGTGCGCCTCGGCCCGGCTCACGGCGGCCCGGGACGACTACCTCCGGACGGAGCTCGAGCCCTGGGTCCACCCCAAGCCCTGCGGCACCCTCTGGCCGGAGGTGCTGCGCCAGCTCGCGAGCGAGGGCTACTCGCTCGTGGGCGAGGACCGTGTCGCCGCCGGGGAGCGGCCGCAGGGCAGCGCGGCGAACTTCTTCTCGGAGGGGTACGCGACCCGCACCACGTCGGACGGCGGTCTCCAGGCCGCGTCCGACTGGAACCGGCACTGGGTCCGCTACGTGGCGAACGGGACGCCTTCCGGCGGGGGCTGCATCGTTCGCTACACCCGGGTCACCCAGCCCGACACCGACGATCCGGGCAAGGTCTTCTCCGCCCCGGACTGGGACATGGCGCTCGCGCTCCTGCAGCGGATCGATCCCCCGGCCGCGGCGCGCGTCGAGGCGGGTCTCCCCAGGGCGGCTCCCTAGCCGCGCGGGACGATCCGGACGGCGGGTGCCTTCACGAGGGCCGCCACCTCGCGCCCGGGAACGAGCCCGAGATCCCGGGCGCCGGAGCGGGTGACCAGGGCCACCAGACGGAATCCGCAGTCGAGCGTCACCCGCACGAGCGGCCCCTCGTTCACGAGGAGGGTCACCTTCCCGCGCAGGTGGTTGCGCGCGCTGGTGGCGCCGCCAGGCGCGTCCTCGAGGACCACCTCCTCGGCGCGGATGCAGGCGAAGGCCTCGCCCTGGAGCCCGCCCGGGTCGACCGCGACGAGCCGCGCCGTTCCCGCCTCCACCACGACGAGCCCTTCCTCCCGTCCGGCGATCCGCACCGGGAGCACGTTCTCCGTCCCCACCACCCTCGCGACCTCGAGATCGGCCGGCGCTCCGAAGACCTCCTCGACCCGCCCCACCTGCCGCACGGCGCCGCCGGCCAGGACGGCGATCCGCGAGCCGAGCGCGAGCGCCTCGGTGCGGTCGTGCGTGACCACGATCGAGGGGATCCCCAGCCGGTGCAGGAGCGCGCCGAGCTCTCCCCGGAGCGACTCGCGCAGGGGCGCGTCGAGCGCCGAGAGGGGCTCGTCGAGCAGGAGCAGGCGTGGACGGGGCGCCAGCGCCCTCGCCAGCGCCACCCGCTGCCGCTCGCCGCCCGAGAGGGTACCGGGGCGCCGCGCGAGCAGGTCCTCGACCCGCAGCATCCGGGCCGTCTCCGCCACGCGCGCCCGGCGCTCCTCCCGCGCGAGGCGCCCCAGGCCATAGGCGACGTTCTCCTCCACGGAGAGGTGGGGGAAGAGGGCGAGGTCCTGGAAGAGGAGCCCGATCCTCCGCCGCTGCGGCGGGACCTGGACCCCGGCGACCGCGGCGAACCAGGTCTCGTCGTCGAAGCGGATCGCGCCCCCGTCCGGCCGATCCAGCCCGGCGAGGGCGCGGAGCGCGGTGGTCTTCCCGGCCCCGGACGGCCCGAAGAGCACCAGCACCTCCCCGGGCGCGAGCCGCTCGTCGAGCCGGATCCGGATGGAGGGGCGCCCGGGAAAGGTCCGCTGGACGTCGACCGTGAGGCGCACGCTCATCCCGGCACCGGCCGGCGACGGAGCGTGTAGGTGACGACGAGGACCAGGAAGGAGACGGCGAGCAGGAAGAGCGCCGTCCGGCCGGCCGTGGCGTAGTCGAGTTGCTCCACCGAGTCGAAGATGGCGATGGAGAGCGTCCGGGTCTCGCCGGCGATGTTGCCGCCGACCATGAGCACCACCCCGAACTCGCCGAGCGCGTGGGCGAAGGTGAGGACCGCGCCCGCGACGATGCCCGGCAGCGCGAGCGGCAGGCTCACCCTGAGGAAGGTCCCAAGCCGTGAGACGCCCAGGGTGTGGGAGGCCTCGACGAGACGCCTATCCACCGACGAGAGGGACGCGGTGAAGGGCTGCACCGCGAAGGGCAGCGAGTAGAGGATGGACGCGACGAGAAGCCCCTCGAAGCTGAAGGCGAGCGGCCGGCCGAAGGCCGCGATCCACGCCTGCCCCACGGGGCTGCGCGGTCCCATGGCGACGAGGAGGTAGAACCCGAGCACCGTGGGCGGCAGGACGAGCGGGAGCGCCACCACCGCCTCGACGACCGGCTTCCACCTCCACCGGGACGTGGCGAGCCAGGAGGCGATCGGCAGCCCGACGACCAGGAGGACGACCGTGGTGAGCGCCGCCAGGGTGAAGCTCAGCCGGAGCGCCTGGAGATCCATCATTTCGCCGGCGGCCCGTACCCGGGACGGGGCCGGGAGTCGAGGTAGGTCGCCAGGTCGCGCGCCTGCTCGTCGCCGATGGTGCCGGCGTAGGCGGCCATGGCCTTCTGGACGTAGGCCGCGAGCTTGGCGGGCTTCCCCATGGCCGAGCCGGCGCTCCAGGCCCCGCTCCCCCACACCGCGGGGCCGCCGCCACCCGAGCCGTCGGACCCGTGGCAGCCCGAGCACTTCGACGCGTAGAGCTCCTGCCCGGCGGCCGCGTCGGCCTTCGACCAGAACGGCTGCTCCTTCTGCATCGCGGGGAGCGCGCGTGGGCCGGTCCCCGTGGTGCTCATCGTCATGCGCCGCCCCTCGGAGAGCGAGGTCACGTAGATGGTGAGGGCCTGGAGGACCGGGCTGCCCGGAGGCGGCGCGGTCCCGGCGAGGTGGGTGGCGAAGCACTGCCCGATGCGCCCCTCGAGCGTCATGACCTTCCCGTCCACGTCGGCCGGGTAGGCGGCGGCGGCTCCGAAGAGCGGAAGGGCGTCGAGGTCGGTGCCCTCCTTGCGGTGGCAGGAGTTGCACGTGGCCTTGTCGTCCTTGCCGACGTAGGGCTTGCTCCCGGCGTTGGTGGCGGTGTCCTGGAAGAGCTGCTTCCCGAGCCGGATCTGGTCGCCGACCGGGCCGGGGCGGGCCTGGGCCTCGGCGATGCTCGCCACGGCGGGCTGCTTCTCGGGGGCCGGCGCGCTGGCGGGCGGCCTGTCGTAGACGTGGGCGATCCCGGAGTGGCAGGAGACGCAGTCGACGTCCTTCGCCTCGATCATCTTCCCGTGCACGAGCTGGTACATCGACCCCGACCTGAAGGCGCGGAGCTCGTGGCAGCCGCGGCACGTGCTGGAATCGGTCTTCTTCACGAAGGTGTGGACCTGCCTGCCGAGCCGCGCCCGCTCCGCCTCCCACTTCTCCGGGGTGGCGATCGTCCCGCGCATCTCGTCGATCACGTCCGAGGTTCCGACCTTCGCCTTGAAGGCCACCAGCTGCAACCACTGCCAGGCACCCTTGTTCCGGGCGCTCTCGTTCACGATGTGGCAGTCGGAGCAGGTGGCGGGAACGCCCACGGCATTGGCGAAGTGGACGCTCTTCCGGTAGGCGTCGGCGGCCGGCTTCATGGAGTGGCAGGCGCCGCTGCAGAACTCGTTCGTCCCGGCGACCTGGATGGCCTTGTTGGCGGCGGCGAAGGCCACCAGCCCGACGACGCTTCCGACGAGGAGGAGCCCCACGAGGGCCGCCCGGCCCCGCCCCTTCTTCCCCGGGGCGCTTCCGTCGGTCGCCTTCCCGTTCCCGGCCATTCGCCGATGCTAGCGCAAGGCGGCGAGTCCCCGCATGGCGAGTTGACGGTGGATGCCCCTCCCGGGAGAATCAAGAGTCGATTCCCCAACCGAAGGGCCTGACCATGAAGAAGATCCTCGCCGCCATCCTCCTCGTCTCGGTCACCGCTCCCGCCTGGGGCGCGCCTCCCAGCTCCACCGACGGCGCCGCCATCTACAAGAAGAGCTGCGCCGCCTGCCACGGCGCCGCTGGCCAGGGGGCGACGGCGCCCGCCATCGCGGGAAAGTCGGCGAGCGCGGTGGCCAAGGTGGTGAGCGCCCACCCGCCTCCGATGGACAAGGTCCAGCTCACCCCCGACGAGACGGCGGCGGTGGGTCGGTTCGTCTCGACCCTGAAGAAGTAGCTTCCCCCTCGGCAGGCCATTCCGGGGACGGGATGACCCCGTCCTGGAATGTGACCTTTCCGACCAGGATGCACCCCTTCATGCCGGGGCGGCAGTAGGCGCCGTCCACCTTGCGGCAGATCCCCTCGGCCTCGTAGCGGCAGCTCCACGAACTCACGCGGACCCCATGATGGGGGCTCCGGCGAATCCTCGCAACGGCG
>JBAXVO010000222.1:0-5776 GCA_037129355.1 Deltaproteobacteria bacterium | reverse complement strand
ATGGTGGGGCTCGCGGCGCTCGCCGGCGGGGCCACCTGGGCCGTGGGACGGCTCTTCGGGGCCGCGGTCGGCTGACCCGGCGCGGGACGGCTACTCGCTGCCGTCCCCCTCGTCGCTGCCCGTGGGCGATCGAAGCGGGAACTCCTCGTCGTGGGGGGCGTCCACGCTCGACCGTCGGGTGATGAGCGCCGCGCGGGCCGCGGCCCCGGCGCGACGCCGCTCGTAGTAGCGGCTCACCTTGGGGAGGCTGAAGCGGTTCATGGTCACCGAGTGGGTGGCGACGGCGTTCAGCCGGTCCACGTCGATGAACCACTCGGGCAGGTAGACCGGCCCGACCACCAGCCCCTCGTCCACGAGCTCCCGCACCAGCGCCGCGTGGTCGACGCTCATCTTCCCGGCGAGGAAGGCCCGGACGAGATCGAGGTCGCGCTGCTCGAGGGCGGCCCGGAGGAAGTTGAAGGTCCGGCAGTAGCCGCGCTGGTAGGCGGCGTCCTTGGTGAAGGGAGCGCCGCCCTCCACCACCCCGCCCCGGAAGACCCGCTCGGCCATCTGCGCGGCGCGCGGGGGCGGGAAGCGGGCCAGCAGGTAGCGGTAGACCTCCAGGAAGTCGGCGCCGCGAGCGGCCATGTCGATGGCGATGGTCCGCTCGCCCAGCTCGATGTAGCGCTCGTCGGTGATGTTGCCGGTGAGGTACTCGGCGACGATTCCGCCCCCCTCCTGCGACTCGGTGTGGCGGGCCAGCCCCACGCCGAGCACGGTGAGGACCGGCTGGCGGTAGCCGTTCAGCGAGGTGAGGACGTGCCAGAGCCCCTCGTGGTGGGCGAGCGCCCGGACCTGGCGCGGGGAGAAGCGGGCCCCCTTCTTGAGCGTGATGCGGGTCGCCCCGGAGGCGGCGTTGGCGGTGAGGCGGGAGTGGACCACCACCTTCACCTGCCCACCCAGGAGCGGATCGCAGATCTCGTGGACGAGCCTTGCCGCCTTCGTCGCCGAGAGGGACTGCTCCTCGTCGCGGGCCCGGGGGCGGGAGGCCCAGAGCCGGGCGATGGCCAGGTTGTCGGCCTGGACGTCCGGGAAGCGGTCGCGCGGATCGCCGAAGATGCGGCGGGAGAGCTCGTAGAAGCGGCGGGTGCCCCGGGAGGCGAGCATCTCGGCCACCAGCGCGAACTCGTCGATCTTGTCGCGGAGCAGCTCCTCGACCGGGTTCTTGCCGCGGATCAGGCGTCGGAGGGCGCGGAGCTCCTTCAGCTTGTCCTTCACGTCGAAGCCGAGGGGCGCGTACTCCGGGCGCGGGAGCTCGCGGCAGCCGGTCCGGAAGAACTGGGCGTGGACGCGGGGGCCCCAGTTGATGGCCTTCAAGATGCGGATAGGACGCTGCACCGCGATGAGCTGGTCGGAGAGCTTCCGGAGGTGTTCCCGGTTCACGGGCCGAGGCTAGCACGGGCCGCGGGGCGGACGGCCGTCCGCGCGGCGGGCGGGGCGAGGTCGGGGAATGGCGTGGCGGCGCGCCCTCGCGCCGGCACGTCGCGTGCTCCTGGGCCGGCCCGGAGGTCGTCCACATGGAACCCATCACGTCGGTCATCGTCGCACCCACCGCGGATCGCAAGACCGCCCCGTCCACCTTCGGCGCGACGCTGCGCGCCGTGGCCGCCGGAGCAGGCGACGGGCTGGCCGCCGCGTCGTCGGTGCTCGCGCCGCTGGCCCCCGCCGGCATGGTCCTCGCCGGAGCGGTCCGCGGCTTGGCCCAGGCGGCCGCGGGAGCCGCCCGTCCACCGTCCGCCGGGGGAACCACCCTGGCGCCCTCCCTCCCGTCCACGGGCGCGGGGGGCGGCGACGCGTTCGAGTCGGCCCGCCTGCTGCAGGCGGAGGGGCAGAGCTTCAACCTCCGCTACCTGGAGCTCCAGGAGCGGATGCAGCGGGAGACCCGGGAATTCACCGCGGTGTCCAACGTGATGAAGGTGCGCCACGACGCCGCCCGCGCCGCCATCCAGAACGTCCAGTGAACCCCGTCCCCCCGCTCCGCGTCGTCGACCTCGCGTCGCCCGCCGCGGCCGTCCCCCCGCCGGTGGCCGAGCTCCGCCGCACCTTCGAGCCCTCGGTGGCGGCGCGCCCGTTCCCGGGTCGACCGCCGGCCGGGACGGACTCGCGCGTCGCGCCCCCGCTGCCCGGTGCGCTCCGCGACATCGCGGGTGTGCGCGCCCGGATCGACGACATGCTCCTCCAGGCGAGGCGCGGCCGCACCTTCAGCCCGCAGGAGCTGCTCTGCCTCCAGGCCGACTCCCACCGCTACGCCCAGACGGTGGAGTTCGCGGCGCGGGCCGTGGAGCACGGGGTCCAGGGGCTCCGGCAGGCGCTCAACGCCCAGGTGTGACCGTGCCCCGGATATCCCCTGCCCTCGCGCTCCTTCCCCTCCTCGCCGCCTGCGGCGACGATGTGCTGCTCCACCGGCTCGACGAGCCCCAGGCGAACCAGGTGCTCGTCGCCCTCGGGGACGCCGGCATCGCCGCCCGCAAGGAGCGGGACGGCGCGGAGGAGGGCGCGTTCCAGGTCGCGGTGCGTCCGTCGGAGGCGGCCGCCGCCCGCAGCCTGCTCTCCGTCCGGGACCTGCCCCGCGGAAGGTCGCCCGGCTTCGGGGAGCTCTTCGGGAGCCCGGGGCTCGTTCCCACGCCGCTCGAGGAGCACGCCCGCTACCTGCATGCGCTCTCCGGCGAACTCGGGCGGACGCTCGAGTCGATCGAGGGCGTGCTCGGCGCCCGGGTCCACCTGGCCCTGCCGGTGCCGGATCCGCTGCGCCCGGAGGCCCGCCGATCGCCTCGCGCCTCGGTGATGCTGAAGGTCCGCCCGGAGGCGCGCGGCCGCATCGAATCGCAGGCGGACGGCCTGCGCCGACTGGTCGCTGGGGCGGCCGACGGGCTCGACCCCGCGTCGGTGGCGGTCCTCGTGGCGGATGCGGCTCCGTCCCCTCCCCCCCGCCCCTCCGGCGTGACCACATCCAGGGCGTGGCTCGCCGGATCGGGGCTGGCCCTGGCCGTGATCCTGGGCGCCGGCGCCCTCTCGCTGGGCCGGCGCAGGCCGGACGCTCCGTGAACGGCGATCCCCGGGGCGTGGCCGCGCTGGCCGCGGCGCTCGTCCCGGCGCGGGCCGCCGCGGTCCTCGCCCGCCACCCCGGCGTCGATCCGGAGGAGAGCCGATCGCTCCTCGCCGCACCCCGTGCCGATCGGCTCGCCGCGCTCGCCGCCGCGCTCCGCGGCCCGCCCGGCGCGGAAGAGGGCGACCCGTCGCCGTCCACCAGGCGGACGCGGGTCCGGCGGCCGGACGCCCCGGAGCCCGGTGCGGGGCCGGGGCAGGCGGGGGAGCCCGCGGCATGGCCCGTGCTCCAGACCGGCGACGTGCTCCCGTTCGAACTTCCCGTGGCGGCCCCGGCCCTGGCCCAGCTCGACGCCTCCCTCCTCGAGCTGGGCGCCCGCGCGGCCGGCTGCGCGGCCCAGGGGCTCGCATCGGTGCTCGGCGGGGAGGCGTCGGTGAGCGGCCGGCTGCTGCCGGGCCTTCCCGAGCCCGCCGGCGTCGCCCTCGTGCCGGTGGAGCTGACCGCCATCGCGGGGATCGCCTCCCTGGCGATCGATCGCGCCTTCGCGGCACGGCTCACCGAGCGGGTCGCCGGAGGCCCTGGCGTGAACGGACCGGGCATCGGTGGGTCCGCCGGGGCGCTCTCCGCCGCGGAGCGCACCGTGGTGGAGCTCGCGGTGCTGGGAGCGCTCGACGCCGTGGCCGCCGGGACCGGGATCGAGCAGGCCCTGGCGCCGCGGCTGGCGCTCCGGGGCGGCGTGCCGCACCGCCCCCTCTTCGTCGAGCTCACCGTCTCCGTCGGCGGCGCACGGGGTCGGGTCCTGCTGCTCCTGCCGGAGGCGGCGCTGCGCGCCCTTCGGGGCCCTCCCTGCCTTCCACCGGCGCTCGGCGACGTCCCTGTCCGGGGAACCGTCCGGGTCGGCGAGGCAGCGCTCGACGCGCGCGACGCCGAGGCGCTCGGCCCGGGGGACGTGCTCCTGCTCGACCCTCCCCCCGACGAGACCGCCACGCTGCATCTCCGGGGCGGCCTGGTCACGCGGGGCCGAGTGGCCGGGGACTCGCTGGAGGTGACGGAGGTCGACGTGCCGGAGGGTGAGAACGCCGCCCGGTCCGCCCCCGTCCTGCTCGAGGTGGAGCTGGCGGCGGTGACCGTCCCGCTCCGGGAGGTGGCCCGCATCGCCCCCGGCGTGGTCCTGCCCCTCGGGCTCGACCGGAGCGGCCAGGTCACGCTGCGCATCGGGGGGCGGGCCGTGGCCCGCGGCGAACTGGTCGAGGTCGACGGGACGGTCGGCGTCCGGGTCGGTGCGATGACGAGGGAGCCGTGACCGGCCCGGCGCTCCTCGCCTGCGGGATCCTGGCCCTGCTCGTCGCCGGCGCCGCGCTGGCGCGCCGGAGGGCTGCGCCACCCGGGGGCGACGACGACCTCGTGATCACGGGGCGCGCCCACCTGGCGCGCGACGCGGGGCTGGCGTCGGTGCGGGCCCGGGGCGAGTTCCTGCTCGTCGGCTGGGGGCGCGACGGCGTCCGCCTGGTGGCACGGCTGGGACCGGAGCGCGACCCGTGACCGGTCCCGCCTTCGCCCCCGTCCTCGCCCAGGTGCTCCCCGGAGAGCGCCCGCTCGACCTCCTCGTCCTCCTCGGCGCCATGGCGATCGCGCCGCTCCTGCTCGTCACCCTCACCTCCTTCCTGAAGGTGGTGGTGGTGCTCTCGGTGCTCCGCTCGGCGCTGGGGGTGCCCCAGGTCCCGCCCAACGCGGCCGTCACCGGGCTCGCGCTCCTCGTCACCCTGCTCGTCATGCAGCCGGTGGCGACCGCCTGCCTGGCCCGGTGGCAGGCGTCGCCGGCGCCGCGCGGGCCGGAGGAGACCCTCGCCACGGCCGCGCGGGCCGCCGAGCCGCTCCGCGCCTTCCTGGCCCGCTTCGCCGATCCCTCCGACCGGCGCGCCTTCGCGCTGCTCTCGGCCCGGGCCCGGGGCGGCCCACCGCCTCCAGGGGACGGCGGCGAGGACGGCTTCGGCGTCCTCGCGCCCGCCTTCGCGGTCTCGGAGCTCCGGAGGGCCTTCACCATCGGCTTCCTCGTGTTCCTGCCCTTCCTGGTCGTCGACCTCGCGGTGGCGAGCGTGCTCCTCTCCCTCGGGCTCACCCAGCTCTCGCCGACGTCGGTGGCCGTCCCGTTCAAGCTCCTCCTGCTCGTGGCCGTGGACGGATTCGGGCTCGTCACCCGGGGCCTCGCCGCCGGCTACCTCCCCTGAGCCCCGTGGACCCGGCGATCCTGTCGGCCGGCCGGGAGGCGGTGCTCGTGGCGCTCGCGATCTCCGCGCCGCCTCTCGCGGCGGCCCTGCTCGTCGGGCTCCTCTCCGGCGCCCTGCAGGCCGCCACGCAGGTGCAGGACCACGCCCTCGGAGCCGTCCCCCGGCTCGGCGCCGTGCTCGTGGTCGTGGGGCTCGCCGCCCCCTGGACGGCGGCGCGGGTGGTCCGGTTCGGGCAGGCCTGCCTCGAGACCGCGCTCCGGGTGGCGCCGTGATCGAGGAGGCGCTCCTCCGCGACGAAATCCACGCCGCCGTTCACAGCCTCAAGGATCTGCCGACCGAGCAGCCCCCCGGCCTCGTGCTCGGAGCGGTTCTCGAACGCGCCAATCCCGGAGACTGCCTCGCCTCCAAGCACGACGGAGGATGGCAGGGGCTGCCCGAAGGCGCCGTGGTCGCCACATCAAGC
>JBAXVO010000221.1:0-5782 GCA_037129355.1 Deltaproteobacteria bacterium | reverse complement strand
ACCCACAATCGGGGGAATTGACCCACCTGGGGTGGGTCAACCCACGGTCCCCCTCACCTCTGCCCGGACGGGTCGTCGCCTGCTCCCCCACCCCCGGGACTTCGCGGGGTTGACGGGACGTGAAGCCTGGCAGGGGCGATGCACTTCTCTTTGGAGTTCTCACCCCGGGAGTTCCCATGACGAAGACCCTCGCCCTCATCGCCCTGCTCGCAGCCGCCGGCCTGGCCCGCGCCGACGACCATTTCGCCCGGGAGGTGCACGAGCGGTTCGGCGTTCCCTCGACGCGGGACGTGGTCGAATGTGGGACCTCCACGTCCGGTGCCGCACTCCAGTGCGTCCGCTGGGGGTACGACGCGGGAACCACCCACGCGGTCTTCTACTTCGAGCAGGGCACCGAGCGACTGCTCGAGGTCTTCACCTGGGACGGGTCGCACCGCGAGGCGACCAACACCTCGGACCAGGTGCGGCGCCTGCTCGCCTCGAGCCGGACGGCCGCGGAGTTCTAGCGGCTACTCGGCCTCGTAGGTGAGGTACCGGTCCGGGACGTCGGCGTAGCCCCAGGCCTTCAGCTGGCGTGCCCATCCGCCCAGGTTCTCCTTCGAGACGCGGATGAGCTTCATCTCGTTCACGGCCGGCACCGCCTTCTTCAGCTGGATCTTGTCGATCACCTTCTCGACCGAGACCTTGCCCCACTTGAAGGTGGGCTGGGCGAGGAGCACCGGCACGATCCCCTTCTCCACGTAGGGGAACTGCACCGGGAGGGCGTCCACGGCGACGATCTTCAGCTTGCTCGGGTCGATCTTGTCCATCAGCCCGCCGCCGAAGAGCGGCCAGCCGCCGACCATGGCCCAGCCCCCGAGCCCGGGATGGGCGGCGTTCACGCGGAGCACCTCGGCGGCCGCGTCCTCGGCCGTCTCGGGATGGGTGAAGGTGCCGACGATCTGGATGCCCGGGTACTTCGCCGCTGCCTTCTTCACGCCCTCGACGCGCCGCTGGAGGTTCGGTGCGCCGGGATTGCCGGCCAGGATGGCGACCTGCCCCTTCTTCCCCATGAGCACGGCCAGCTCGTCCATGACCGCCTCGCCGATCGCCAGGTCGTTCGGCCCGTAGAACGCGAACCGCTTCGACCTCGGCGCGTCGCTGTCGAAGGTCATGACCGGGACGCCCCGCGCCACCGCCTCGTCGATGGCGGCGGTCAGCACCTCGTCGTCCGAGCAGGAGACGACGATGGCGTCCGTCCCGTCGGCCACCGCGGTGCGGATGCGCTCCGCCTGGGCCTGGGGGTCCTCGGTCCGGGGCGTCCGCCAGTCGATCTTGACGTCGATCTTCCGGTGCTTGTCGGAGAGGTCCTTGGCGGCGTCCTCGGCGCCGACCCTGGCGGAGAGGAAGACGGGGTTCGTGGAGCTCTTCCCGACCAGGGTGACGTGGATGGTCTTCACGTCGTGCCCCTTCGCGCCGGTGACCTCGTCCACCAGCCCCTGGCAGCCCGAGCCCACCAGGGTGATCGCCGCGAGGACCGCGGCGAGCGACGCCTGCCTCGCGATCATGGGGTCCCCCCGGCGGTGGCCAGCTCGGGCGCGGCCCGCTCCCGGCGCCGCCGCTCGGTCTCCTCCCGGATCTCGTGGGCCTTCGCCTCGGTGATCTTGTAGGAGCCGACGAGCAGGATCGACAGCAGGGCGGCGACGGCCGGGATGCCGACGTCGAACACCTTCATGAAGAAGAAGGTCCTCGCCGTCTGGGCCCCGCCCAGCTCGACGTCGAAGCCGGTGCCGTTGAGCAGGTAGCCGGAGGCCCCGAAGGCGAGCGCCATCCCGAGCTTCACCATCCACCAGTAGACCGCGCCGAACATGCCCTCGCGCCGCTTGCCGCACTCGAGCGCGTCGAGATCGCAGACGTCGGCGATCATCGAGCCCATGAGCGTGAAGAGCGCCCCCATGCCCACCGCGATGAACGGGGCCGGGATGAGCACCTTCCAGGGCGCCATCGGGTCGTAGCAGGGCCACTTGAGGAGGCTGCCCACCAGCGTGATCCCGGTCGCGATCATGAAGGTGGCGCGCTTCCCGATCCGCTTCGAGACCCAGGTGACGAGCGCGATCGAGGCCAGCGTCGAGATGGTGGAGATGGTCCCGAAGAGCCCCATGTACGTGCCGCCCAGGCTCGTGTCCCCCCCGCACACGTAATAGATGGTGATGTAGGAGCCGAAGGCGCCGATGAGCATGATGCCGTTGAAGAGGAAGAAGGTCCCCCCGCAGAGCTTCAGGAACTCGACCCGCTTCAGGGTGACGAAGAAGCCGCTGAAGAACTCGCGGACGTTGGCGCCGACCCCCTTCACGCCGGCGGGCTTCCCCTCCTTCGCGCCCTCCTTCGGGGCCTCGTGCGGCTCGGAGCGCTCCCGGCAGAAGATGGCCGGCATCACCCCGCAGACGATCACCACCGCGCCGATCACCAGCGCGAGCACCCGCGCGCCCTGCACGGAGTCCACGAAGAGCCGCTCGTTGGACATGATGGCGAAGGACCAGGGCAAGGAGATCCAGGCGAACTGCCCCATGAAGTTCATCACCGCCATGAGCCGCGTGCGCTCGTGGTAGTCGGGGGTCATCTCGTAGCCGAGCGCGACCCAGGGCGCGGCGAACACCGTGTAGAACGTGTAGAAGACGATCGAGCTGCCCAGGAAGACCCAGAAGTAGAACTTCTCGCTGTGGCCGGAGGGGAGCTGCCACATGACGGCGAAGGACAGGCCGACCAGGATGGCCCCGATGAGGATGTACGGGCGGCGCCGGCCGTAGCGGGAGCGGGTGTTGTCGGAGACGAACCCCATCACCGGATCGGCGAGCGCATCCCAGAAGCGCGGGATGGCCTGGAGCGTCCCGACCAGCGCCGGGTTCATGCCCAGCCCCACGTTGAGCACGATCGACATGTAGCCGATGGCGCCGCCGAGCAGGTTGTTCGCCACCGCGCCGAGGCCGTAGGCGAACATCTGGCCGTTCGGGACCCGGTCCTCGGGAGCCGTCTCCCGGTGCTTGGGCTGGGTCGTCATGGCGCCGGGCTCCGGGGGCTGCGCTTCGAACTCGCGGGCCGGGAGGGGGCGCGCTTCTTCCTGGGGCCGGCCGACACCACGATCGACTCGGCGCTGGAGGCCCGGGGCGGGAAGTCGATCCGGGCGGCGAGCGCGTCGATGAGCTCGTCCACCAGGTGGGCGGCGAGCACCGAGGTGCGCTTGCTCTTCCTCCGGCGGGCCCGGGCATCGGGCGGGGCGGAGAGGGCGGAGGCGGCGCTGGAGGCGCGCGGCGGGAAGTCGAGCCTCTCCGCCAGCGTGTCGGCGAGGAGGTCCACGAACGAGGACCAGGGGTCGGTGGGCTTGGCTGCACGCGGCACGGGGGATCTCCTCGCGGACGGCGTTGCCCGGGCGGCTAGCCCGGGTACTTCCACTTGCCCTGCGTGTCCCAGAATCCCCAGTGGGGGCCGCATCCGCCCTCCGGCCCCGCCTTCCACTCCTCGTCGAACGCGGAGAAGTAGAAGAGGTCGATCCCGTCCTCGGCGCACCACTTGAACGTGTTGAGCGCGTAGAGGAGCGCGCCCTCCACCGAGGGGATGGCCGCGCCCAGGGGCTCGCCGTCGCTCGGCCAGCCGGTCTCGCTGATGACGACCTTCCGGCCGCCGGCCACCCGGACCACGCGCCGGATCATCTCCTGCATGTAGCCGAGCGAGTTCTCGAGCGGGCACTTCTCCCAGAACGGGTAGCAGTTCACGAGCAGGAGGTCGCAGGCCTCGACCAGGCGGGGGTGCTCGCAGAACAGGTAGTAGGCGTCCACGTAGCCGACCGGGATGCCGGGAAGCGCCTCCTTCACCCGGCGGATGGTGGCGATGAGCTCCGCCTCGGTCTGGTCCCCGCGGAGGAGGACCTCGTTGCCCACCGCGACGACGTCGGCGTGGCCGGCGCGAGCGACCTCGAGGAGCCCGGCGATCTCCCGCTCGTTCACCTCCGGGTCGTCGCCGATCCAGGCCCCGACGAGCGTCTTCAGCCCCGCCTGGTGGGCGATGCGGGGCGAGGCCTCGTTGCCGTCGGTGCAGGAGAAGCTCCGCACCCAGCGGGCGTGGGGACGGACGATCTCCATCCGGGCCCGGATGGCGTCGGGGCGGAGCTGGGTCTTCTTCTCCGGCCCCTCCCCGTCCTGGTAGGCGCTGAAGGAGAGACCGTGCACGCGGGCCGCCATGACCTGCCGCATGAGCCCCGAGAGCTCCGCGCGGGAGAGGCCGGCGTAGGCGAGCGGCGTCGCGGACGGCAGGTGGCCGTCCATGACCCGGTTCATGTGAAGGATTCCCACGGTGCCCCCCTAACGTGTTTCCTGCATCGCCTTCTTCGGCGTCCGGTCCGCCCGGAAGAGCCCCCAGTGCTTCTCCACCTCGTCGGGGTGGGGACCGCCCTTCCAGTTCTCGTCGAAGGCCTCGAAGAAGAGGTTCACCACCCGGTCCCGGGTGGTCCAGGCGACGAGCTCGTCGTGGAAGCGCTTCTGCTGCGCCTCGCCCGGCTCCCCCTTGATGAGCTTTCCCTGGTCCCCCTGGTCGCTCTTCCGCGTGGCCCAGCCCAGCTCGCCCAGGATGATCGTGCGGCCGGGGTGGCGCCCGGCGACCTCGGCGTACTTCTCCCGGGTGAAGGGAACGGCCTCCTCCAGCTGCTTTCCGTTCCACATCGCGTAGACGTGGACCATGAGGAAGTCGACCTCCGGCGCGATGGCGTCGCTCTCCGGGGAGAGCCAGAAGCCGAAGTCGTCGGCGGTGGTCACCGGCACCGACGTTCCGGCGCGGACCTCCCGCAGGTAGCCGACGAGCAGGGCCGGGGGAACTCGATGCTCGCTCCAGGTCACCTGGGTCTCGTTGCCGACGTTCACCGCCACGACCACGTCCGGGTAGGCGTTGGCGAGCCGGATGGCGGTCGCCACCTCGGCGCGGTTGGCGGCGCGGGCCGCGTCGCTGGTCTCCGGGGCGATCCAGGTCCCGAGGACGACCCGGACGCCGGTCCGCTCGCTCCGGAGCAGCCGGAGCACCGCCTCGGCCGTGGCGTCGGAACTGTAGATGCGCCAGAGGCTCCAGCGGGGGACGAGGAGCGCCAGGTCCTCGCGGAGCTGGGCCTCGGAGGGTCCGGCGCCGCCGGGCTGCTGCCCGTCGCGGTGCGGGCCGTAGGAGATCCCGTTGCCGGTGAAGCGGTCTCCGGTGGAGGCCGGGAACGGCCGCGGCGCGGGGGCGGTCGCGCAGCCCCCGCACAGGGCGATGAAAAGGGCACAGGCGGTCGGGGAAAGCCGGTTCATCGACCCTCGCGTTCGAAGGTCGGCATCTTCGTTCGGTGACCGAACTAAGTCAAGCGCTCCCCCCTTCGGCGCAGGGATCGGGCCAGATCCGCGCCAGCGCCGGCTTGGGCCTCCGGTCGACGGTGTAGAGCCCCCAGTGCTTCTCCGGCTCGTCCGGGTCGGCGGAGCCCTTCCACGGCTCGTCGAAGGCCTCGAACACGAACGTGAGGACCCCCTCGCGACGGCTCCAGGCGACGAGCTGCTCGAGGTAGGCGGCCTGGAGGGCCGGGGAGGCGTTGTCCGGCCGGATGCCGCGTCCGTTCGACCGGGTCGTCCAGCCCGCCTCGGTGATCACCACGGGCTTGCCGGGGTGGCGCTCCGCCACGCTCCGCCAGTTCTCGATGGTGTAGTCCATCGCCTCGTCGATCGAGCGGAATTCCCAGACCGGGTAGGTGTGCACCGAGATGAAGTCGACCGCCGCCGCCAGCGCGTCGAGC
>JBAXVO010000220.1:0-5823 GCA_037129355.1 Deltaproteobacteria bacterium | reverse complement strand
GGACGCGGACGACGACCTGCCGGCGCTGGCGGAGGCGAAGCAGCTGCGGGCGAGCCCGAGGTGACGCCGCCCGGCGCGGGCGCCGCTTCCGCGGGACGGTCCAGCCGGTCGGCCTCGATCACCCCGGCCGTCCAGGCATCCGCCTGCACCTTGTACCAGATGGAGAGCTCGGTCCCGTCGACCGACACGTACCACCGGCCGTCCTTCATCCAGACCTGGACGTCGTGCATGCCGACGCGAAACGTGATCACGGGGTGGTGACCTCGACCATCACGCGACGGCCGAGGTCGTCGACCTGCGCGAGCAGGGCGCGGATCTCGGCGCAATGGGGCGTGCGGATGCGCGCGGCGCGCAGCAGGGCACCCCGCACATCGGCGAGGCTGGCGTCGAGCGCCATCAGGTGGGTGAGGCGCATATCGATGACCGGCTCGTCGCGCATCCGTGGAGCATACGCCTTCTGTTATTAATGGGATCCCCCGGAGGATCCGTGCCCCTGGATGCCGACCTGATCGAACAGCTTCGTCGCGTTCTCACCGCCGTCGAGCAGATCCTCCCCCGCCCGGTCCCGGCCACCGACTGGACGGTCCACCACGCGGCGGCCTGGCGCCGCCGGCCGCTGGCCGGATGGCTGGAACCCCTGCGATCCCAGGGGGGTCCGGGGCTCGACGACCTGCTCGGCATCGACGCCCAGAAGGGGGTGGTCGACCAGAACGTTCGGCAGTTCCTGGCCGGGCTGCCCGCGAACAACGTCCTCCTCTGGGGCGTCCGGGGCACCGGCAAGTCCTCGCTCGTCCGGGCGATGCTCGCCGCCTACGCCTCCCGGGGGCTCCGGCTCGTCCAGGTCGACAAGGGCGACCTGGTGATGCTGCCGGACATCGTCGACAGCCTGCGCGACCAGCCCTACCGCTTCATCCTCTTCGCGGACGACGTCTCCTTCGAGCCCGGGGAGTCGAGCTACAAGGCGCTGAAGAGCGCCCTCGACGGCTCGGTCTACGCCGTGCCCGAGAACGTGCTCATCCACGTGACCTCGAACCGGCGCCACCTCCTCCCCGAGTTCGAGACCGACAACCGCGGCGCCATGCTCGTGAACGACGAGATCCACCACGGCGAGGCGGTGGAGGAGAAGATCTCCCTCTCCGGCCGGTTCGGCCTCTGGGTCGGGTTCCACTCCTTCAGCACCGAGCAGTACCTGGCCGTGGTCCGGCAGTGGATCGACCGCCTCTGCACGGCGCGCGGGACGGTGCTGCCCTGGGACGCCCGGGCGCGGGAGGCGGCCGTGGCCTGGACCCACAAGAAGGGGGACGCCAGCGGCCGGATCGCCTTCCAGTTCGCCTCCCACTGGGTGGGAAGCGAGCTGCTGGGACGGGCTACTCCATCTCGAACGACAGGTAGTTGAGCCGTCCCTGCCGCTCGATCTGCAGCACCACGGCCTGCCCCGGCTTCACGGCCAGGACGGCCTGGCGAAGCCCTTCCACCGATTCCACCGGGCTCCCGTTCATGGCGTGGATGACGTCCCCGGGGAGGAGCGCGATCCCGCTGGCGCCGCCCTCCACCGTCCGGGCCGCCACCACCACGCCGTGGCCGATGCGCAGCGGGGGGAGGATGCCCCGGAGCTTGTCGCTCACCTCCACGCCCAGGATCCCCAGGCGGGGCACGAGCCCCTTGTCCGGGTTGGCGAGGTCGGCCAGCAGGTCGGTGGGCTGCTTCGCCTCCGGGGCATTCACCGTAAGTTCAATTCGGCGATCCCCGCGCAGCACGCCCAGGGTCACCGGCTCGCCCACCTGGTGCAGGAAGAGCGCCCCGGTGAGCGCGGGCAGGCTGTCGACCGGCCGCCCGTCGAAGGAGTCGATGACGTCACCCGGTTGCACCCCGGCGGTGGCCGCGGCCGAGCCGGGGACCACGTCGGCCACCAGCACGCCCCAGTCCCGCGGGAGGCCGAGGCCGGTGGCCAGCACCGGCGTCACCGCCTGCGCGGCGATCCCCGCCTCGATGCGCCGGACGTAGCCGTACTTCCGCAGGCTGTCGTAGGCGAAGCGGACCATCGGCGCGGGAATGGCGAAGCCCAGTCCCTGGCTGCCACCCGACTGGCTGACGATGAAGGTGTTGATCCCCACCAGCGCCCCGTCGGCGTTCACCAGCGGCCCGCCGCTGTTTCCCGGGTTGATGGGGGCGTCGGTCTGGATGAGCAGCATGGGCGTGGGCAGCGGCGTCACCACGTCGAGCTGCCGCGCCGACGAGGAGACCACCCCCATGGTGACGGTGTTGGCGAGCCCCTGCGGGCTGCCGATGGCGAAGACCAGCTCGCCCTGCTTCACCTTGGCGGCCGGATCGAGCGCCAGGGTGGGGAGGCCGGTGGCCTCGATGCGCAGCAAGGCCAGGTCGATGCTGGCCTGCGTTCCCACCACGCGCGCGTCGTAGATCCGCTGGCGGCCGTGCTTCGAGGCCGGGCCCTCCTCGTCGGGGGGGCCCGGCAGCACGACCTGGATCTTCTGCGCCCCGTGGATGACGTGCTCGTTGGTGATCACGTAGCCGGAAGGGTCGACGATCACGCCCGAGCCGATGGTGCGCTGCCGGGAGACGAGTGGCCCCTCCGCGCCGATGGGCTCGCCGGCCGGGCCGTAGCCGGTGACCCGGATCTGGACCACCGCGGGCGAGACCTTGGCGACCAGGCGGGACACCGCCGCGTTGAGCTCGTGGAGCACGGGGGAGCTGGCGCTCGCCTTGCCGGCCTGCGCCCGGGAGGGCCCAGCCAGGGCCAGGAGCGCGAGCACGGCGATGGCGCGAAAGGGAACGGTTCTGTCGAACGAGGGCATCGGGATCCTCCTCCTCATGCGTAACATGGGCTGGCGCATGTCTCCCCCTCGCCGGCTCCTCGGGTTCGAGTTCACCAGCCTCTGCCTGATCGCCTTCCTGGCCATCGCGAACGGGACGGCCTACTACGACCTCTTCGGCCACCTGGCGGCGCTGGGGATCCCCGCCGGGCTGCGGGGGATCGTCGTGGGGGCGTACGCCGCCGTCTCCATGCTGCTCTACCTCGTGGCGAGCCCCTTCCTCACCGCGCGCCGGGCGCCACGGGCCATGCTCGCCGGCATCGCCGTCCTGGTCGCCGGGGGCGCCTGCTTCCTCGTGGTCCGGTCGTTCTGGGGGCTCCTCCTCCTGCGGGCCGCCTGCGGGGCGGGCGGGTTCCTCCTCGGCGCCGGCGCGATGGCGCTCCTCGTCACGGTGATCCCACCGGCCCGGAGCGGCGAGGCCTTCGGGATCTACTCGGTCGCCATCCTGGCCGCCTACGGGGTGGTGCCGGCGGCGATGGACGCCGTCGTCCCGCGGTTCCTCGGCGTGACGACCGCCTATGCCCTGGCCGGGATCGCGCTCATCCCGGCGGCGGGGCTCGTGCTCGCGCTCCGGCGCAGGATCCACCCCGCGGAGCCTCCCGGCGGGGAGGAGCCCCACCTGCCCTCCCGGTCGGCCCTGCGGGAGAGCTTCGCCGACGGCCGGCTCCTCGTCCTGCTCGCCCTCGGGGTCGCCTACTTCGCCAACTGGAGCAGCCTCTACTACCTGTTCAAGGGCTACGCGACCGGGCGCGGCCTCGGCAACGTGGGCGCCTTCTTCACCGTGATGACGGTGGTGATGATGGCGATCCGGCTGGTGGCCGGACGCCTCTTCGACCGCTTCGACAAGGCGCGCCTGGCGGCCGGATCCTTCGCGACCATCGCGCTCGGCCACCTGGCGCTGGAGCGGCTGCCCATCACGGCCGCGCCGCTCGTCGGCGCGTTCTTCGGTCTCGGTCTCGGGGCGGGCTATCCCGCGCTCAACGGGCTCGTCTTCGAGACCTCGTCCCCGCGGCTGCGCGCGCAGAACGCGAATCTGATGATGTTCGCCGTGCAGCTCGGGTCGTTCCTGGGGCCGGCGGCGGGCGGCGCGCTGCTGGCGAGCGCCGGATGGCCCGGATACTTCCACGCGAGCATCCTGGTGGCGGGGTCGGCGGCCGGGGTCGCCTGGACCCTGAGGGCCAAGCGCCGGCCGTCATGATCGATTCTCGCCGGGGCCGGCGCACCCTCCGTCGTGCCGCGGGCCGACTTTACGAAAAGTAAAATAGGGCGCAGGGTGTCTTCACGCGCACGCGAATCCCTCGCGGTGCAGAAAGACCGTAAATGACGACGAGCACCACCGGCTGGCAGCACTGGTCGACGTCCACCCGCATCTTCATCGGGATCGGGGGTCTCGTCGCCGCAGCGGTCCTCGTGTTCCTCTACACGACGTAGCCGCTACGGGGCGGGGCGCACGACGGCGATCACGCGCACCTGCTCGAAGAGCGCTCGTCCCCGGCTCTCCACCTGGAAGGTCACCTGGCCGTTCTGGAGGTTCCGGAAGCGGGCCTCGAGTTGCGGCGTGATCTCGACGATCACCCAGACCTTCCCGGCCGCGTCGGTGACGGCCCAGAACGAGGTCTCGGCGGGCCCCTTGCGGGAGAGGAATCCGGTGAGCTCGGTCGGGCTTCCCGGCCGGATCTCGCCGACGGGCGGGCTCGTCGGCGGGGGCACGGGTCCGGCGCAGGCGAGGAGGGCGCAGGCCAGCAGGGCGAACCGGGCGCGCGCCAGGGGTGCTCCTACCGGACCACGACGTGGAGGGAGGTCCCGGCCGGAACGACGACGCCGGTCCGGGCGTAGTCCGTGCGCCCCGCCGGCACGGTGTCGAGCTTGTAGGTGTGGGTGGAGGCAGGGAAGTCCAGCGTGAGCGCCGTGGCCGTGCCCTTCCGGGAAGCGGCGAACGCCGAGACGTCGATGGCCGCGAGCGTGTATTCGCCGGTCACCCTCGTGGGGTAGCCGTAGCCCTCCGGGATCGCGGCGGCAGGGAAGAGCCCGAAGATGGAGGCGCCGGTCCTCGCGAAGTCGTCGGCGAAACCCTCGCCGCCGGCGGCCCGGATGAGGCCATCGACGCACGCGATGTCGCCCGTGGCGCAGGTCGTGGTGCCGCTCAGGATCGAGGTCCCGTGGCGACGGTTCACGAAGGCGCCGAAGGCGCCGGCGAGCGCGTAGGTGTTCTGGTCCGGGAAGAGCCAGCCCGTGTAGGTGATCCCGCCGCCCGAGGCGACGTACGGCTTGATCCGCTGGAGCGGGAGGATGGAGGTGTGGTCCGGCGTCGCCACCGGAACCACGACGTCCTCGATCATCGTGGCGGTGGTCTCCTCGAGCCAGGTGTCGTTGCCGACGATGCGGAGGACGGACCGCTGGTAGAAGTTCACCATGTGGGTGAGCTCGTGGAGCAGCGCGGAGGCGAGGTAGCTCCGGCTGGTGGCGGAAAGGTGGATCTGCGCCGCGTCGATGAAGAAGGCCAGGGCCTCGTTCGACGAGGCGTACTGCGGGCCGGCCGAGCGCAGGAAGTTGTTCAGGCCGTAGAAGTAGCCCGCCCAGACCTTGGGCTTCCCCGGGACGATCGGGACCTGGAGGAAGACCAGGTTGACGTCCTGGAGGCCGGCGGCGTCCGAGACGAGCGCGCCGGCGCGCGATGCGGGGACGGCCCCCCACGGGTCTCCCATGAGCGCCCTCACGCGCGCGAACCCGCCGTTCGCCTCGTCGCCTGCCGCGCCACAGAAGGTCGTCCGGAAGTAGCCGAGGTCGTCGGCGGTCATGCTGCCGGCGGTCTCGGCGGCGGGGTCCACCCAGAACACGGCGCGCCTGCCGCCGGGGAGGGTGCAGATCTCTTTCACAACAATGCCGTCCACTTGGCAGAGTGAAAGGAAGTCGTTGAGCGTAAAGAGGTGGATATTGGGCGTATCGTACCATTCAAAGGGGAGGGGGCCGTTTTTGGGCATGCGGCCGCGTA
>JBAXVO010000022.1:0-23304 GCA_037129355.1 Deltaproteobacteria bacterium | reverse complement strand
TCGTTGTCATTGTCATGATGTTAAAGAAACCGAACATCATGTCAAGTGAAACGAACTATTCGAATTCACGGGCGCTGCACCTCCCTCCCGGACTCACTGCCCCGGTTGAAGGTTCTCGACGGTGCTCATCGCAACCCCTGGCGCAGGGGTCGTCAGGCAGTTGGGGATCCCGATGCGGTTGTCCACGAAGTCGTTCAGGTCGCCGGCCGAGCAGGCGGAGAACCGGTCGTTCGGGGCGCTCGGATCCGACGAGGCCGACATGATCCGGTTCGCGCAGGTGGCCCCGGTCTCCGCCACGGCCAGCGTCCTGCAGCCCGGACTGCCGGACGCGCGGGTCGCCGGCGGGTCGTGGCACATCCCGAGGAGGTGGCCCAGTGCGTGCGCGACGGACGATGCGTCGAACGAGTCCGTGAAGTTCACCTGGACCACGGCGGCGCTCGCGACCGGGTTGCACACCTGCCAGGTGTAGGCGAGCGAGATCGTCCCGCCGCTGCCCGGGCGATGCGTGAGGAGGATGGCGGCATCGCTGGCGTGGGGCGGCAAGGCCAGCTGGTCGGACCGGTAGGCGGCAAAGCGGGACAGGGCATCCGAGAAGATCACGTTCCCGCTCGTGTCGAGGTCGACGAGGCGCAGCGGATCGACCATCGACGAGGTGATGGTGCGCTGGCTCACCAGGAGGATCTGGGGCGCGTAGCGGGTGAACTCCGTCGAGCTGGCAAAGAGGACGTTCACGCGATTGATGAGGTCGCCCGTGTCCGTCTCCGTGTTGATCCCGAGGTCCTGGTAGCGGCTGTAGTCGTTCACGACCGTCAATTCCACGTAGAGCGGGGTCGCGGTACCGACCACCTGCCCGGGCGTGGACCCGCCGCCCGCGCACCCGGAAGCCAGCACCAGGGCCGCCACGCACGCCGGGAATCGATTCCAGATGGTGTCGCGCATGCTCACCTCACCACGAGTTCACCACGTCCCGGGCGGCGGACGAGCGTCCCGGTGGGGGGCCAGGCGGACTTTCGGGGTGGGTGGGAGGACCACCTCCCCACCCGTTCCGGGGCTCAGCGCCGCAGCGCGCGCGAGAGCGACGACACGAACCGGCGGACCCGGTCGGCCCGGGCCTTGCGCGTGCCCCCCTCGGCGATGCGCTGGACGATGGCGCTCCCCACCACCACGCCGTCGGCGAGCTTCCCCACCACCCGGGCCTGGGCCGGGGTGCCCACGCCGAAGCCCACCACCACCGGCACGGTGCTGCGGGCGCGCACCGCCTTCACCTTCACGCCCAGGTCGGCGGGCAGCGAGGTGCGGGCCCCGGTGACACCGGTGACCGAGACGAAGTAGACGAAGCCGGTGGCGGCGTCGCAGGCGGCCGCCACCCGGGCCGGCGTCGAGGTGGGCGCGAGCAGGAAGACGAGCTTCACGCCCCGTGACGCGGCGGCGGCGCGGAAGGAGACCGCCTCCTCGGGCGGCAGGTCGGGAAGGATCAGCGCGTCGACGCCGGAGGCGACGCAGGCGTCGAGGAAGCGCTCCTCGCCATAGGAGAGCACCGGGTTCACGTAGCCCATGAGCGCGATGGCGGCCGGCGTGCGCTTGCGGACCTCGGCGGCGAGCCGCAGGCAGTCCGCCAGCGTGGTGCCGGCGCGCAGCGACCGCTCCCCGGCCCCCTGGATGGTCTTCCCGTCGGCGATGGGATCGGAGAAGGGCATCCCGATCTCGAGGATGTCGGCGCCGCCCTCGGCGCAGGCGAGCGCCATGGCGCGCGAGGTGGCCAGGTCGGGGTCGCCGGCCATGACGTAGGTGACCAGGGCACTGCCGCCGCGATCCGCGGCGGCCGAGAACGCCGCCCGGATCCGATCGGGAGGGGTCGTCACGAGGACCTCCGCTTGCGCGGCGCAGGGCGCTTCCGGGGTCCTGTCGCCGCCCGCGACGCGGTCGCTCCCAGCCCCTTCCCCCTCGCGGCGAGCGACTGCTTCACATGATCGATGTCCTTGTCCCCCCGCCCCGAAACGTTCACGAGCAGGAGCCCCTTCGGTCCGAGTTCCCGCGCCAGCCCGCGCGCCGCGGCGACGGCGTGGGCCGTCTCCAGCGCGGGGATGATGCCCTCGGTGCGGGCCAGGTAGCCGAGCGCGTCGAGCGCCTCGTCGTCGGTGGCCTGCCGGAGTTCGAGCCGCCCCTGGTCCTTGAGCCAGGAGAGCTCCGGCCCCACGCCGGGGTAGTCGAGGCCGGCGCTGATGGAGTGGGCCTCCACGATCTGCCCGTCGTCGTCCTGGAGGAGGTAGCTCCTCGAGCCGTGGAGGACGCCGGGACGGCCCAGCGCCAGCGCCGCCCCGTGCTTGCCGGTGGCGAGCCCGTGACCGGCCGCCTCGACGCCGACGAGCCGCACCGCGCGGTCGGGGATGAAGGCCGAGAAGACCCCCATGGCGTTGGAGCCGCCGCCCACGCAGGCCACCACGGCGTCGGGCAGGCGCCCCGCGACCTGGAGCACCTGCGCCCGGGCCTCGTCGCCGATGACCGACTGGAAGTCGCGGACCATGGCCGGGTAGGGGTGCGGCCCGGCCACCGAGCCGATGATGTAGTGGGTGTCCCGGACGTGGGTCACCCAGTCGCGGATGGCCTCGTTCATCGCGTCCTTCAGCGTGCGCGACCCCGACTGGACGGGCACCACCCGCGCCCCGAGGAGCTGCATGCGGAAGACGTTCAGGGCCTGCCGCTCCACGTCGAGCGCGCCCATGAAGACGTCGCAGGGCATGCCGAAGAGGGCGGCGGCGGTGGCGGTGGCCACGCCGTGCTGGCCGGCGCCGGTCTCGGCGATGATGCGCCGCTTGCCCATCCGCCGGGCGAGCAGCACCTGCCCGAGGGTGTTGTTGATCTTGTGCGCGCCGGTGTGGCAGAGGTCCTCGCGCTTCAGCACGATGCGGCAGCCGCCCGCGTCGGCGCCCATCCGCAGCGCGTCGCCCAGCGCGGTGGGGCGGCCGGCGAAGCGGGTGAGGAGCCGGGTGAGCTCCTCGGCGAACGCCGGGTCGCGCCGGGCCTCCTGCCAGGCCAGGGTGAGCTCGTCGAGGGCCGGGATCAGCGTCTCGGGGACGTAGCGCCCCCCGTACGGGCCGTAGTGGCCGGTGGCGTCGGGGACGTTCATGGGAGGCGCACCTCGCGGACGGCGGAGACGAAGCGGGCCATGCGGCCCGGGTTCTTCACCCCGGGGGAAGACTCGACGCCGCTGGCCACGTCGACGGCCCAGGGGCGGACGGCGCGGATGGCCGCGCCGACGTTCTCCGGCGTGAGGCCGCCCGCCAGGACGACCGGCGCGACGTCGGAGACCCCCTCGGCGAGCGACCAGTCGAAGGGCTCCCCGCTGCCGCCGTAGCCGCGGGAGGGGGTGTCGAGGAGGAAGGCCTGCACCTCGTAGGAGAGCAGCTTCGAGAGGGTCCGCACCTGGTCGACCGGGATGGCCTTCACCACCGGCAGCGGAAGTCGCGCGCAGAGCTCGGGCGGCTCGTCGCCGTGGAGCTGGAAGGCCTGGATCCCGGTTTCGCCGGCGATGGCCCGCATCTCCCCCTCGGACTGGTTCACGAAGACCCCCACCGGCGTCACGAAGGGCGGGAGGCGGGAGATGATCCGCCGGGCCGCGGCGGGGTCGAGGTGGCGCTTCGACCCCGGCCAGAAGTTGAAGCCCAGCGCGTCGGCGCCCAGCCGGGCCGCTGCCAGGGCGTCCTCCAGGCGGGTCACGCCGCAGATCTTGATCCGGACCGTGTTCATCGCGCCGCCGTCATCCCGGCGAGGAGCGCGCCCGGGTCGGACGCCCGCACGAGCGCCTCCCCCACGAGGAAGTTGGCCGCCCCGGCCCGGCGCAGCCGCGCCACGTCGGCGGGGGTGCGGACGCCGCTCTCGGCGATCCCCAGGACGCCTTCCGGGAGCGCCGGCAGGACCGCCTCGCTGGCCGCCAGGTCGACCTTGAAGGTGCGCAGGTCGCGGTTGTTGACCCCCACGATGCGCGCGCCGGCGCGGACCGCCACCTCGGCCTCGGCGAGGTCGTGCACCTCCACCAGCGCCGACAGGCCGAGCCCGGCGCAGTCGTCGAGGCGGCGGCGCAGGAGGTCGCCGGGGAGGGCCGAGACGATGAGCAGCGCCGCGTCGGCACCCCGGACCCGGGCCTCGAGGAGCTGGTAGCGCTCGAGGACGAAGTCCTTGCGGAGGAGCGGGATCGACACCCGCGCCCGCGCCGCCTGGAGATCGTCGAGCGACCCGCCGAAGCCCGGGCCGTCGGTGAGGACGGAGACGGCGGCCGCGCCGGCGGCGGCGTAGCGGGCGGCCTGGGCCGGCGCGTCCAGCCCGGCGTCGATGGCGCCGGCCGACGGGCTGGCCCGCTTCACCTCGGCGACGATGCGCACCGGCCCGCCCCGCGGCGAGAGGGCCGCCTCGAGCGGACGGGTGGGCGGCGCGTCGACGGCGCGCGCCTCGAGCTCCCGCTCCGGGAGGGCGGCCCGGCGATCCTCGACCTCGAGGGCCTTGCGGGCCAGGATCTCCGAGAGGAAGGTCATCCGCTGCTCACGGCGGCGAGCCGCTCGAGCTTCCCGGCGGCCGCGCCCCGGTCGATCGACTCCGCCGCCACCCGGACGCCGGTCCGTAGATCAGGCGCCGCCCCCGCGGCGACCAGCGCCGCCGAGGCGTTCGCGAGCACCGCGTCCCGGGGTGCGCCCCGGGCCCCGGAGAGGACCTCCCGGGTGATGTCGGCGTTCCGGGCGGCGTCTCCGCCGGCCAGCGCCGCGGCCGGCCAGCGCGCGAGCCCCAGCTCCTCCGGCGTGACGTCGAAGGTCCGCACCGCGCCGTCCACCACCTCGGCCACGTGGGTGGTCCCGGTGACGGCGATCTCGTCGAGCCCCTCGCCGTGGACCACGAAGGCGTGGGCCGACCCGAGCGCGGCGAGCACCCCGCCGATGATCGGGACCCAGCGCGCCTCGTAGACCCCCATGACCTGGTGCCGGGCGCCGGCGGGGTTGGCCAGCGGGCCTAGCAGGTTGAAGACCGTGCGGATGGCGAGCTCGCGCCGGATGCCGGCCACCGCCTTGAAGGCGGGGTGGAGCCTGGGCGCGAAGAGGAAGCCGATGCCCACCTCGGCGATGCAGCGCTCCACGCGCTCCCGGGGGGCGTCGACGTCCACGCCCAGCGCGGCGAGCACGTCGGCCGATCCGCACTTCGAGGAGACCGAGCGGTTGCCGTGCTTGGCCACCGCGACGCCGGCCCCCGCCACCACGAAGGCGGCGGTGGTCGAGATGTTGAAGGTGTTCTGCCCGTCGCCGCCCGTGCCGCAGGTGTCGACGAAGATCTCCTGGTCCACCCGGACCCGCTCGGCCCGCCGGCGCATCACCTGGGCGGCCCCGGCGATCTCCTCGACCGTCTCGCCCTTGAGCCGCAGCGCGGCCAGGAAGGCGCCCACCTGCGCGGGGGTGGCGCCGCCGTCGGCCACCTCCTCCATCAGTTCCACCATCTCGGCGCGGGAGAGGTCGTTGCCGGCGACGAGCCGCCCGATGGCCTGCACGATCACGGCTTCCTCCCGGCCCGCACGCGGTCGAGCCAGTTTCCGAGCAGCGCCTTGCCCTGCCCGGTGAGCACCGACTCGGGGTGGAATTGCACGCCCTCCACGTCGAGCTTCCGGTGGCGGAGCCCCATGATCTCCCCCTCCCGCGTCCAGGAGGTCACGGCGAGGGCGCGGGGGAGCGAGGCGCGCTCGACCACCAGGGAGTGGTAGCGGCCGGCCTCGAACGGGGAGGGGAGGCCGGCGTAGATCCCGTCGCCGCGGTGCAGGACCGGGCTCGCCTTCCCGTGGACGATGCGGTCGTTGCGGATCACCTTGCCGCCGAAGGCCTGGCCGATGGCCTGGTGCCCCAGGCAGACGCCCAGGATCGGCAGCGTCCCGGCCAGGGTCTGGATGGCCTCGAGGCTCACCCCGGCCTCGTCGGGGGTGCAGGGACCCGGCGAGATCACCAGCGCGCGGGGGCGAAGCCGCCGGATCCCGGCCACGTCGATGGCGTCGTTGCGGAACACCCGGACGTCGGCCCCCAGCTCGCCGAGGTACTGGACCAGGTTCCAGGTGAAGGAGTCGTAGTTGTCGACGAGGACGATGCGGGGCTTCATTTGCCGGCCCCCCGTCGCCGCCGCGCCCGCCGCACCGGCGCGGCGCCCCGGACCGGCGAGGCCTTCCCGTCGAGGTCGCGCGACTCGGCCTGGGCCACCGCCGTGAAGAGGGCGCGGGCCTTGTTGACCGTCTCCTGGTACTCGGCGGCCGGCTTCGAGTCGTAGACCAGCCCGGCGCCGGCCTGGACCGAGATGCGCCGCCCCGACTGCATGAGGGTGCGGATGGCGATGCACATCTCCATGTCGCCGCCGCGGTCGAAGTAGCCGACCGCGCCCGCGTAGGGGCCCCGCCGCGCCGGCTCGAGCTCGTCGATGATCTCCATGGCCCGGACCTTGGGCGATCCGGAGACGGTTCCGGCCGGGAACCCGGCCCGCAGCACGTCGACCGAATCGAGCCCGGCCGCGAGCCGCCCCTTCACCTCCGAGACGAGGTGCATGACGTGGGAGTAGCGCTCCACCGTCTTCAGCTGCGTCACCCGCACCGAGCCGACGGCGCTGACGCGCCCGACGTCGTTGCGCCCCAGGTCGACGAGCATCACGTGCTCGGCGTTCTCCTTGGGATCGGCCCGCAGCTCCTCCTCGAGCCGGCGGTCCTCCTCGGGGTCCTTCCCGCGCCGGCGCGTCCCGGCGATGGGGCGGAGCGTGACCTCGCCGTCCTCGAGCTTGATGAGGGTCTCGGGAGAGCTGCCCACCAGGGCCTGCGTGCCGTTCTGGAGGTAGAAGAGGTAGGGCGAGGGGTTCACCCGGCGAAGCGCCCGGTAGACCTCGAAGGGCGGGACCGACACCTCGGCGTCGAAGCGCTGGGAAAGGACGATCTGCTGGCAATCGCCGGCCTTCACGTACTCCTGGGCGCGGCGCACCGCCCGCTCGAACTCGCGCCGCTCGACGCGGGGGCGAAGCTCGGCGGCTCGGCGGACGCCCGGGCTGCGCCGGTCGCGCAGCGGCCGGGAGAGCGCGGCCATGGTCCCCCCGATCCGGGCCAGCGCCGCGTGGTAGAGGGCGCGCGGATCGTCCCCCTCCTCGCAGCGGACCTCGGAGATGACGTGCAGGGAGTGGCGCAGGTTGTCGAAGGCGACCACCTGGTCGAAGTCCATGAAGAGGGCGTCGGGGAAGCCCAGCTCGTCGGCCTTGGCCACCGGCACGCGCGGCTCGAAGAGCTTCACCGCGTCGTAGGAGAGGAACCCGACGAGCCCTCCCGAGAAGCGGGGGGTGCCGGGGATGCGCACCGCCTGGTGGCCGGACAGCTCCCGCCGGATCCACTCGATCGGGTCGGCGGCCTGCCCGAGCCGCCAGGTCATCGAGCTCCGGGGACCGGCGCCGAGGAAGCTGAACCGACCCGACCGCTCGCCCCCCTCCACCGACTCGAGCAGGAAGGCCTGCCGCTTCCCGCGGGAGAGCTTCAGGAACGCCGAGACGGGGGTCTCGGTGTCCGCCTCGATCTCGACCCGAACGGGTATGGCACGCCCTGGCCTGCAGAGGCGCTCGAACGTCTCGAGGTCGGGGGAGGCGCGCAGGGCGTCAGCGCCAAAGAAACACCGTCATGCGACCACCCGCCTGGCCGGGCCGGCGATCTCGGCCACGTCCTTGGCGACCACCCGGTTCTTCGCGTCGACCAGCACCACGCGGGGGACGTGGGTGCGGGCCTCGGCCTCTTCCATCTCCGCGAAGGTCGCGAGGATGACCATGTCCCCGGGGCGGTTCAGGTGGGCCGCCGCCCCGTTGATGCAGATGATCCCGCTGCCCCGCTCGCCCTTGATGGCGTAGGTTTGCAGCCGCGTCCCGCGCGTGATGTTCCACACGTGGACCGCCTCGTACTCCCAGAAGCCCGAGGCGTCCATGAGGTCCTCGTCGATGGTGACCGAACCCTCATAATCGAGGTCCGCATGGGTCACCGTCGCACGGTGGATCTTGGACTTGAAGAAAGTCCGGCGCATGATCGGGTTTTGTACCCGGAGGGAGGCTTCTGATCAAGGCATCCGGTGTGAGGGAGGTGGGGGAGGCCCCGATCGCGGCCAGGCGGCTGCGCATCCTGGCCGTGGCCCGGGAGCAGGGAGAGCCCTTCCTGCGGCTCGATCCCGCGCGCCTGCGCTTCCAGCTCGGAACCTCCCACGCCGACCTGCGGATCCCCGTGGAGTTCGCCCCCGACGCGGCCGCCATCGTCCGGGGGGCCGTGGATCAGCTCGGGCTGCTCCTCAGCATCCAGCACGGCCGGTTCCTGCCCGCCGCCGAGCTCGACCGGCTCTACCTCCGGGAGGACTACGCCTCCCTGCCGCCGGTGGCCGATCAGCTCGGCCTCGCGGCCGGCGGTCCCGACCTCCGCGCCGCGGCCCGGCTGGCCCTCGCCGCCCACCCGGCGCTCCACGGCGGGCTCGTCACCGCCTGGATGGGCCCCGGTGGAAAGGGGCGGTCGCTGACCGCGCTCTGGATCGCCACCCTCCGGAGCGCGGCCGCGGAGATGGCCGCCTCCCCCCAGCGGGAGGAGACCCCGTTCCTCGTCGCCCTCGCCCTCTCCGGCGCCCTCCAGGCGGCGACGGCCGGGCTGCGCGACGTGCTGCCCGCAGCGCCCCACGACCGGCACCTGCGATCCGCGGCCCTGGCCGCGCTCTGGGTCTCCGCGCGCACCGGTCTCTCCCGCTTCGCCCGCGACGCCGGCCTCCGGGACGACGACCCGATGCTGCTGCGCCTGGAGGCGGCGGTGAACGCCTCCGGCCTGGCGGGCGGCCGCGCCGGCCTCTCGGGCGGCGGCATCACCCTGTACGGCCCCGAGCTCTCGGCCGGGATACCCCGCGGCGAGGAGATCGGGGCCAAGCTCTCGGCGGGCGCCGAGCCCGAGTCGGCCATCGGCGAGGTGGCCGCCTGCCTGGCCGACGACGAGGAGGCCTCCCGGCGCGCCGAGGCCGCGGTGGCCCTCTGGAAGCTCCGCGGGATGCTGGTCGCCGCCGGGCTCTCGGCCGAGGAGAGGAAGAACGGGGCCTCGGCCACCGAGCTCCGGGCGCTGCTCCTCGGCCCGGGAGCGCTCGCGCAGGCCGTCGCCGACGAGTCGGGACGGAACGACCTGGCCGGGAAGCTCCAGCAGGCGCTCTCGATGGCCACGGGCGACGACGGCGCCGCCTCGCTCGAGCAGGCGGTCCGGGCGCTGCGGGCCTGGAAGCCCCGCGAGCCGGCCACCGCCGTCGGCGTCCACCGCGACGAGGCGAGGGAGCTCTACGGCCTCGCGGCGGCAGGCGTGCTCGCCGACCTGGCGCTGGAGCGGCTCATCGCCCCGGCCCGCCGGGCCCTCGTTGCCGCGTCGGGCGCCGGGACCCAGGACGCCGAGTGGGAGGCCGGCCGGCTCTACCGGATCTCGGCGCGCCCCGCCCCCATCCTGGTGGCGGCCCAGGATCACCCCATCGCCCACCTCTTCGCCGACGTGAAGGACTTCACCCGGCGCACGAGCCTGCTCGGGCCCGCCGCGATGGCCGAGTTCCTCCGGCGCGAGTTCTACCTGCCCATCCTGGCGGCCGCGAAGGCGGGCTTCACCGGGATGGAGCACCTGGCGGACCGGGGCGGCGTCTCGGTGAACAACCTGCTCGGGGACGCCATCTCCCTCTCCGGGGACATCGAGGCGCTGGTGGCGCTCGCGTCCGAGATCCGCCGGCTGCTCTCGGCCTACGAGACGCGGCTGGAGCGGGAGGTCTCCACCACCGCGGTGTCCGGCCGGGTCTCGGTGCTCGAGAAGCGCTTCCGCGCCGAGATCGCCCGCGCCCACGCGGGCCGGGACGACGCCCGCGCGGCCGCCGAGCGGGCCGCGCCCGGGAGCCCGGAGCGGGCCGAGTCGCTGCGCCGGGCCGCGCTGCACGCCGCCGCCGCCGCGCGCCTCTCCGCCGAGATGGAGCGCGACGTCTCCCGGACGCGGGGCGAGGGGCTGGAGGCCGGCGTCTTCGTGTCCTTCGGTCCGGCGCCCCTCGTGGTCTCGATCGACGACGAGGTCTTCGGCCGGAACCGGGTGGCCATCGCCGAGAAGATCAACGAGTCGGCCCGCGGGACGGCGCGCGCGGGGCAGGCCCGGGCCCGTGCCGACCAGCAGCTCGCCGCGGTCCGCACGGCGCGCGGCAACCCCGACCTGCGCCACGCCTGGAGCGTGTTCATCGGCCAGCCGCTCACCCTCTCCATCCCGCCCGACGCCGCCGCGGAGGTCCTGAAGGCGGCGCGCGCGGGGGACATGACCGCGGCGATGCGGGCGGTGGCGAAGCCGGTGCGGCGGGCGCTGGAGGCGGCGGCCCGCGCCGAGGACGAGGGCTCCGGCGACGTCTACAACGCCGGCGCCGCCCTCTCCGAGGAGGCCCTCACCGCCTGGCTCGCGGCGGTCGGGAAGAAGCGCACCGTCCGCCGCGTGGAGATCGACCCGGCCGAGCTTCCCCCGTCGGTCTCCGACCGGTGGTGGTTCGGCGCCGGCCACGAGAGCCTGGTGGTGACCTTCCACCCCGACGGCCGCCCCGCCGAGATGTTCCGGCACGTGGGGCGGGCCTGGTTCAAGGGGCTGGGCGACGTCCCCATCTGGGAGATCGCCTCCGACACCGGCGGACCGGCGGCGCTCTTCCATGCCATGCGGACGGCCTGGCTCGACGGGCGCCCCGTCGGCCCCTGACCGCTAACCCCTCTGGGGATTGCGGACGTTGTCCTCGCAGATGCGCTCGTAGAAGGTGGCGTCCATCTTCACGCCGGCCTTGCGCAGGTCGGCCGCGCGGGCCTGCTGCTCGGCGACCACCTTCTGGAAGACGTCGAGGGGCTGGGCCCCCACCACCGCGCGGCAGTTCACGTAGAGCGTGGGGGTTCCCTGCGGGGCCACCTTGGCGCCGAGCTGGGCGTCCTCCTCGACGCGGGCGCGGGTGGCCGCCGACGTGCGGGCTGCCTTGAACCTGGCCACGTCGAGCCCGAGCTGCTTCGCCCAGGCGTCGAACTGGTCCGGGGAGAGCGAGCCCTGGTTCTGGAACATGAGGTCGTGCATCTCCCAGAACTTGCCCTGCTCGCGCGCCGCCTCGGCGGCCAGCGCCGCCGGCATCGCCTGCGGGTGCATGGCGAGCGGGAGGTTCTTCCAGATCACCCGGACGTCGTCGGGGTTGGAGGCGAGGAGCTGGGTGAGGGTGGGCTCGACGTTCTTGCAGAACGGGCACTGGAAGTCGGAGAAGACCACCACGGTGACCGGGGCGTTCCGCGCGCCCTTCTGCGGATCGTCGGGGCGGAACTCGACCTTCTGCACCTGGGCGGGAGGCGCCGCCGGGGCGGCGGCCGCGGGGGCCCCCGGCTGGGCCGGCTGGCCGGGGAGCATCACCGGCGCGCTGGAGGCCTTCTCCATGATGCGGGCGTAGACGTCCTTGGCCGGGACGCCCGACTTCACCATCGCCTCGGCCCGGGCGAGCTCCTCGTCGATGACGGTCTTGAAGGTCTCGTACGGCACCGCCCCCGGGATCTTCCGGCCGTTGACGAAGAAGCTCGGCGTCCCGTTCGCGCCCACGCCGGTGACGAGCGCCTGGTCGCGACGGATGCGGGCCTCGTGCCGGTTCTCGTCGAGGGCCTTCCGGAAGGCGACCATGTCGAGACCCGCGGCCTGGGCCACCGCCTCGAGGGCGGGGCGGTCGAGGGCCGGCGCCGAGTCGAAGAGCCGGTCGTGCATCTCCCAGAACTTGGCCGGGCCGCCCTGGGCCCGCCCTTCCTCGGCGGCGATGGCGGCCGGCATGGCCCGGGCGTGGAAGGGGAGCGGGTTGTGCTTGAAGACGAAGCGGACCTTGCCGCGGTAGTTCTCCTCGATCTGCTTCGTCGTCGGCCCCACGCGCTTGCAGTAGGGGCACTCGAAGTCGGAGGACTCGACGATGGTCACGAGCGCGTCGGCGGGGCCGCGCGCCGGGGAGTCGTCGACGGGGCCGCGGTAGACGGCCCTGGGGTCCTCCTGGGGGCGCGCCGGGGGGCGGGCCTGGGCCGGCCCGTCGGCCGGGCGGGCCGCGGAAGGCGCCACGCGGGGTGCGCCGCCCGACATGCGGCCGCCGACCACGCCCAGGACGATCCCCACGACGAGTGCCAGGATCCAGCTCGTGTGCTTCATCTGTTTCGCTCCTCGGATGTGCGGGACCGCCCGGGGCGGCCCGGCTCTAGAAACGGGCGAAGGCGCCGGCGCGGACGAGCAGGGGAACGCCGGCCCCGCTGGAGAGCGGGAAGCCGCTGTCGAACTCCGCCATGAAGCCCAGGGTGTCGGTGATCCGCAGCGAGGCGCCCACGCCGAGGAGCATCCAGCGCCAGGCCATGTAGCCGACCTGGGTGGAGGCGTCGAACGCGGCGCGCACGTAGAACGGGGTCTCGGGGATGAACCACTCGATCCCGGGACGGATCGCGAAGGAGGCGCCCGGCGCCATGCCGAGCACCATCGTCAGCTGGGGGGCGATGCCGAAGACGATGTCGTAGGCCACCCCGGCCTCGAGCTCGAAGATGCCGGGAGGGTCGTAGGCCGACCCCGTGCCCAGCTGGCCGCCGCCGCCCAGGTTGGCCGAGACGATCAGCCCCACCGGTTTCGACGCGGGGGGCGGATCGGCGGGCCGGGCCACGGCGGGGAGCGCGAGAAGCGCGGCCGCCAGGGTGCCGAGGAGGGGTCGGGCGAAGGGCTTGGACATCGGGTCGCGAAGGTACCGCCGCATCCTCCTTTCGGCAAGGAACGCATGGTGCGGTTGCCCCCTTCCCGTGGTGGGGATAAACGGAGCGGCGATGCCCGCGTCCCCCCTGCCCGCGCCCGACCTCACCCTCGACACCTCGGGGCGGCTCTGCCCGTACCCGATCGTCGAGATCGCCCGCGCCATGAAGGGGCTCTCGGCGGGGGCGGTGGTCTGCCTGGTCGCCACCGATCCGGGGATCGTCACCGACGTGCCGATGTGGTGCCGGGCCACCCGCCACGAGCACCTGGGCACCTTCCGCGAGGGGAGCGCCTTCCGGAGCTGGGTGCGGAAGCGGGCGGCGCCATGAGCGCGCGCAAGGCCATCGCCATGATCTCGGGAGGGCTCGACTCCACCCTCGCGCTGGCGCTCGTCAAGCGGCAGGGCATCGAGGTGAAGGCCATCAACTTCTACACCGGCCTCTGCATCACCGAGACCCAGCGGCGCAAGGGCGGCCGACCCGACGGCACCATGCCGCAGAACGAGGCCCTGCGGGCCGCCGCCGACCTCGAGGTCGACATCGAGTACATCGACGTCTCCGACCAGGGCTACCTCGATCTCATCGTGAACCCGCGCTACGGGTACGGGGCCAACGCCAACCCCTGCGTGGACTGCCGCATCTTCATGATGACCAAGGCGCGGGAGATCATGGAGCGGGAGGGGGCCTCCTTCGTCTTCACCGGCGAGGTGCTCGGCCAGCGCCCCAAGAGCCAGCGGCGCGACACGCTCCGCTCGGTGGAGAAGCAGAGCGGCCTGACCGGCCGGCTGGTGCGGCCGCTCTCGGCCCGCCTTCTCGAGCCCTCCATCCCGGAGAAGGAGGGGATCCTCGACCGGTCGCTCCTCCTCGACATCAACGGCCGCTCCCGGCAGCGCCAGATCCGGCTGGCCCGCGAGCTGGGGATCGCCGAGTGGCCCCAGCCCGCCGGCGGCTGCTGCTACCTCACCGACGAGTCCTTCTCCCGGAAGTTCTTCGACGTCCTCGATGCCCGCGAGGCGGCCGGGGAGGCGCGGGCCATCCGCCGGGAGGACCTGGTCCTCCTCTCCACCGGCCGCCACTTCCGTCTATCACCCAGCGTGAAGATGGTGGTGGGCCGGAGCGAGGTCGAGAACGTCGTGCTCGAGTCGTACGGCGAGGGGCGGGCCCGCCTGCTGGCCCGGGACCTGAACGGCCCGATGGCGCTCGTCGAGGGGACGCCCACCTGGGAGGAGCGGCAGCTGGCCGCCCGGATCGTGGCCCGCTACGGCAAGGGGAGGCTGCATCCCGAGGTGGCCGTCGACTGGATCGAGGACGGCGTGACCGAGACGCTCACCGTCGCGCCGGAGCAGGACGAGCCGCGCATCGAGTCGATGCGGATCTGATCCGTCCCTGCCGGGCCTCGAGCCGCCCGGCTTTTCCGCCTTTACAGCCGGAACCCCCCGTCGCCACGGGTCATTGACAGCCGAATTCCGCCCTTTTCGTCCGCGGGCCATGGGTACCATCGCGGTGCCGGTTCACGACGCGCGCACGCCGCGAGGCGGAGGACGCGAGGGGGCACCCGATGGCGAAGAAGACGGGGGCGAAGCGGACCTACTCCTTCGGCGGCGGCCGCGCCGAAGGGGACAAGGGGATGAAGGACCTCCTCGGCGGCAAGGGCGCGGGGCTGGCCGAGATGAGCAACATCGGCATCCCCGTCCCGCCGGGCTTCACCATCACCACCGAGGTCTGCTCCGAGTTCTACGGGGCAGGCAAGCGGCTGCCCCGCGGGCTCGACCAGGAGATGCGCGCCGCCCTCGCCCGGGTGGAGGCGCTCGCCGGCAAGGGCTTCGGCGACGCCGGCAACCCGTTGCTCGTCTCGGTCCGCTCCGGCGCCCGGGTCTCCATGCCGGGGATGATGGACACGGTGCTGAACCTCGGCCTCAACGACCGGACGGTCGAGGGGCTGGCGCGCCGCTCCGGCAACGAGCGCTTCGCCTGGGACAGCTACCGCCGCTTCTGCGCGATGTTCGGCGACGTCGTGCTGGGGATGAAGCCCGAGCACAAGGAGGACCGCGACCCGTTCGAGGAGCTCCTCGAGGCGAAGAAGAAGAAGCGCAAGGTCGCGCTCGACTCGGACCTGCCGGTCGAGGCGCTCCGCGAGCTGGTGGCGGAGTTCAAGGCCGCCATCCGGGAGCGGCGGAACCTCGAGCTCCCCGACGACCCGTTCGCGCAGCTCTCGATGGCCGTCTCCGCCGTCTTCCGGAGCTGGGAGAACGACCGGGCCGACGCCTACCGCAAGCTGAACGGCATCCCGTCCACCTGGGGCACGGCCGTCACCGTCCAGTCGATGGTCTTCGGCAACCTGGGGGAGAGCTCCGGGACCGGCGTCGCCTTCACCCGCAACGCCGCCACCGGGGAGAACGAGTTCTACGGCGAGTTCCTGGTCAACGCCCAGGGCGAGGACGTGGTGGCCGGCACGCGCACCCCCGAGAAGATCGCCGAGATGGCCAACCACTGGCCCGAGATGGCGCGCCAGCTCGAGGAGGTCCGCACCCGGCTGGAGCGCCACTACCGCGACATGCAGGACATCGAGTTCACGGTGGAGCGCGGCCGGCTCTACGTCCTGCAGACGCGCACCGGCAAGCGCACCGGCCTCGCCGCGGTGCGCATCGCGGTGGAGATGGCCGACGAGGGGATCATCTCGCGCGAGGAGGCCGTCCTGCGGGTCGAGCCCGAGTCGCTGAACCACGTCCTGCGCCCCATCTTCGACGTCACGGCCAAGGACACCGCCATCCGCTCCGGGCGGCTCCTCGCCAAGGGGCTCCCGGCCGGCCCGGGCGCCGCCTGCGGCCGGGTGGTGTTCTTCGCCGAGGACGCCGTGGCCTGGAAGGCGCGCGGCGAGACCGTGGTCCTGGCCCGCCACGAGACCAGCCCCGAGGACATCCGGGGCATGGACGCGTCGGCCGGGTTCCTGACCGCCTTCGGCGGGATGACGAGCCACGCGGCGCTGGTGGCCCGGCAGATGGGCAAGGTGGCGGTGGTGGGGTGCCCGGCACTCTCCTTCGACTACCAGGCCCGCACGATGACGGTGGCGACCTCCCGGGGGCCGCGGCTGGTCCACGAGGGGGACTGGCTCTCGGTGGACGGCCTCCTCGGCGAGGTCATCGACGGCCGGATCCCGACCCAGTCGTCCGAGGTGGTGGGGGTCCTCATCGACAAGACGGTGCGGCCGGCCGACGCGCCGATGTACCGGCTCTTCACGCGGCTGCTCGGATGGGCCGACGGGGTGCGCCGGCTCAAGGTCCGGGCCAACGCCGACCAGCCCGACCAGGCCACCACCGCCATCGCCTTCGGGGCCCAGGGCATCGGGCTGTGCCGGACCGAGCACATGTTCTTCGGCGAGGGGAAGATCGGCCCGATGCGGGAGATGATCGTGGCCGAGAACGAGGTGGAGCGGCGCGCCGCGCTCGCCAAGCTCCTCCCGCTCCAGCGCGAGGACTTCGCCGGGCTGTTCCGCGCCATGGGTTCGCGGCCGGTCACCGTGCGCACCATCGACCCGCCGCTCCACGAGTTCCTCCCGCAGGATCCGGCCGGCCAGGCGGAGCTGGCGCGCTCCACCGGGCGGACGCTGGCCCACGTGCAGTCGCGCATCGCCGACCTCGTCGAGTCCAACCCCATGCTGGGAAACCGCGGCTGCCGGCTCGGCATCAGCTACCCCGAGATCACCGAGATGCAGGCGCGCGCCATCTTCGAGGCGGCCTGCGACGTCGCCGCGGAGGGGCTGAAGCCCCAGCCGGAGGTGATGATCCCGCTGGTCGGCCACCACAAGGAGCTGGAGAACCAGGCCCGGGTGGTCCACGACGTCGCGGCCAAGGTCTTCGCCGAGCGGAAGCGGAAGGTGAGCTACCTGGTGGGGACGATGATCGAGGTCCCGCGCGGAGCCCTCACCGCCGGGGAGATCGCCCGGACCGCCGAGTTCTTCTCCTTCGGCACCAACGACCTCACCCAGACCACCTTCGGGATCTCTCGCGACGACGTGGGGACCGTGCTGAACACCTACGTCGAGAAGGAGATCTACTCGGTCGACCCGTTCGTCACCATCGACCGGGAGGGGGTCGGCCGGCTCATGCGCATCGCCATCCAGGAGGGGAGCGCCTCCCGCCCGGGCATCAAGCTCGGCATCTGCGGGGAGCATGGCGGCGACCCGTCCTCGGTGGAGTTCTGCCACGATATCGGGCTCGACTACGTCTCCTGTTCCCCGTACCGTCTGCCCATCGCGCGCCTCGCGGCCGCGCAGGCCGTGCTGAAGCAGCGCAAGGGGGGTTCACTCATGGCGAAGAAGGCGACTCCGAAGAAGAAGGCGGCCCCGAAGAAGAAGGTCGCGAAGAAGAAGGCCCCGTCGGCGAAGAAGCTGGGCACCTCGGGCCTCCCGAGGTAGGCGGACCGGGGCGGTCCACCCACCCGTCGACACGAGGCGGAGCGCGATCGTCACCGCGCTCCGCTTCCTTTTTGACCGTGTGCCATCCTTCGACGACAATGGCGATATCGACATGACACGGCCCCGCCTCGCTCCCTGGCTGCTCGCCGCCTTCGGGGCCTTCCTCGTCCTCCTCGCGCTTCCCTGGCCCGCCCCGGCCTCGGGCATCGATGCCCCGGCAGGGGCGCTCGTCCTGTCCGGTGCGCACGGGACGCCCGAGGTTGCCGCCCCCCCGGTGGTCGAGGCCGCGCGGGTCGAGCCGTCGCCGCCGCCCGTTCCTCCCTCCACGCTGCGCCTCGCCGAGGCCACCCTCGACCGCGTGGCCAACCGGTACGTGGCCCCGCTCGGCACCGGCCGCGCGGTGCTCACCACCGTGCCCCGGCTCCAGGAGCGCATCGAGAAGGTGCTCGCCGACTACCACGTTCCCTGGGGCGCCGCGGTGCTCCTCGACCCCGCCACCGGCCGGGTGCTCGCCATGGCCGAGCACTCCCAGCGCGAGCCCGGTCGCCGCGGCCTCTCGCTCGAGGCCCGGGCGCCGGCGGCCAGCGTCTTCAAGATCGTCACCAGCTCGGCGCTGCTCCGGCGCGGCTTCGAGCCGGGCGCGGAGGTCTGCTTCCACGGCGGCCAGCACCGGGTGCAGCAGTCGCTCCTCGTCGACGACCCGCGGCGCGACCGGCGCTGCATGTCCCTCTCCTCGGCGCTCGGCAAGAGCGCCAACGTGGTCTTCGCCAAGCTCGCCGACCGGGCGCTCAACGCCACGCTGCTGCGCGCCGAGGCCGATCGCTTCCTCTTCAACCAGACCATCCCGTTCGCGCAGGTGGTCGAGACCTCGCGCGCCGACATCCCCGAGGAGTCGTTCGCGCTCGCCACCACCGCCGCGGGCTTCGGCCCGGTCCGGCTGTCGCCGCTGCACGGCGCCGTGATGGCCTCCATCGTGGCCAACGGGGGGATCTTCGTGCCGCCCGACGTGGTCGCCTCCTCCACCGGGGCGGTGCCCATGCCCTCCGAGGCGCCGCGCCGCGTCCTCGACGAGCGGGTCGCCGCCGAGCTCGCCGCCATGATGCGCACCACCGTCACCGAGGGCACCGGTCGCCGCGCCTTCAAGGCGCCCCGCTCCCGCCTGTCGTCCATGCAGGGGCTCACCGTGGCCGGGAAGACCGGCTCCCTCTCCGAGGCCGCCCCGTTCCGCGACTACTCCTGGTTCATCGGCTTCGCGCCGGCGGAGAACCCGCGCGTGGCCTTCGCGGTGGTGGTGGTGAACGACCGGAGCTGGCGGGTGAAGGCGCCCTTCGTGGCCCGCGCCGCCGTCGAGGCCTGGGCCGACTGGGATGGGGGTCGCCCCGAGGTGGTCGCCGCCGCCGCGCCCCGGGCCCGGGCCCGCCGCAAGTAGGGCGCGCCGGCGCGGTCAGGCCGCGCGAAGCTCGACCACGCCGCGGTCGACGAAGCCCCGGAAGGCCTTCAGCACGTCCAGCTCGTCGAGCGGGGCGACCTGCGCGATCTGGCCGAGGGCGCGCCGCCCGTCGCAGCGCGAGAGCAGGTACTTCTGCGCGGCGTCGAGGCCGAGCGCGGTGATCTCCCCGGAGGAGAGCCGGACCACCGGCACCGATCGCCGGTCCAGCGAGGCGCGGAGCGAGGCCCCGAGCGCCTCGCGGGCCGCGGCCAGGGCCTGGCGGGCCTCGTCGGAGGAGGGCTGGGCGCCGAGCGCGCGGGCGGCCGCCATCTCCGCCTCGGCGGGGCGCCCCTCGGCGAGCAGGCGCGCCGACTCCCCGAGCGCGAAGTTCACCTGGCCGGCGTCCTCCGCGGCGGGCTCCTCGACGATCTCGATCTCCGCCGCGGTGATCGCCCCCTGCCGCGCCAGCGCGTAGAGCCGCTGGTAGAGGTGGAACTCGGTGGCGTGGAGGGCGAGTCCGATCTCGTCGATGGTCCGGCCGTGGGCGGCCAGCATGAGCAGCTTGCCGTCGATGGTCCCTTCGCTGGCGGACGCCGGGATCTTCGACTCGTCGACGAGCAGCGTGGCGCCGCTCGAGGGGAACTGCGACAGGAAGGCGTCCCACGCCGTGGCGCGGAACTCGGCCTCCTTGAGGATGTCGGCGAGCGGGACCGACACGGAGAGATCGTCGTCGGAGGGCGGGGGCGGATCCTCCTCGACGCGGAACACCCCCGATTCCCAGCGGAAGACGTCGAGCAGGGTCTCGCGGATCTTGATGGAGAGCACGTCGCGCAGGACGCGCGGCTGGACGAGGCCGACCATGGCGAGGACCTTGCCGAGCCGGATCCGGGTCTCCTGCTGGGTGCGGAAGGCCTTGGCGAGCTGCTCCTCGTCGATGTGCCCGAAGTTGATGAGCAGCTGCCCGAGGAACTCGCGCGGGTCGGTGGACGCGGCGCCCACGGCGTTGCCGTCGCGCAGGTAGACGGTCTTGCGGACGGCGCCCCGCTCGCAGGTGAGGGAGCCGGTGGCGGCGTGGCGTGCCAGGAACTCCACGAGCTCCGGGAGCGGCATGAACGAGAAGCTGCCAGCGAGGCCGCGCACGTCCGGAGTCTCCCCGGAAAGACCCGTGGCGGCAAGGAACCGGTCGTTGTATGACCGGCGGCGCATGGGAACCTCTCAGCCAGCCCGCGAGCCGAGGAGCGGGAACGGAAAGGTCGCCGCCACCGCGGCCGTCGCCCTCTTCGTCGCCGCCGCCGCCGGGTGGACCGTGTGGCAGCTCCGGATCGAGGAGGATCGGCTGGGCGGCGCTCGCCAGGCCACCTCGCGCCAGGGGGCGGCCGCCCGGGAGAAGGCCTTCGACGTGACGCAGGTGGCCCGGCCGATCCCGGCGCCGCCGGTGCTCGGCTGGGACCAGGCGGGCAAGCCCTTCACCGTCGCCGCCGCGCGCGGACAGGTCGTCTTCGTGAACTTCTGGGCGACCTGGTGCCCCCCGTGCCGGGACGAGATGCCGTCGATGCTCAAGCTGGGGCAGGAGCTGACGGCGCGCCACCCCGGCAAGTTCCGGATGGTGGCCGTCTCGGTCGACGACGGGTGGCCCGAGGTCCTCAAGTTCTTCGACGGAAAGCTCCCGCCCGGGGTGGAGTGGCTCAGGGACCCCGACCAGGCAGTGACGAAGGACTACTACTGCTCCGCACGGGGCGGGTGTCCGGAATCCTTCAAGTTCCCGGAGACCTACGTCATCGACCCGTCCGGGAAGCTGGTCTCCTTCGTGGTCGGGCCCCGCGACTGGAGCGACCCGGCGGCCCGGGCCTTCCTCGAGCGGCTGATTCCCTAGGGACATCGCCGCAAACGAGCGTTCGACCCTCATGCGACCCAGAAGGGTCTGTAGGGCGGTCGGCCGTTTCGTAACCGTCCGTGATCAAAAGCAAAAGAAGACTGCTCGCCCTGCCTGCAGGGCTCGCGGTGGGGATCCTGTTGAAGGCTTTTGGAGGGATGCCATATAACTATCGGGATTTCCGTGAAATCTCGGCACTCCACCCCGGCGGAAAGCGGAGGGTACTTGGCGAGCGAGGCAACGGGCATCCCGGTCGTGGTGGCGGGCCTCGGCGAGGTCGGCCGCGCCATCGTGCGCGCCGTGCTCTCCTCCGCCGACCTGCGCCTGGCCGGAGCGGTCGATCCGGCCTTCGCGAAGCAGTCGCTCGATGCCCTGGCCGGGATCCCCACCGGCATCGAGGTGGAGGGAGACCCGGCGCGCGCGTTCCGTGCGGCGCGAGGCGGCGTGCTCCTCGTCGCCACCTCCTCCCGCTTCCTCGAGATCCTGCCGCTCGTGGAGCAGGCGGTCCGGGCGGGGCTCTGCGTCGTCTCCACCTGCGAGGAGCTCGCCTACCCGTGGCTCGGCCACGAGGAGGAGGCGGACGCCCTCGACGCGCTCTGCGAGAAGAACGACGTGGCCGTGGTCGCCGCGGGCGTGAACCCCGGCCTGGCGCTCGACCGGCTCCCGGCCCTGCTCTCGCAGGGCACCGGCGAGGTGAGGCGCCTCGAGGCGCTGCGCGTGGTCGACCTGGCCTCGCGGCGCGAGTCGCTCTGGCGCAAGGCCGGCGTCGGCCTGCAGCCCTCCGAGTTCCTGCGCGCCGTGGAGGTGGAGGCCATCGGGCACGTCGGGCTCGCCGAGTCGGCGACGCTCGCGGCGCTGGGGTGCGGCCTCGATCTCGACGAGCTCGAGGAGGAGGCCGAGCCGGTGCTGGCGACCCGCGACCTGGCCGGACCGGTGCTGGTCCAGAAGGGCGGGATCGCGGGCATCCGGCAGGTGGCCCGCGGCTTCCAGGGGGGCCGGGAAGTGGTCCGGCTCGAGGTGGTGCTGGCGGTGGGTGCCGAGGATCCGCGCGACGAGGTGATCCTCGAGTCCGACCCGCCGCTCCGGCTCGTGGTTCCCGGCGGATTCCCCGGCGAGGCCTCGACCGCGTGGTCGGTGGTCCACGCGGCGGCCGCCATTCCCATGCTGCAAGGGCTCGTCACGGTGCTCGACCTCCCCCCGGGGCGGTCCTGAGCGAGGCGCGAATGCTCGACAAGACCCTCATCGGACGGGAGAGCGAGGCCACCGTGGTGGAGGTGGAGAAGGGGACCATCCGCCGGCTCGCCGACGCGATCGGGGACGGCAACCCCGTCCACTCCGACGAGGCGGCGGCCCGATCGGCCGGGTACCCCTCGCTGGTGGCGCCGCTCACCTTCCCGGCGGTGCTCTCCCTCAACGAGCGGTTCCGCCACTCCCTCGACCTGGGCACCCGGTCGCTGCTCCTCGGCGAGGAGTCGATCGAGTACGGGCGGCCCATCGTCGCCGGTGATCAACTGACGGTGAAGAGCAAGGTGGCCGACGTCCAGGAGCGCGCCGGGACCAGCGGCGCCACCGACGTCCTCATCCTCGAGACCGAGGGGCGCGGGGCCGAAGGCGAATTCGTCTTCCGCACGCGCGAGACCTACATCCTCCGGCGCGGCTAGGGAGGGAGACCCTGTGCTCCTGGCACGGCAGCTCTACTTCGAGGCGGTGAAGGTCGGCGACGAGCTCCCTCCGCTCGTGAAGCCCCCGGTGGACCGTTCCCAGGTGGCGCGCTTCGCCGGCGCCACCGGCGACTACGGCCCGCTCCACGTCGACGAGCCCTTCGCGAGGAACGCCGGGTTCCCCAGCGTGCTCGTGCCCGGCATGCTCGCCATGGGGTTCCTCGGCGAGCTGGTGACCGACTGGCTGCGCGGCGCCCGGGTCCGGCGCTTCGGCGCGCGCTTCGTGAAGATCGTCTGGCCGGGCGACGTGGTGACGGTGCGCGGGCGCGTGGCCGATCGGCGCTTCGAGGCGGCCGGGCGCTACGCCGCCGACATCGAGGTCTGGGGCGAGAACCAGCGCGGCGAGCTGGTGGTGCGCGGCGCGGTCACGGCCCAGCTCTACTACAGCGCCGAGGACGAGACCCGGCAGCGCGGCGGGCAGCCTCCGCTGGTGGTGACGCCGGCCGAGGAGGAGGAGCGGCTCGCCAAGCTCTCGCGCAGCACCGCCCCGGCCCGGCCGGCGGTGGGGACGCGCCCGGTCGTGGCGTCGGTGAAGCCGGTGGCCGCGCCGACGAAGGGCGCGCCCATGTCGCCGCCCCGCCCCCCGGTGGCCAAGGCCCCGCCGCCACCTCCCCCGCCCGCCAGGAAGGCGGCGCCCGCGGCGAAGCCTCCCCCGAAGCCGGCGGTGGCGAAGAAGCCCGCCCCGGCCAGGGCTCCGGCCCGTCCGCCCGCCCCGAAGAAGGCGGCGCCGAAGAAGCCGGCCCGTCCCGCGCCGAAGAAGGCCGGCAAGCGGCGCTGATGCTCCTCCTCGCCTTCGCCCTGCTGGGCGCGACGGCGGCGCCCGAAGCCCCGCGGATCCAGGGACAGGCGACGCGCGCCGCCCAGGTCGCCCGTGGCGACCGGGCCTTCGCCGAGCGCGGCGATCCCGATCGGCTCGCCGAGGCGATCGAGGCGTGGACCGCCGCGGAGTCCCACCCGCCGGAGGACCCGGCGGTCGAGCTCCGCCTGGCCCGCGCCGAGGCCTTCCGCGCCCTCGCCGATCCCGCCGCGGCCCGCGCCGCGTGGCTCGCCTCGTCCCGGGCGGCCGAGGGGGCCCTGCGCCGCCTCT
>JBAXVO010000219.1:0-5834 GCA_037129355.1 Deltaproteobacteria bacterium | reverse complement strand
GCTGCCCTTCACGGCGGCGATGGTGGGCACCAAGCAGGTCTTCCCGGGCCCGCACCTCGACGCCAAGAGCCTGCTCGACCTGTTCCAGAAGGAGCGGGTCACCTTCACGGCCGGCGTCCCCACCGTCTGGCTCGGCATCCTCGACGAGCTGGATCGCAACCCGGGGGTCTGGGACACCTCGTCCATCAAGGCCATGATCGTCGGCGGCGCCGCGGCGCCGAAGGCCATGATCGACGGGTTCGACAAGCGCCACGGGCTCCGGGTCATCCACGCCTGGGGCATGACCGAGACCACGCCGCTCGGCACCGTGGCCCGGCTGAAGCCCCACCTCGAGACGGGGCCCGACGAGGAGCGGCTGCGCATGCGCGCCGCGCAGGGGCTCCCCGTTCCCTTCGTCGACACCCGCGTGATCGGGGAGAACGGGCCCGTCGCCTGGGACGGCAAGTCGATGGGCGAACTTCAAGTTCGCGGTCCCTGGGTCGCGAAGAGCTACTTCCAGAACCCCGCCGAGGCCGACAAGTTCACCATGGACGGCTGGTTCCGGACGGGCGACATCGTCACCACCGACCCGGAGGGCTACGTCCGGATCACCGATCGCTCCAAGGACCTCATCAAGTCGGGCGGGGAGTGGATCAGCTCGGTGGACCTCGAGAACGCGCTCATGGGGCACCCGGCGGTGAAGGAGGCGGCCGTGGTGGCCGTCGCCCATCCCAAGTGGGGCGAGCGCCCGGTGGCCGCGGTGGTGCTGAAGGAGGGGGCCAAGGCGACGCCGCACGAGCTGGCCGAGTACCTGGTGCCGCTCTTCGCCCGGTACTGGCTGCCCGACGCCTACGTCTACCTGGACGCCATCCCGCGCAACGCCACCGGCAAGTTCATGAAGGCGACGCTCCGGGAACAGCTCAAGGACCACCGCTGGGAGGACTCCCCGGTCCCGGGCCGCTCGTAGGGCCGGTTTCCGGAAGGCGCAGGCTGGGGCGCCGCTCCCGGTGCCTCCTCTGCCAGGCCACCGCCCCGGCGGTGAGCAGGGCCAGGACCGCCACGAGCGACATCACCAGCGCCAGCCGCTCGCCCAGCACCCGCTCCGCCCCGGTCATGCCCAGGGCGGCGCGCCGGGTCTCGAACGCGCGCCACGCCATGAAGCCCCCGCCCACGAGGAGCAGGGCCACCCGCAAAAGGAGACGCCCGCGCGAGATCCGCACGGGCGTCCTGTACCGCAAAGGCGTGGGGACGGTCTACCCGCTTCCGCCGCCCGACGCCTCCTCGCGGAAGGTGAGCGTCCCGGCGAGGTAGTCCTTGTTCATGCGGGCGATGAAGTCGAGCTTGAGACCCTTGGGGCAGGCCTCGGCGCAGGCGCCGATGACCGTGCAGCCGCCGAAGCCCTCGGTGCTGTGCCGCTCGACCATGCTCAGGGCGCGGGTCTTCCGCTCCGGCTCGCCCTGGGGCAGGAGCCCGAGGTGCGAGATCTTGCCGCCGGTGAAGAGCGAGGCCGACGCGTTGGGGCAGGCCGCCACGCAGGCGCCGCAGCCGATGCAGGCCGCCGCGTCCATGGAGAGGTCCGACTCCTTCTTGCCGACCAGGATGCTGTTGGCGTCGCGCGGGCCGCCGGCGTTGATGGAGGTGTACCCGCCGGCCATGATGACCCGGTCGAGCGCGCTGCGGTCGATGGCCAGGTCCCGGATGATGGGGAAGGCCTTGGCGCGGAACGGCTCGAGCCGCAGCACGTCCCCGTCGTGGAAGTGGCGCATGTGCAGCTGGCACACCGTGGTGAGGGGCTGCGGACCGTGCGGGTAGCCGTTCACGACGAAGCCGCACATGCCGCAGATGCCCTCGCGGCAGTCGCTGTCGAACGACACCGGCTCCTCGCCCTTCCCGATGAGCTTCTGGTTGAGGACGTCGAGCATCTCCAGGAACGACATGTGCTCGCTCACGTCGTCGTGGTCGTAGTGGACGAAGCGGCCGGGGTCGTCGGCGCCCTTCTGGCGCCAGATCTCGAGGGTCAGTCTCACTTGTAGCTCCGGGTCTGGAGTTGGATGTTCTCGAAGACCAGCGGTTCCTTGTTGAGCGTCCAGGGCTTGTTCTCCCCCGTCCACTCCCAGGCGGCCGCGTAGGCGTACTCGGCGTCGTTGCGCTTGGCCTCTCCGTCCTCGGTCTGGAACTCGGAGCGGAAGTGGCCGCCGCAGGACTCGTTGCGGTCGAGCGCGTCCCGGGAGAGGAGCTCGCCGAGCTCGAGGAAGTCGGCCACGCGGCCGGCCTTCTCCAGCTCCTGGTTGAACTCGCCCTCGACGCCCGGAACCTTCACGTCCTTCCAGAACTGGTCGCGCAGGGCCGGGATCTCCTTGATGGCCTTCTCCAGGCTCTCCTTGGTGCGGGCCATGCCGACGTTCTCCCACATGATCTCGCCGAGCTTCTTGTGGAACCAGTCGACCGTGTGCTTCCCGTTGATGCCGAGGAGCTTCTTCTCGCGGGCGTTCACCGCCGCCTCGGCCGCCTTCACGTCGGCGTGGCTGCCGTCGGCCTTGGCCAGGCCGCCGCGGGCCAGGTAGTCACCGATGGTGTAGGGGATGACGAAGTAACCGTCGGCGAGACCCTGCATGAGCGCCGAGGCGCCCAGCCGGTTCGCGCCGTGGTCGGAGAAGTTGGCCTCGCCGAGCACGAAGAGGCCGGGCAGGTTGGACATGAGGTCGTAGTCCACCCACAGGCCGCCCATGGTGTAGTGCACCGCGGGGTAGATGCGCATCGGGACGGTGAAGGGGTTCTCGCCGGTGATGCGGTTGTACATGTCGAAGAGGTTGCCGTAGCGCTCCCCGATGGCCTTCGCCCCGAGCCGCTTGATGGAGTCGGAGAAGTCCAGGTACACGCCCAGTCCACCGGGGCCGACGCCCAGGCCGGCGTCGCAGGCCTGCTTCGCGGCGCGGGAGGCGATGTCGCGGGGAGCCAGGTTCCCGTAGGTCGGGTACTTGCGCTCCAGGTAGTAGTCGCGCTCGCCCTCGGGGATCTGGTCGGGCGACCGGCCGTCGCCGGCCTTCTTGGGCACCCAGATGCGCCCGTCGTTGCGGAGCGACTCGGACATGAGCGTCAGCTTCGACTGGTACTCGCCGGCGCGGGGGATGCACGTCGGGTGGATCTGCGTGTAGCAGGGGTTGGCGAAGAACGCGCCCTTGCGGTGGGCCCGCCAGGCGGCGGTGACGTTCGAGCCCTTGGCGTTGGTCGACAGGTAGTAGAGGTTGCCGTACCCGCCGGTGGCCAGCACCACCGCGTCGCCGAGGAACGTCTCGACCTTCCCGGTGACCAGGTCGCGGGTCACGATGCCGCGGGCGCGGCCCTCGATCACCACGAGATCGAGCATCTCGGTGCGGGGGAACATCTTGACCTTGCCGAGCTCCACCTGGCGCATGAGCGACTGGTAGGCGCCGATGAGGAGCTGCTGCCCGGTCTGGCCGCGCGCGTAGAAGGTGCGGGAGACCAGCGCGCCACCGAAGGAGCGGTTGGCCAGCGTGCCGCCGTACTCGCGGGCGAAGGGAACGCCCTGGGCGGTGGCCTGGTCGATGATGTTGTTGGACACCTCGGCCAGCCGGTAGACGTTGGCCTCGCGGGCGCGGAAGTCACCGCCCTTGATGGTGTCGTAGAAGAGCCGCCAGACGGAGTCGCCGTCGTTCTGGTAGCTCTTGGCGGCGTTGATGCCGCCCTGGGCCGCGATGGAGTGCGCGCGGCGCGGCGTGTCCTGGAAGCAGAAGTTCAGGACGTTGTAGCCGAGCTCGCCGAAGGACGACGCCGCGGAGGCGCCGGCCAGGCCGGTGCCCACCACGATGATCGTGTACTTCCGCTTGTTGGCGGGGTTGACGAGCTTGAGATCGGTCTTCCGCTTCGTCCACTTGTCGGCGAGCGGTCCGGAGGGAATCCGGGAGTCGAGGGTCGGCATCCGTGTCACCTCTAGAGGCGGATGAGGCCGGCGACGACGCCGGCAGGGATCGAGAGATAGGCGATGGCCAGGACGACGCCGATGAGGACGGCGGCCTTCGTGATGGGCGGGGTCCAGAGCGGGTGGCGGAACCCGAGCGACTGCCACAGCGAGTAGAGGCCGTGGGAGAGGTGGAGCCCGAGGCCGATGACCGAGACCCCGTAGAAGATCACCTTGCCGCTGCTCCGGAAGGTGTTCACGAGGTTCAGGTAGGCGTCGCCGTGCACGAACCCGGAGTGGACGAGCGCCGCGCCGAGCGTGAGGTCGAGCAGGTGGTAGACGATGAAGGCCAGCGTGAGCAGGCCCGTCCAGATCATCGTCTTGGAGGAGACGGTGGCCGGATTGGCGAGCGGCACCCGGTAGGGCTGGGGGCGCGCCGCGCGGGCACGGAGGTAGAGCTGGATGCCGGCGGTGGCGTGCAGGATGAGCGCCCCCAGCATGACGATGCGGGTCGTCCAGATCAGGCCCTTCGTGTTCTGGAGGAACTGGGCGTAGGCGTTGAACTTCGCCGCGCCCTGGAAGGCCTGGAGGTTGCCGAGGACGTGTCCGATGACGAACACGAACAGGAGGACGCCGGTCACGGCGGAGACGAACTTCTTCCCGACCTGGCTGTCCCAGAAGACGGACAGGCGGGAGACCTTTGCCGGTGCTGCGGTGCTGGCGGTTGCGACGCTCATCATCACCCCTCGAGGGCTGAAGGTGACACCGTCCAGGTCCCGATCCGCCGGGCGGCGGAGGCTGCGGGCTCGGGCCTGGTCAATTGGGGCGCCGATTCTACGCATCGACCCCATGCGAAGGAAGCAGAAACGCGCGCAAACATACGGGACGAATGCGGTCTATTATCTGTCAGTCAATGACGCAGCGCCCCACGGGGAAAACGCTCCTCGGAGGGGGCCGGGAAAGCTAGATTCGCCGGCGTGAAAAACGTCTGCGTCTTCTGCGGTTCCTCGAACGGGCGCCGTCCCTCCTACGCGCGGGCGGCCCGGAAGTTCGGCGCCGCGCTGGCCGGCGACGGACTCGGGCTCGTCTACGGTGGCGGGAGCATCGGCCTCATGGGCGTGGTGGCGGACGCCGCGATGGCGGGGGGAGCGCCGGTGGTCGGCGTCATCCCCCGGGCCCTCTTCCGGAAGGAGATCGCCCACCACGGGCTCACCCGGCTCGAGGTGGTTCCCTCCATGCACGTCCGCAAGGCCCGGATGGCGAAGCTCTCCGACGCCTTCGTGGCCCTCCCCGGGGGCATCGGCACGTTCGAGGAGCTCTTCGAGGTGATGACCTGGGGCTACCTGGGGATCCACGCGAAGCCGATCGGGCTCCTCGACGTGGGCGGGTACTACGCCCCCCTCATCCGGCTCCTCGACCACGCCGTGGAGGAGGGCTTCCTCCGCCCGGCGCACCGGAAGCTGGTGGTGGTCGACCGCAGCCCGGAGCGGCTCCTCTCGCGGCTGCGCCGCCACCGGGTTCCGGTCGCGACCCGCTGGCTCGACGCGAAGGAGACCTGACCGTCGGCGCCGCGGCGCCCTACCGGTCGAGGTCGACGGTCCTGAGCCGCAGCGCGTTCAGGATGACCGTCACCGAGCTGAAGCTCATGGCGGCGCTCGCCACCATCGGCGACAGGAGCAGCCCGGTGAACGGGTAGAGGACGCCGGCGGCGATGGGGACGCCGAGCACGTTGTAGGCGAAGGCCCAGAAGAGGTTCTGGCGGATGTTGCGCATCGTGGCGCGCGAGAGGCGGCGCGCGCGGAGCAGCCCCGACATCTCCCCCTTCACGAGCGTGATGCCGGCCGTCTCCATGGCCACGTCGGTGCCGGTGCCCATGGCCACGCCCACGCTGGCCGCGGCCAGCGCCGGCGCGTCGTTCACGCCGTCCCCGGCCATG
>JBAXVO010000218.1:0-5867 GCA_037129355.1 Deltaproteobacteria bacterium | reverse complement strand
AAAAATTCGATCGCGGGCCCGGGCCGAGAGGCCGAGCCGCCTCGCCGCGCGGGTGAGAACCTCCCGCGCCGCCGGGTCGAGCCCGCAGGCCCGCCGGAGCGCCCCGCCCCGCAGCCGGGCGTTCTGGAAGCCGCGCTCGGCCTGGCGCGCCCTTGCCCGGCCGACCCGGGCGGCCACCTCGGCCGTGCCCTCCCCCTGCCCGGCCAGCGAGAGCTCCTCGCAGGGGACGGCGGGGACGTCGACGTGCAGGTCGATGCGGTCGAGGATGGGGCCGGAGACGCGGCGCCGGTAGCGGAGCAGCTGCTCGTCGCCGCACAGGCAGGCGCGCCGGGGGTCGCCCAGGAAGCCGCACGGGCAGGGATTCATGGCGGCGACCAGCTGGAACTCGGCCGGGTAGTGGACGGTGCGCCCGGCGCGGGAGAGGACCACGTCCCCCTCCTCGAGCGGCTGCCGGAGCGACTCGAGGACGTGGCGCCGGAACTCGGGCAGCTCGTCGAGGAAGAGGACGCCCCGGTGGGCGAGCGACACCTCCCCCGGGCGCGGCGTGGAGGAGCCGCCCACCAGCCCGGCGTCGGAGATGGAGTGGTGGGGGGCGCGGAAGGGGCGCTCGACGAGGAGCCCCCGGTCCCGGAGCAGCCCGGCCACGCTGTGGACGGTGGTGGCCTCGAGCGCCTCGTCCCGCCCGAGCGGCGGGAGCAGCCCCGGCAGCCGGCGCGCCAGCATGGTCTTGCCGCTCCCCGGGGGACCGAAGAGGAGCAGGTTGTGGTCCCCCGCGGCGGCGATCTCGAGGGCCCGCTTGGCCGCACCCTGCCCGGCCACGTCGCGCAGGTCGAGCGCGCCGCCCGGAAGCTGGAGCTGGCGCTCCGGCCCGGGGAGCGCGCCGAGCCGTCCCCGCCCGTCGGCCCAGGCCACGACCTCCCCGAGGTGGCGCACCGGGTGGACCGGGAGCCCCTCCACCGCCGCCGCCTCGAGCGCGTTGCCGGCCGGCGCCAGGAAGGCCAGCGCCCCGTCGCGCAGCGCCGCCACGGCCATCGGCAGGACCCCGCGCACCGGCCGCACCTCGCCGGAGAGGGAGAGCTCCCCGCAGAGGTGGAGCCCGTCGAGCGGCCGGGGCGGGACGAGGCCGCAGGCGGCGAGCAGCGCCACCGCGATGGGCAGGTCGAACCCGGTGCCCTCCTTGCGGAGGTCGGCCGGGGCGAGGTTCACGGTGATGCGCTTCGAGGGCAGCTTGAAGCCGAGGTTCCGCACCGCCGCCCCCACCCGGACGAGCGCCTCCTGCACGGCGCCACCGGCGAGCCCCACGAGCAGCGAGCGGGGAAAGCCGGTCGCCGCGTCGACCTCCACGTCGACGGGGAGGGCGGCGACGCCGAGGAGCGTGGAGGTGCGGACGCGGACGAACATCGGCCGCGGAGACGAGCAGGGCTCGTGCCGCGGCCGGGGGTGCTTCGGGACTCCCGTCCCGAGCCGGGGTGGGGCCGCCGGACGGACCGGCGGGCTCCCGTCCGGACTACTTCATCTTCTTGAGCCGCTCCGCCGCGTCGGCCTGGTAGGACTTGGCCACGGCGTCGGTGACCCCCTTCAGCCCGACCAGGGTCTGGAGCGTCTTCTTGGCGTCGGCCGGCTTCTTCGCCTCCACCTGCATCTTGGCGGCGGAGTAGAGGACCCGGGCGGTGGTGTTGACGTCGTCGCCGCACCCCGCGTCGGTCGCGAACTTCACGTAGACGGCGGCCGCCTCGGCCGGCCTCTTGGTCTCCTGCAGGCCCACGCCCAGGTTCTGCATGGCCACGCAGCGCTGCGGCGTCTCGGGCCAGCGGCGCAGGTACTCCTCGTTGTACTTCACCGAGGCGGCGTACTCGCGGGACGCGGCCAGGCTGCTGCCGAGGAGGAGCAGCGTCTGCGGGATCACCTTCGCGTCCGGGTACTCCTTCAGGATCTGCTCGCGCACCGCGACCGCCTTCTTGCCGTCCTTGGCCTTGTCGAGGGCGATGGCGGCGTTGAAGAGGGCGCTCGGGGCGTCGGGGCTCGCCTTGTTCCCGGCGGCGAACTTCTCGTAGAGGGCGGCCGCCTCGCGGTACTGGGCGGCGGCCTCGGGCTTGCCCTCCTTCGCGGCGGCGTCGGCCTTGGTCAGCAGGGTGCCCGCCTCGTTGTACTCGCCCCCCTTCGCCCCTTCCTTCAGCTCGGTGGCGATCTTGGCCAGCAGGGCGGCGTTCTTCTTCTGCTCCTCGGTGGCGTTCGGCGCGGCGGCGATCTCGGCGGCCTTCTTGGCCTCGGCGGAGACGGCTGGCTCGATCCGGGCGGCGGCGGCCTCGAGCCCCTTCGGGTCCTTCAGGATCTTGAAGGTGTCGAGGTAGTAGGGGACCGCGGTCTCGAGCAGGTCGGCCCGCGCCGGGTGCATCTCGATGATCTTGCCGAAGCGCTTCTGGGCGTCCTCGATGTTGTCGTAGCCGAACTCGACCTGCGCGGCGATGAGCTGCAGCTGCCCCAGGTCGGTGCCGCCCTGGACCTTGCGCTCCTCGGCGGTGAGCTTGCTGGACGGGTCGGCCTGCCAGTTGGCGGCGTAGACGTCGGCGGCCTCCACGAACATCTTCCAGGCGCGGTCGGGCACCCGGGGCGTGTGGGGGACGCCGGCGCGCCCGGTGGAGGGCTGGAGCTTCAGCTGGGGGATCTTGCCCGCACGCATCTCCTGGATGGCGAGCATCTGCCACGCCCCCGAGGCGTAGCGGGCGGCGATGGCCTTGGTCACGGGAGCGCCCTTCGGGTCGGACATCATGCGCTGGGCGGCCTCGGCGGCGGCCTCCCACTCCTTCGCGTTCAGGTAGCGCCCGGCGGCCATGCGCAGGAAGACGATTCGCAGGCGGTGGCTGGGGTACCGGTTCACGAAGACGATGAGGTTGTCGGCGGCGGTCTTGTCCTCGGCGGAGGCGTTGTCGAGCTTGCCGGAGAGCCGGTCGCGCATGGCCCGGTCGACGTGGACGAAGACGTCCTTCAGGAGCGCGAGCTCGGTCGCGTCGGCGCTGATCCGGCTGTCCATCGCCTCCTCGGGGGAGGCGGGCTCGCGGAAGTCGGCCTGGGCGAAGACCAGGCTCTGGTCCTGGGCCGGAACGACCGCGGGAGCGAGCGCGGCGGTGAACACGAGGGCTGCGACGAAGGAACGGAAAGTCATGTGGGTCCCCTTTTCTGGCGGAGCCGTCCTACATGGAGACGCGCCGGAGGGCAAGCCCTTCAAGGCCCATCCGGGGCGTGCCGGCCCGACGGGGCCGGACGACCGGGCTATCCGCCCCGCTTGAGCTCGGTGAGGACCAGCTTCGCCACCTGCTTCAGCGTGTCGAAGACGCCGACGCCGGTGGGGGCGACGGCCTGGAACTCCGGAACGTTGCGGGGGTTGAGGAGCCGGTGGAGCTCCTCGACGGTGGCGACGTTGGGCAGGTCCCGCTTGTTGTACTGCACGACGTACGGGATGCGGTTCAGGTCGTAGCCCTGCTCGGACAGGTTGATGCGGAGGTTCTCGACCGACTCGAGGTTCGCCTCCATGCGCTCGATCTGGCTGTCGGCGACGAAGACCACGCCGTCGACCCCCTTCAGGATCAGCTTGCGGGAGGCGTCGTAGAAGACCTGGCCGGGCACCGTGTAGAGGTGGAAGCGGGTCTTGAAGCCGCGGATCTCGCCGAGCGAGAGCGGCAGGAAGTCGAAGAAGAGCGTGCGCTCGGTCTCCGTGGCGAGGCTGATCATCTTGCCCTTCGCCTCGGGCGAGGTGCGCGCGTAGACGTACTGCAGATTCGTCGTCTTCCCGCAGAGGCCGGGACCGTAATAGACGATCTTGCAGTTGATCTCGCGTGAGCTGTAGTTGATGAAGCTCATGTCCTAGGCGCTGAAGAGGTTGTCGATGTCGTCGTCGGTGATCTCGGCGAGCGGGCTCGGCGCGCCGGGGGCAGACTGGCGGCGGGCCAGCTGCTCGAAGACCCGGGCGAGCTCGTCGCTGGCCTTGCGGACGCGGAGCCGGACCAGGCCCAGCGAGCTCTTGGCGTCGAAGATGACCACCAGCACCACCTTGCCGCCCACGATCGACATGTGGATCGACTCGTGGGCCCCCTCGTGGAACTGGCTGGGGAACTCGCTCTCGCCGATGAGCTTGGCGAGCCCGCCCATGGCGGCCACGTTTCCCGCGGTGAGGGAGGCGAGCGAGGTGGTGTCGAGGTCCTGGGACTGGCCGGCGGCGGCGATGAGTTGCCCGTTCTTGTCGACGAGGAACACGACCTTCGCGCTGGCGTCGCGCGTCAGGCGGTCGCAGATCCCGGAGATCTTCCGGAACTCCTCCTCGTACATCACCAGGCCGGGATTCATTCCCCTCTCCGCCGCGTCGAAGAACCGTATCCATCGGCGATAGCAGGGATTCCGGGGGCGATCAATGGCGGCTCCCGATATCGGCCACCCGGACGGGCGAAGCGATCACAGCTCTCGCCTTCCGGCCATGGCGCGCGCCAGCGTCACCTGGTCGGCGTACTCGAGGTCGCCGCCCATCGGGATCCCCTGGGCGATGCGGCTCACCTTCACCCCCATGGGCTTGAGGAGCCGGGACAGGTAGAGGGCGGTGGCCTCCCCCTCCACGTCGGGGTTGGTGGCGATGATGATCTCGTCGGCCGGCTCGGTCTCCAGCCGGACGAGGAGCTCCCGGATCTTGAGGTCGGACGGACCCACCCCGTCGAGCGGGGAGAGGGCGCCGTGCAGCACGTGGTAGCGCCCCCGGAACTCGTGGGTGCGCTCGATGGCGACGAGGTCGGGGACCCCCTCGACGACGCAGAGGAGGCGCGGGTCGCGCCTGCCGTCCGAGCAGATCCCGCAGGGATCCTTGTCGGTGAGGGTCTGGCAGGAGGAGCAGCAGCGGACGTCCCGCACCACCCCGGTGATGGCCGCCGCCAGCGCCTCGGCGTAGGCCGACCCGGCCGCGAGCACGTGGAAGGCCAGCCGCTGGGCGGTCTTCTCGCCGATGCCCGGCAGGCGGGCCAGCTCCTTCACGAGCCGTGCAATGGGGTCGGCGACGGCCATGGGTCGCTACACGCCCAGGCCGGGGATGCGCAGGCCGCCGGTGGCCTTCTCCATGGTCTCGTCGGAGAGCTTGCGGGCCTTCTCGAGCGCCGCGTTGGCGGCCGCCGCGACCAGGTCCTCGAGCATCTCCTTGCCGGCCGGGTCGATGGCCTTGGGGTCGATGGTGACCCGGCGGACCTCGAAGCGCCCGTTCATCTTCACCTGCACGAGCCCTCCGCCCGCCTCGGCCTCCACCTCGAGGTCGCCGAGCTGCTCCTTGGCCTGCTCGACCGCCTTCTCGATCTTCTTCGCCTGCCGCATCAGGAACTGGATGTCCATGTCGACTCCCCTAGAGCTCGTCCGTGCCTTCGATGTCGGCGCCGAGAAGCTTCGCCGCTTCCTGGATGTTGGGATGCGTCCGCGCCTCGTCCCGCACCTTGGCCACGCGGGCCTCGCGCTCGGCCCGCTCCACCGACGCGATGGAGGCCACCGGCGCCGCCACCTCGGGGGCGGCCGTCGCGGCCGGACCCACCTCGATGGCGAGCTTCACGGGGCGTCCCAGGAAGGAGGAGAAGGCCTTCTCCACCGCGGACCGCTTGCGCTCCACCATGTCGGGGAAGCGGTTGCCGGCCGGGAAGCGGATGCGCACCTCGGGCGAGCCGAGCGCGACCAGCGTGGCCTGCTTGAGCGCCGAGCCCAGGGTGGGGCTCTCCGACTCGACCTGGGCCACGGCGGCCCGCCAGCGCTCGGCCATGGGCTGGTCGTCGGAGGCGGGGGCCGGCGGGGGAGGCGGTGCAGGCGCCCGGGGGGCGGCCGCAGGGGCCGGAGGCGGCGGTGCCACCCGG
>JBAXVO010000217.1:0-5873 GCA_037129355.1 Deltaproteobacteria bacterium | reverse complement strand
CGGCTCGCAGCGGGGGAATCCGTGATCCAGGACCGTCGTGTGTCGAGGAAGCTCGCCGTCGTTGCCGTGTCGCTGGCCTTGCTCTTTCCCCTGGGAAGCCGGGCGGACGGGCCCGCGGGCCGGGTGGTGCGGGGAACCGGTACCCCCGTCGACGTCGCCGCGGTCCAGGCGGCGGTGAGCGCCGGCGGGAGGGTGACGCTGGTCGGGGACTTCGACTTCGGGGCGACCGGCCAGGTCGTCATCGGGACGGACGTCCACCTGTCCGGACGAGGACGGGCCACCATCCGGGGAGGGCAGGTCGCCTTCGTGAGCCCCCTGCCTCCTCCCGCCGGCGCTCCGCCCGCCCAGCCCGGGCCGGCCATCACCATCGAGAACCTCACCTTCGACGGCGCCCGGGCAACGCCCATCCGGATCGCCTACGCACGGTCGGTGGAACTCCACCACCTGACCATCCGGAACGTGGCGCCCCTCCCGAGCGCGGCCATCCCCATCCCCGGCAGCTTCGTCCAGCTCGGGATCTCGGTCAGCACGCAGGCCTACTCCACGGTCATCGTCCCCGGCGCGATCACCGGGCCCGTCCGCATCCACCACAACGACCTCGACATGACCGGGCCGGTCCCCGCGTCGACCGTGTGCACCGGCATCCAGGTCTTCCGGGGCTGGGGCATCGACGCCGAGGTGAGCCACAACACGGTGGTGAACTGCTCGCGCAATGGAATCGAGGCGCTCGACAACTCCCTCGACGGCGCCGGCGCGGGACGCATCCGCATCCGGCACAACCGCGTGCGCAGCACCACGGTGGGCTCCCCGTGGCCCGTCCCCTTCCGGCCGAACGGGATCGTGGCCGGCTGGTTCTTCTTCCCCACCGCCACGCTCGACCCGCTGCGCAACCCGCCCCTCGAGATCGAGGAGAACGACATCGCGGTGGGGGGCGGCCCCCTGGCCGGCATCTTCGTGAACGCCGTCGGCGCCGTGATCGAGGAGAACGACATCGCCGTGACCGGTGCCGGAGCGATGGGCGTCACGCTGGCGTCGTCGAACGGCCTCGTGGAGGAGAACCGGGTGACGGGCGACGGCGCATTCGGGCTGCGGGTGGCCCCCTTCTTCCCCGCCGCGCCCTCGGTGGTGGCGGACGGCAACACCCTGCTCTGCAACGACCTCGACGGGTTCGTCGCCGCCCGCGCCGACGTGGGCGTGGCCGGCAACCAGAACACCATCGTCGGGAGCTGGAGCACGTTCCTCGACACCGGGACGGGGAACGAGTGGGTGCCGTCCGGTTGCAGGTGACACCGGCCCCGAACGCCCTCACTGCTCCCGTGGAGCGGCCCGCGCCAGCACGAGCCGCTCCACGAGGAGCTCGGTGCGCCCGCCGATGATCTCGAAGATCTGCTGCGTGGTGTGGCGACCCTTGAAGTGCGGCCGCTCGGCGACCTTCACCCAGCCGGCGGGAAGCGGCTGCCCCGCTTCGAGGATGATCGCCGCGTACATCCCCTCCGAAGGCTCGGGTGCCTTGCATCCCACCGGTCCGGGCGGGCACTGGTAGCCCCGGACGTCGGCGCCGGGCAGGAGGAACCGGTACCGCTCCTGCGCCTGGGCGAACCGGTCCGGGACGAGGACCGTCTGGCCCCGCAGGCCGGAGACCGCCTCCGGCGGGAAGTGGCCGGGGAACGGGAGGACGATGGCGCTCCCCACCGCCAGCGCGAGCAGCGCGAGGTACGGAAGGGCCGCGCGCCCGAACTTCGGATCTCGTACCCCGGCCGCGGCGAGCACCCCCAGCACCAGCGGGAGGAGGAACCCCACGGGGCCGAAGGGCTGCACCCCGAGCTTGCGCGAGACCAGCCACTCGAAGACCGGCGCGGCGAAGCCGGCCACGGCGAGCGCGGCGAGCGTCACCCGGAAGGCGAGGCGCGGAAGCTCGTCCCACCGCAACGCGAGGAGCACCGCCAGCCCCGCCATCGCCGGGAGCAGGTAGTTGGGCTGGCGCTGCGTGGGGATGGAGTAGACGAGGTGGAAGGCGAGGACGTAGAGCCACAGCTCCTGCTCGTCGCCGGAGAGGACGCGCCGGCGGCGCCACAGGTCGAGGAGCAGCGCGATCAGGAGCGGGACGTAGATCCCGGCGTTCTTGAGCGCGCCCAGCCAGATCTCCCAGATGGCGTCCTCGCCCCGGAAGAAGCCGGAGACGAAGGTCTCGAACTTGAGCTTGCGGGCGCTCTCCCCCACCACGAACTGGGACCAGACCAGGTCCGGGCGGGGGTCGACGAGCAGCCAGGCGCCGAAGGCCGCCAGGCCGACGAGGGAGGCGATGGCCAGGAACGGGACGCGGCGGCGCAGGAAGGCGTCCAGCCGCCAGCCGTCGCGGCGCCACAGGACGAGGGCCAGCGCGACCGCGCCGGGGACCACGAGGAAGAAGGTCTTGAAGAGCGCTGCCGCCCCGAGGGAGAGGCCGACGGCGAGGGCGAGCAGCGGTCCGGTCCGCTCCTTCCGGTGGACGAGCAGGAGCGGGAGGAACAGGAAGAGCGTCTCGCCGGCGTTGGTGAGGAACGGGCGCCCGTGCTGGATCGTGGAGAGGAAACCCAGGAAGACCAGGCCGGCGCGCAGCCCCGCCGTCCGACCGGCGATCCGGGCCGCCAGGAGCCCGACCAGCACCGCGGTGAGGAGGCTCGTCGCCACCACCGGCAGCCGGAGGTGCCAGAGGTCCCAGGCCGCGCCACGCCCGGTGGAGACGATGCCCTGCCAGAAGAGGAGCGGGGGCTTCGTGTCGTTGATGCCGGACTCCGACCGGAGCGGGAGCCAGTTCCCCGACGCCGACGTCACCCTGGCGATCTGGAGGTAGAGGGACTCGTCGCCGATGGTGGGGGCGTTGATGGAATCGAGCCCGTAGACGTAGGCCCCCACCGCGACCAGGGCCGCGAGCGCGAGCGCCCGGCGGTGGCCGGTCTTCGACGGAAGCTCTGGGTTGGTCCGGTCGATGCGCATGCCCCCGGGGAAGGTATAACGCGACCGAACCGAGGCGGGGTCAGCTCCGCGGGGCGGACTCGCGAGCCTGCTCCCGATCGGTCACGTCCTGGACGAGGGAGAACACGGAGACGAGCTTGCCGTCCGGTCCGTGGAGCGGGGAGTTGTACCACTCACAGTAGATGACCGAACCATCCTTGTGGATGCCCCGGCTCACGTTGACGTAAGGGGGCCGGACACCCTCCAGCAGGTCCTTCAGCACCCTCCTCACCGGCGGCCAGTCCTCCTCCGCGACCCAGGGCACCTCGTCGATGCGCTTGCCCAGGACCTCGTCCGCGGTCCGGCCGAAGATCCCCTCGGCTCGCGCGCTGAACCTCGTCACCCGGAACTCGGCGTCCCACTCGACGAGCCCGAGCGGCGTGCTGGCGAGGTGGCGTCGCAGCTGGCCGAGCGCGTCCTCGAGCGCCTGCTCGACGCTCTTGCGCCGCGTGACGTCGGTGTACGTCCCGGCCATGCGGGTGGGCCGTCCGGTGGCGTCCCGCTCCGCGACCTTGCCCCGCACGAGGACCCACACCCAGTGCCCGTCCCTGTGGCGGAGGCGGCGCTCCACCTCGTAGCGATCGACCCCGCCGGCCATCACCTGCTGCATGTCGGCCCGAGCCTCGTCCCGGTCGTCGGGGTGGAACATCCGTCCCCAGGTCGACACGTGGGGGGTCAGTTCCCCGGGGGCGTACCCGAACATCGACGCCATCCGGTCGCTGGTCTCCAGCCGTCCGGTCGGGAGGTCCCAGTCCCAGTACCCGTCGTTCGCCCCATCCAGGACGAGCGCGAGCCGCGCCGAGGTCTCCCGGAGCTCGGCCGACTTCCGCCGATCCTCCGTCACGTCCGCGAAGGTGACGACCACGCCGTGGACGGAGCCATCCCCGTTCCGCAGCGGCTCGGCGTTCATCCGGACCCACACGAACGACTCGTCGATGCGGGGCAATCCCATGACCACGTTCCACTGCGAACGGCCCGTGCGGAGCGCGACCATGGCCGGGTGGTCCTCTCCCGGGAAGGGGGTCCCGTCCTCGTGGACGGATCGCCATCGCGGATCCGCGGACGTCCGGCCGCGGATCTCGTCCGCGGTCAGCCCCAGGATGCGCTCGGCCGCGGTGTTGCACATCACGATGACGCCCGTCTCGTCGTGCGCCACGACCCCGTCGGCCATGGCGGAGACCACGGCCTCGAACTTCCGTTCGCTCGCGCGCAGCGCCTCGTCGGCGCGCTTGCGCGCGCTGACGTCGAGGATGGCGAGCCGGACCTGGGCACCCGCGTGACCGAGGTCCCTGCCCGCGGCAGCCGGGGAGGCGACCAGCTGGACGTGCTCCGCTCGCCACCTGCGAGGGACCAGGCCGAACTCGAAGGTCGTCGGCCCGGTCGCGGCGAATGCCCCCTTCAGGAATGCGGCGCAGGCCGTCTTCTCGCCGGGCCGGATGAAGGAGAGGAGCCGGGCGCCCGTGAGCTCCTGCCGGGAGCCACCGAGGAGCGCCGCGGCGGGCACGTTCACGCGGTGGATGACGCTCCTGGCGTCCACCGTGAGGTAGCCCACCGGAGCGTAGTCGTAGAGATCGGCGAACTGCTCCCGGACGAGGTTTGCCTGCTCCTCCGCGAACTGGAGCGCCGCCACCTTTTGCTCGAGGTCGGAGATCCGGTCGCGCAGGGGCGCGGTGGCCTCCTCGCCGGAGGCCGTCTCTCCGGCACGGGACGGCGGTGATCCTGGTTTCCGAGTCCTCATCGCTCCCCCCGAAGCACGATCCGATCTGCACCAACTGGTTCAGTTCCATCATGACAGACGACGTACGTCCCGGATCGTGACGCGGTCAGGGCGCCACCTTGGAGGGAATCGAAGAGGGCCCCGGAACTCCCGCCCGGGTGCATCGCCGGTGACGTGCCCGCGTGGGACTTTTCGGCTCCCTGCCGCCGCCCTGGAATGGGCCTGAAACGCAGGAGGAAGGGGGACGACATGGGGATCAGGATCTCGGGGCTCGTTGCTGTCCTGCTGTGCTCGGCATCTCCGGCCCGGGCGTTCGACTTCGCCGATGGCTTCACCGGAGGCTCGATCGACGCCTCCCGCTGGACGGTCAGCACCGGGGGCGGCAACACCATCGTGCTCGACACGACCAACCACCGGGTCGTCCAGACGCAGTCCGGGCAGGACGGCGGATCCGCGCTGCTGTTCGACAAGGTACCGGTCACGGGTGACTTCGACGTGCGGGTCTCGTATGCGATCCTGACCCCACGGCCGGCCGATCACAACAACGGCAACCAGGAGCGCGTCGCTCTCTGCGCCGACGGCATCGGCTGTGTGGAGCGGGTGAGCGACGGCTACTTCGGGAACTGGTCGGCGCCAGGTGGAGGCGAGGTCTACCTGTCCCACTTCAACTTCCCGGGTGGCGTCATCGCCCCCTGGCCCGGCGTCATCACCACCGACCTCTCCGGCGCGCTCCGCCTCACCCGGACCGGCGGGACGACCATCACCGCGTACTACTGGAATGGCTCGGCGTGGGCCGAGCTCCAGTCCGCGACCGGGCCATCGGGGCAGGTCGCCTCGATCTCCCTGTCGATCTTCAACGGCTACCACCCGCAGGACGGGATGCAGATCGCCTTCGACGACTTCTCGCTGAGCGCACCGTCCACCGCGGTCCCCGTGGCGGTTCCGGGTGTCACGACCGGCGCCGTATCCAGCGTGACGGCCTCGTCGGCGAACGTCGCCGGCGAGGTGACCGCGGACGGGGGCGCCGCCGTCACCGCCCGCGGCATCTGCTGGTCCACCTCGGCGAGCCCGGTGCTGGGCGCGAACTGCGCCACCAGCGGCTCGGGCCTGGGGAGCTTCACCGGCGCGCTGTCGGGCCTCTCCGCCGGAACCGCCTATCACG
>JBAXVO010000216.1:0-5893 GCA_037129355.1 Deltaproteobacteria bacterium | reverse complement strand
TGGCGTCCATGTCGCCGCCCGACGCCGGTCCCACCGACGTGGTCAGGCTCTCGGTGCCACCGGACGGGATCGCCTCCCTGGCGAACACGCGGATGAGCCTGCGCCGCAGCTCGTTGCGAACGGCACGGTAGCGTTCGATCCGCTCCTCCTCCGAGCCGCCTCCGTGGGCCGGGTCGGTGAGCGGCCAGTGCACGCGCAAGACCCCGCGCAGCGCGGGAGGCGTCGGGTCCTCCTCGGAGAGGACCACGATCGCCCCCACACCGGTCACGTCGACCTCGTCGAGCGTCCGGGCCCGCAGGTCCGAGCCGACCACGGAGAGCTCGGCGAGCACGCGCACGGCGATAGGGTCCACCGCGCCCGGGGCCGCACCGGCGGAGGAGATGCGGATCTGGCGTGGCGCGAGTGCGCGCGCGATGCCCTCGGCGATCTGCCCGCGGGCGTCGCTCCGCCCCGACAGGATGAGCGCGTGCCGGGCGCCGGAGGCGTGCAGGGCGTCGGCTTCCTTCTCCCAGGTTGCCATGTGGCTCGTCTCCTTCCGGATCGATCTGATTCTTCCTAGGCTCGCCGCGGCAGGCTCGCCGCGATCAACGGCGCGAGCCCGACCACGACCGCGCATCCGATCACGTTGTACCAGAGGTAGCCGACGTTCCCGAACGCCGCGAGCGCGAGCACGGCCGCCTCGCCGGCGACGGTGGCCGCGAGCGCCGCGGTGCCCCCCACCCTCCTCAGGAAGAAGCCCACCAGGAAGACCCCCAGCATCGGCCCGTAGAAGAGCGAGCCCACGACGTTCACCGCCTGGATGAGGTTGTCGAGGAGCGACGCGAAGCCCGCGAAGCCGACGGCGACGAGTCCCCATGCCGCGGTGGCGATCCGGGCCACGCGAAGCGTCTGGGCGTCGGTCGCGCCCGGGTGGCGAGGCTTGTAGAAATCGACGACCGTCGTCGCCCCCAGCGACGAGAGCGCCGCCGAGTTGGCCGACATGGCCGCCGACAGGATCACCGCCACGAGCAGCCCCACGAGCCCCCGGGGGAAGTGGTCGAGCACGAAGCGAAGGAAGATGAAGTCGGAGTCCTTCCGGTCGGCGCCCGGCACGGTCCGGGCCGCGAGCGACCCGAAGTCCTTCCGGAGCGCCTCCATCCGCGCCTCCTGCACCCGCACCTCCGCCCTGGCCGACGCGGTCTCGGCGGGCGCCGAGGAGGACGCGAGCATCCGGCCGATCGCCACGCGCTTCTCGGCGAAGGCCGCCTCGTAGTCGGTCTCGAGGCGCGCCACCTCCGCGCCGCTGCGCCCCCGCACGGTCTCGAGCGTCCCCCGGTTGAAGAAGAGCGGCGGCGGGCTCAGCTGGTAGAAGACGAAGACCATCACCCCGATGAAGAGGATGAAGAACTGCATCGGGACCTTGAGGAACCCGTTCATGAGCAGGCCGAGCCGGCTCTGCGAGAGCGGTCCCCCGGCCAGGTACCGCTGCACCTGGGACTGATCGGTGCCGAAGTAGGCGAGCTGGACGAAGAGCCCCCCCAGGAGCCCCGACCAGAGCGTGTAGCGCGTGTCGACCCGGGGTGAGAGGTCGACGGCGTGGAGCTTGCCGAGCGCGCCCGCGAGCTCGATGCCCTGGCGGAACGAGACGTCGGCAGGGAAGCTCATCACCGCGGTGACGAGCGCCGCCACGAGCCCCACGAAGATGACCACCATCTGTGCCGACTGGGTCCGGCTGACCGCGCGGCTTCCGCCGGCCACCGTGTAGGCGATGGTGATGCCGCCGAGGAGGAGGTTCGTCCACCCCGCCGGCCAGCCCAGGACAGCCGACAGGACGAGCGCCGGCGCGTAGATGGCGAGCCCCGAGGCGAGCCCGCGGGAGACGAGGAAGAGGAGCGCCACGAACTGCCGCGTCCTCCGGTCGAACCGCCGCTCGAGGTACTCGTAGGCGGTGTAGACGTTGAGGCGGTGGTAGATGGGCAGGAAGACCGCCGACAGGATCACCATCGCGATGGGCAGCCCGAAGTAGAACTGCACGAAGCCCACGCCGTCCACGTACGCCTGTCCGGGAACGGACAGGAAGGTGATGGCGCTGGCCTGGGTGGCGATCACCGAGAGCCCGATGGTCCACCAGCGCAGGTCCGCGCCTGCCCGGAGGTAGGCGTCGGTGGTGTGGACCCGGCGGCTTCGCCACGAACCGTAGGCCACGATGCCTGCGATGGTGAGGGCGAGCACCGCCCAGTCGAGACCGCTCACGGGAACGCCCTCGAGAGCAGCCAGAGGAGCACGATCTCGACGAGGAGCACCGAGACCACGAGCGCGTGAAGTCGCCGCCAGGAACCCGTCGGGGGGCGGAAGTCCTCCTCGGGTGGCGGCGCCCCGCTATCTCCCATCGTCGAGGAGGTTCGCGAAGAGCCGGAAGGCGCCCGGCACGCCGGCAGGGAGCTGCCGGAAGAAGGCGAGACCGGTGTAGACGAAGGTGCCCTTCCCGTGTCGCCCGACCAGGAGCGCCCCCGAGAGCGGCTTCTCGCCCGGGTCGTGCATGGAGAGCGGCGCCACGTAGCGGTCGTCCCACTTCTCGGCGAAGTAGAGCCCGCGCTCCTGGACCCACCCGGCCCAGTCGCTGGCCCCGATCCGGTTCGGCGTCGCGAGCACGGGGCTCGGCGTCGTCGTCACGGCGGCATCCTCGTCGGTGACCCGGCCACGACCGATGGTGAACGGGTACGGCCCGATGTCCGGCGGCGCGTTCGAGATCCAGTTGGCGGTGAGGTACTGGACGACCACCGTCCCGCCGCCCTCGACGAAGGCCATGAGCGAGTCGTGGAGGCTCGCGAGCTGGGGCGCGACGTTGAAGGCCCGGATCCCGAAGACGATGGCGTCGAAGCGATCCAGCGGCTGGTCACGGAGCTCCTGGGGCGTGAGGAGCGTGACCGCGTAGCCCGCCTGGCGGAGCGCGTCCGGCACCTCGTCGCCCGGTCCAGGCACGTAGCCGATGCGGTGCCTGGAGTGGAGCACGTCCACCCGGGTGAGCCGCACCTCGGCCGGCGGCAACCAGGTCTGGATGGGGATGTGAGCGTGATCGACGCGCCTCACGCCGCGATCGAAGCGCTCCCCGCCGACCATCGCGAACGCCACGAGCTTCCCCGTGGCGGCGCCCGGGGGCGGCGTGACGCGGAAGGTGACCACCGCCTCCCCCCCCGCCTCGATCTGGAACGGGACCGCCGCGGGCGAGAAGGTGAAGCCCGCCGGGACGTCGAGCGACACCGTGCCGGCGGCGCCGGGGACGGACCGGAGGGTCACCGTCAACGGGCGCGGCGTGGCGTCGGGGAAGAGGAGGAGTTCCCCCCTGGGATCCAGGGTGACCACGGGCAACACCTCCACCCGCCGGTATCGCTCCCCCTGGATCGGGTCCACCCACTTGAAGACGATGGGGCGGCGGACGCGGAGCCGTTCCCCTCCGATGAGGAGGACGAACTCTGCCTCGAGCGGGGCCGATTCCTCGGGAATGCCGGCGAGAGCCGGGTCGGCCACGGGGTAGAGCCCAGGCGTGGCGGCCTTCTCGAGCCAGGCCGGGCTGGAGTACCTGGTGTCCTTCGGGACCTGGATGGTCGCCTTCTGCTCGAACGGCCGATTCGTCTGGAGCTTCGTCGACAGCGGCAGGTCCTTGCCGGGGAGGATCACCGCAAGGAACTCCACCGCCACCGGCCGGCGCACGAGCGCCGTCGCGATGACCGGCAGCGCCATGCCGCGGGAGGTGCTGGTCCTCTCGGCCGCCACCTCGGTGAAGAGGCCGGCGCAGGCGAGGATCGCCGCGTCGATCTCCTCGAGCTTCCCTTCCTTCCAGGGATTTGCGGGGAGCCTCGCGAGCTCGGCCCGTGCCGCGAGCAGCCCGGGCAGCGCGGCCTCGGGCGTGGCGGCCCTGTAGGCCGCGCGCGCCCGCCCGAGCTCGGCGACGAGGCGCTCCGTCCCAGGGACGCGCGACCAGTCGAGCGTCACGCCGTCGAACGGCGAATCCTGCATGGCGTCGCCGGCGATCGGCCGGAAGTACTCGAACGCTGGACCGCGCCGGCGGGCCGCGCCGAAGCCCTGGCTCCTGTGGTTGCTGCGGCTGTCGGCCGCGACCTCCCCGTAGGAGAGCCCGAGCCACGGGTCGTAGCCCCCGACGTCGATGCGGGGGAAGGCGGCGAGTTCCTTTTCGGTGGCGCCCCAGCCTGCCGACTGGTTCCACACCACCCGCTTCGCCTTCCACGCCCCGAGGCGGCGGTGCTCGTCGTCGGGCATGTAGGCGGGGTCGGCGGCCAGCGCGAAGGCGGCGGCAGCCAGCCTCGCCGACGCGATGTGGTGACCGTGGGTATCCTGTCCTTCCTGGGGGAAACGGTTGATGACCACGTCGGGGCGCAGCCGCCGGATGGCGAGGACCACGTCCGCGAGCACCGCGTCCCGGCCCCAGATGGCGAGCGACTCCTCGGCGCTCTTCGAGTAGCCGAAGTCGCGCGCGCGGGTGAAGAGCTGCTCCGCGCCGTCCTGGGCACGCGCCGCGAGCAGTTCCTGCGTCCGGATGAGCCCGAGCCCCGGCCCGAGATCGGGCCCGATGAGGTTCTGGCCCCCGTCACCGCGGGTGATGGACAGGTAGCCGGTCCGGAGCAGCTTCCCGTTCGCGAGGTAGGCCAGCAACCTCGTGTTCTCGTCGTCGGGGTGGGCCGCGACGTAGAGGACGTTGCCCACCACGAGGAGCCGATCGAGCTGGCGCTCGAGCCGCGCGCCGTCCGGCTGGGTTGGGCGCAGCGGCGGCGCGGCCAGGGCCGTGGAGGCGAGCAGGAGGATGGCCATGGGGGCGTGGTGAAGTTGGGGCATTTGCTGGGAAGCACGGGGCAACGCGGTTAGCTTCCTTGTTTAAATGGATATGGACTTCTTCGCCTCGTTCATCGACGGGGCGAGCGCCGCCACGGAACTGCTGCCCGCGAGCCCCCTGGACGAGGGGGCCTGGGCCGCCGCCGCCCGGCGTGCGAGCGGCCGGGGCCTGGCGCCGGAGCTCCTCGCCGAGATCCGCAGGCAGTCCGCCGCCTTCCCCGCCTCCCCCGCCCGGGAACGCAGCCTCGAGGCCCTGTCCCGGAAGGACGCCACGGTCGTCGTGACCGGCCAGCAGGTCGGGCTCTTCCTCGGACCGCTCTACACGCTGCACAAGGCGGCGACGGCCATCTCGCGCGCCCGGCTCGTCGAGCGGCTCACCGGCCTGCCCTGCATCCCCGTCTTCTGGCTCCAGACCGAGGACCACGACTGGGCCGAGATCGCGAGCGCCGAGGTGCTCGTCCCGGCCGGCCGGAAGGTCCTGGCTCTGCCGCCCGGGCCGCCGGACCTGGCGCGCGTCTCCCTCTCCCATCGCTCCCTGCCCGCCGAGGTCGACGGGCTCGTCGCCACCCTGGCCGGGCTCCTCGAGCCCTTGCCCCACGCGGCCGAGGTGGCATCCCTCGTGGGGCGCCACTACCGGTCCGGCATCACGCCGGGCGCCGCCTTCGCAGGCGTCCTCGACGAGCTCTTCGCGCAGGAGGGGCTCATCGTCCTCGACCCGCGTACTCCGGCGGTCTCGAGGCTCGCGGCACCGGTCCTGCGGCGCGCCGTCCTCGAGCACGCCGAGATCGGGGCGCTCCTCGCCGCGCGCGCGGCCGAGCTCCTGGCACGGGGCTTCTCCGAGCAGGTGCCCACGCGCGGGGGGACCTCGCTCGCCTTCTTCCATCCCCACGGACCGGGCGGCCCCCGCTACCGGCTGGTGCGCGACGGGGCGGGATTCTCCACGCCGGAAGGGCCGGTGACGCGGGACGCGCTCCTCTCGCGCCTCGAGGAGGACCCGCTCTGGTTCAGCAGCTCCGCCCTGCTGCGCCCGCTCGTGCAGGACACGCTCCTCCCGACGGCCGCCTAC
>JBAXVO010000215.1:0-5894 GCA_037129355.1 Deltaproteobacteria bacterium | reverse complement strand
GTCCCAAGGGTTTGGCTGTTCGCCAATTAAAGCGGTACGCGAGCTGGGTTCAAAACGTCGTGAGACAGTTTGGTCCCTATCTGCCGTGGGCGTAGGAGAAGTGAGAGGGCCTGACCCTAGTACGAGAGGACCGGGTTGGACACACCGCTGGTGTACCAGTTGTTCCGCCAGGGGCATCGCTGGGTAGCTATGTGTGGAATGGATAACCGCTGAAAGCATCTAAGCGGGAAACCAGCCTCGAGATTACTTCTCCCGGGAGAAATCCCCTGAAGCCCCCTTGAAGACCACGAGGTTGATAGGCCGGGAGTGTACGCGCTGTGAGGCGCTCAGCTGACCGGTACTAATCGGGCGTGAGGCTTGGTCTCCCTCTTCTCAGGCCGCAGAGGCCGAGTCGAGGCCGAGATCGAGGTTCCCATCGGGAACCCGGTCCCGGATTCGCTGTTCGTGCGTTTCTACCCTTCGTATGGTTGTCCGACGGCTCGTCCGTCCGATCTTTCACAATTTGCGGTGGCTATTTCGGCAGGGTCACACCCGTTCCCATCCCGAACACGGAAGTTAAGCCTGCCAGAGCCGATGGTACTGCACGGGAAGCTGTGTGGGAGAGTAGGTCGCCGCCGCATTCTTTCGAGGGCCCGCTGGGGAAATCCAGCGGGCCCTCTCCTTTTGGAGTCGGGTAGACTGCGCCGGCACTCGAGCGAGGAGGGATCATGCTGGGGATCATCGGGGGTTCGGGGCTGGAGCACGCGATGGGGGCGCTGGGGCGCACCCGGTCGCACGACGTCGACACCGCATTCGGGAAGCCGGCCGCGCCCATCGTCACCACCGAGGTGGACGGCGTCCCGCTCGCGCTCCTGAAGCGGCATGGCGACGGGCACGTCTTCAGCCCGTCCACCGTCCCGTACCGGGCCAACATCCTGGCCCTGAAGCAGCTCGGCGTGACGCGGATCCTGGCCACCGGGGCGGTGGGAAGCCTGCGCGAGGAGATCGCGCCCCGCTCCCTGGTCATCCCCGACCAGGTGATCGACAAGACCTTCCGCCGGGCCGGGACCTTCTTCGACGACCTCGCCGTCCACGTGGAGCTCGCCTCCCCGTTCTGCCCGTCCCTGCGCGAGGTCCTGGCGCGGGCGTCGGCGAGCTCGCCGACCCGCGTCCAGCAGGGCGGGACCTACGTCTGCATGGAAGGGCCCCAGTTCTCGACGCGGGCGGAGAGCGAGCTGCACCGCTCCTGGGGCGCCTCGCTCATCGGGATGACCGTCATGCCCGAGGCCCGCCTCGCCCGGGAGGCGGAGATCTGCTACGCGCTCGTGGCCCTGCCGACCGATTACGACTGCTGGCGGCCGCATCCGCACGCCCTCGACCAGTTCGAGCTCCTCGAGGAGATCATCGGGAACCTCAAGGCGGCGAGCGCGAACGCGCTCGAGCTCATCCGGTCCGCGCTCCCCCAGGTTTCCGCCCTCAAGAACCACGGCTGCCCCTGCCAGTCGGCGCTCGAGCTCGCCATCTGGTCGGACCGGGAGCTCATCCCGGCCAGCACGCGGCAGCGCCTCCGGCCGATCCTGGGCAAGTACCTCGATCCCAAGCCGTAGGACCTCGAGCCTCGAGGAGGAGGGGAGATGCGCCAGTTCTCCATGAGCCTGTCGGCCGGGGTGAAGGTGGTGACCGGCCTCGTCGTCGTCCTGCTCTGCGCCGTTCCCCTCCTGGTCTGGGGATTCCTCCCGGGGGTCGTCGTGGGCGGCCCCCGCGGGCCGGCCGGGCCCTGGGTCCAGTGGGTCGCCCAGCTCGGGGTGCTCCTCGCGCCCCTCATCGCGGTCGCCTCCTGGGCGATGGCCCCGCGGGCCGTCGAGATCGAGGGGGGCGAGCTCAAGGTCCTGCGCCGGGCCTGGCAGGCGGCCGCCTACCGGCTCACCGAGATCGATCGGGTGACCGTCCTGCCGAAGGGCTGGCTCGCCGGCGCGATCCGGACCTTCGGGAACGGCGGCCTCTTCGGCTACTACGGCTGGTTCTACAAGAAGGGGGCCTTCCGGCTCTACGCCACGCGCAGCGATCGGCTGGTGGAGGCGGTGATCGGCGGGCGGCGGGTGGTCTTCTCGCCCGACGACCCGGAACGGCTGGTGGACGCCATCCTGGCCGCCGCGCCCCGGGCGCGCCGTGCTCAGCCCGGCGAGGCCGGAGCGGCGAGCGCCACCCGCACGAGCTGACGCACGTTCTCGGGGCAGTCGAGCCCCGCGGTGTCCTCGACCCAGCGCGCCTCGCTCCACTCGTCGCACGGCGCGAGCTCGCGGCTCGCCACGTCGGCCACGAAGGCGAAGTTCATGTGCAGCCCCTTCGACCCGGCCTGGTGCTCCTCGTAGCCGACGAGCCCGGGCGGCGTCCCGTCCACCCCCAGCCCGGGAGGGAAGGTCCCGGCGAGCCCGGTCTCCTCGCGAAGCTCCCGGACGGCCGCCTCGAGCGGGGTCTCGCCCGGCTCGACCTCGCCCCCCACCGGCAGCCAGGTCCCCAGGCGGCGGTGGCGCACCAGCAGGACGGCGCCGCCGTGCCGGGCGAAGATGGCCACCGAGAAGGCGCGACGGGTCACCCGATCACCAGGTCGCGGACGCCGGTCGCCACCAGGAAGGCGGTCAGGGTGATCATCACGACCGTGGTGGTCCAGGCCACCAGGTTGAACCAGCGCCCGTTCTTGTGGACGCCCATCAGCTTCTCGTCGTTGGCGAGCCGGAGCATGTAGATGAGCACGAACGGCAGGAGCATGCCGTTCACGATCTGGGAGACCAGCATGATCCGGATGAGGGGCAGCTTCGGGATGAGGACCACGGCCGCTCCCACCGCCACGATGCCGGTGAAGAGCCAGTAGAACTGCTTGGCCTCGCCCCACTTCCGGTCGAGACCCGACTCCCAGCCGGCCGACTCGGTGACGAAGTAGGCGGTGGAGAGGGGCAGGATGGCGGCCGCGAAGAGGGAGGCGTTGAAGAGGCCGAAGGCGAAGAGCCAGGAGGCGTACTTCCCGGCCAGCGGGGCCAGCGCCAGCGCGGCCTGGTCGGCCGTCTGGATGGTGATCCCCTGCTTGTGGAGGGTGGCCGCGCAGGCCATCACGATGGAGAAGGCCACGATGTCGGTGACGATGCAGCCCATCACCACGTCGATGCGGGTGTAGCGGAGCTCGTCCACGTCGATGCGCTTCTCGACCACCGCGGCCTGCTGGTAGAACTGCATCCAGGGCGCGATGGTCGTTCCCACGAGCCCGATGAGCATGGCGACGTAGGCACTGTTCCCCGAGAAGGTGGGGGTCACGGCGGCCAGCGCCACCTCCCCCCAGTCGGGCTTCGCGAGCACGAGCGAGATCGGGTAGGCGATGTAGAGCAGGCTGGCGACGAGGAAGACCTTCTCGACCAGCCGGTTCGATCCCTTCAGCACCAGGAACCAGACCCCGATCGCGACGAGCGGCACCGACACCCAGGGCGGGACCCGGAAGATCTGGAGGCTCGCGGCCACGCCGGCGAACTCGGCGATGGTGTTGGCCAGGTTGGCGACCACCAGCGCCACCGAGATCCAGAAGGTGGTCCGGACGCCGAAGTTCTCGCGGATCAGGTCGGCGAGCCCCTTGCCCGTGACCACGCCCATGCGCGCGCTCATCTCCTGCACGACGATGAGGGCCACGGTGATGGGGCCGAGGGTCCAGAGCAGCTTGGTGCCGAACTGGGCCCCGGCGAGGGAGTAGGTGGTGATGCCGCCGGCGTCGTTGTCGACGCTGGCGGTGATGAGGCCCGGCCCCATCACGGCGAGGAAGAGAGCGACGCGCTTCCACCGCCCCGGCCGGACCTGCCGCTTCTCAGGCGGCATCGATCACCTCGGCGAGGATGTCGTCGACCGTCACCATGCCCATGAGCGACCCCGCCGAGTCGACCACCGGCACCGAGAGCAGGTTGTACTTGGAGGCGGCGCGGGCCACGTCCCGGACGTCGGCGCCCGCCTCGACCGAGGCCGGGATCTCCCGGAGGAGGGCGGAGAGGGGGGTGGCCGGGTCCTCGGCCACGATCAGGTCCTTCAGGGTCACCATCCCCTGCAGGAGGCCGCCCTCGACCAGGAAGATCTCGTAGACGAGCGGCAACTCCTCGGCGCGGCGCCGGACCTCGGCGAAGGCGTCGGAGACCGTGGCGGTGGGCGGCAGCTCCACCAGGTCGGGCGTCATGAGCCCGCCCGCCGAACGGGGGTGGAACTCGAGGAGCTCGGCCACCTCGGCCGCCTCGGGCTTCTCCATCGCCTGCAGCAGCTCGGCCCGCGTGTCCCCGGGGAGCTCGGAGAGGGCGTCGGCCGCCTCGTCGGGGGCCATCTCCTCGAGGATGTCGGCCGCCTTCTCCGGCGGGACAGCCTCGAGCAGCTCCGTGGCGAGCTCGGTGGAGGTCTCCTCGAGGGCGTCGGCGGCGGTCCCGACGTCGAGCCGCTGGAAGAGCACCTCGCGCTGGTGCCGATCGAGATCCTCCATGATCTCGGCCAGATCGGCGGGGTGGAGCGAGGCGAGCGCCTTCTTGGTGGCCTCGATCCGGACCCGGCCGGGGGCGCTCTCGATGGGCTGGACCAGCTTCCAGGAGAGGAAGGTGTCGGAGTTCAGGTACCGCGACTTGGGACGGACGAGGGACACCAGCCCGTCGACCGGCCGCTGCCAGCCCATGCGCCGGACCAGGCCGCGCAGGCCGACGTCGACGTGGGCGATGCGCAGCTGCCCCTTGGTCTCCAGGAAGTGGAGGTCGTTCACCCGGACCAGCTTCGCGCCCTCGATGTCCACGATCTGCCGGTCGAGGATCTCCTGGCCGAGGTTGACCCGGTCCGCCACCGGGCCGGTGGGGGCGGGGTCCACGGGGGCGCCTGCGGAGAGCTGGATCGTGCCGTTCACCGAGGCGACCGACGACCAGGCGACGTGGCTCAGGGTCTTGCCCGAGCGGACGACGAGGGATTCGACCGGAGGGTAGGGCTCGCCGCTCACCGCCACGAGGTCGGCGAGCCGCCCGAGGGGCTGGCCGTCGGCGGATACGACCTTCTTCCCGATCAGGTCGGTGAAGAAGAGGAAGCGGAACTTTCCGGACGGACGCTCCATGGGCACTCCCGCGCGTGGGCCTCGCGCGGTCTAGGCTCCGCCGCGCCGCATGTCAATGCAAGTTCCCGGCGACCCGTTGTCCTTTCCCGGCCCAGCGTCGGCTCAGCCCCGGGCCAGCGCCTCGGCGAAGCGGCGGGTGCGGCGCGCCATCACGATGTTGAGGAGCGGGAGGAAGACCATCTGTCCGGGCACGGCCAGCCAGGCGAGCCGCTCCCCCGGGGGGGCGAGCGCCACGACCACCACGAACGCGGCCACGAAGACCGCGTCGGCGATCCGCAGCCTCCTCCGGGCGTCGAGCACCCGCGCGAGCCGGGCCGACTCCTCGGCCCGCCATCGCTCCGGGTCGGCCCCCTGCCGGGCGAGCGCCTCGGCATGGCGGAACCCCTGCCGCCGCACCGCCCAGATGCCGGGCACGATCTCGAGGACCCCGATGGTGGCGAGCGCCAGCGCGAGCAACCGCTGGTCCTGGACCGCGAGGAACACGGCCAGGGCCGCGCCCAGGTTGGCCGCGCCGAGCAGCGTGAACACCAGGGCGTCACGCCGCTCGCCCGCGAAGTACTCGTCGATGGCGCGGCGGACCGCGCCCTGTGCACTGGAGCTTTCCAAGATCCGTTCCTCCCCCCAGGACGGGATCAGCGCCGCCCACCGCCGTGGAATCCACCCCCGCCCCATCCCCCACCGCCCCGGCTTCCGCCGCCCCCACCGCCGCCGCGGTCCCAGCCGCCACCCCCACCGCCGCGGGACTCTCCACCGCCCCGATCGTACCCCCCGCCGGAGCCTCCGCGGTCGAAACCGCTCCCCGAAT
>JBAXVO010000214.1:0-5918 GCA_037129355.1 Deltaproteobacteria bacterium | reverse complement strand
GTCGCGCTCGTGCCGATCACGCCGATCCGGCCCGACCGGGTGGTGGCCACCGCACGCCGGACCGCCGGCAGGATGACCTCGACGACGGGCACGTCGTAGCGTTCGCGGGCGTCGCGAAGGCAGGCCGCCGAGGCGGTGTTACAGGCGATGACCAGAGCCTTGACTCCGCGCTCCACCAGATCGTCGGCAATGGCCAGGGCGTGTGCGCGAACCTCCGGGATGCTCAGCGGACCGTACGGGCCGTTGGCGGTGTCACCGACGTAGATGACGTCCTCGTCGGGCAACTGGTCGATGATCGACCGCGCGACCGTCAGCCCGCCGACGCCGGAGTCGAAGATCCCGACGGGCGCGAATTGGTCGCTCACGTAAGCGTTCCGCGCAGCGGCGGTGCCGTCTTGCGGCGGGCGCGGGCCTCGGGCTCGGGACTCGACAGCCAGTAGGCGGCGAGCACCCCGGCGATCGCCCCGGTCAGCGCCGTGTTGCGCGCCACGTGGAGCGGGTCGATGCGGAGGAAGAGGAAGGCCACCGCCGTCACCGCCGCGGGGAGGACGCCCACCGACGGGAGGTACATCCGGTGCTCGTTCATGACGTCGGCGATGGGGATGAAGCTCGACTCGACCGAGAGGGTCACGAAGAACCAGGCGATCCCGAGCGCGACGAACCGGACCGCCGGGTCGAGCGGCGGACGCGCCCCTCCCGGACGGGAGCGCCAGGCGAGCCATGCCCCCAGCCCCGCCAGGACGAGGAGGAGGAGCGTGGAGGCGGCGACGTCGGGGGCGAGCCAGGAGGTGCGGATCGCCACGTCGTGGTCGAGCACCTGTCCGACCGGCAGGGCCAGGAGGCCGAGGTAGCGAACGACCACGACGGCCTGGGTCTTCAGATAATCGGGGCGTGAGATCTCCGTCTGGACCCGTGTCCCCGTGTCGGCCGAGGCGAGCACGTCGCCGGCCGGCCTGCCCAGGTCGACGAGCGTGAGCGGGATGACGAGGGCCAGGACCGCGATGGGCAGGACGGGCAGCCAGCGTCTCGGGCCGCCCTCGAGGAAGGCCCACTCCACGAGGGCGATCGCCACCGGGAGGGTGAAGGCGATCTCCTTCGTCCGGAAGGCGAGCAGGGAGCAGGCGAGCACCCCGGCGTAGAGGAGGATCCGTCCCCGGCCGGGAGGCCGGAGCCGCCAGGCCAGGTAGAGCACGACGGCGAGCAGGTAGAAGAGGGTCGCGAGCGAGGTGATCCGCTGCACCACGTAGCTCACCGCCTGCGTGGCGAGCGGGTGGGCCACGAAGATCGCGCCGGACGCGAAGGCGATGGCCCCCGCCGACGGAGCCAGCGCCGAGACCCGCAGGCGGGGCGACCGGAACGCCAGCCGGACGAGCTGCCAGACCAGCAGCGCGTTCACGAGGTGGATGGCCAGGTTCACGACGTGCCAGCCGATGGGATCGTAGCCGCCCAGACGGTGGTTCAGCGCGAAGGTGAGATAGGCCATGTACCGGTGCGGCTGGGCACGGTATCCAGCCGGGCCCAGGAAGGCGCCCAGGTCCCGGATGATCGGATTCACGACCATCTGCTCGATGTCGTCGAAGACGAACTCGCCCTGGAACGAGTTGGAGTAGGCGAGGAGCCCGAGGAGGAGGATGCCGGCCGCCGCCAGGAAGGGGCGGCTGGCCAGGAAGGGCGTCCGGGACGGCGCCGGACGTGCGGGCGACGCGGCGGGCGCGGGGCGGCGGGCCTTCCGGGAGCGCGACATGGCCGGCGAAGATACCAGAGGCCCGGCCCCGGGAGGCGGGCTTGGACCGGCCCTGCGTCTACCCCATCCGGCCGACGTGCATGGCGAACAGGTCGGCGTGGGGGGTCGCGAGCGCGGTGCGGGTCCCGAGCGGCCGGATGTCCGGTCCCATGGCGACCGAGAGCAGCTCCAGCCAGCGTTCGCGCCGCATGTGGTACTCGCTGCGCATCCCGCGCGGCTGGGTGAGCAGGGAGACCAGCTCCGGCGCCACGAACTGGTCGGCACTCTCCCGGGCCACCTCGTCGGGTCCGCCCGTCCCCAGGATCTGGGCGAGCATCCAGCCGTAGGTCTGGTGGACCGAGGCGGCCAGGGGAGGGGAGCCCACCTCGGGGGAGTCGTGGTCGGCGTCGAGCTCGAGGAGGAGCAGGTGGTCGATCGAGGGGGCCAGCGCCGACAGCGCCCGCCGCTTCACCTCGATCGGCATGTGGTGGAGGGAGAGCGAGCCCTCCACGAGGTCGTACCGTCCCTGGAGCGCGGCGGCGACGTGCTCGAGCCGGGCCACCTGGGAGTCCACCCGGGCGTCGGGCCACGCCGACGCGAGGCGTGCCTTGGCCGTCGAGATCATGTCGGGCGACGGGTCGAGGAGGGTGATTCCCGAGACCTCGTCCCAGCGCCCCGCCTCGAGGAGCGCGGGCAGGAGCTCGGCGAGCAGGCCGCCGTCCCCGCAGCCGACGTCGAGGACGCGGAGCGCCCCGGACTCCTGCGGGAGGGAGTCGACGGCGAAGCTCACGAACTCGGCTCGGCAGGCCCGCATGGCGGGGAGCGACGCGAAGTGGACGTAGGCCCGGGGGTCGGCGAAGGCGCTCTCCGGCGCCTCGAGGTGGCCGCACCGGTGGATCACTCCGGCCAGGTAGTCGCTGGCCCGGAGTTCCGGGCCGTCGGCCGCGGCGCCGGCGCCGAACCAGTCCTCCGCCTCCGGGGCGGAGCGCGAGGCGAGGGCCGTCCCCGCGAAGAAGCGGAAGGCTCCCACCTGCTCGGCGGGGAGATGTTGCTCGACGGAACCGGCGGGCCGGGCCCGGCCGGAGAGGACCTCCGGCAGGAGCTGGTTCCAGGTCGCCACGTCGTCGGGTTCGAGGGTGAGCACTTGTGCACCGATGTGTGCCGCCCCCCCGGGCGCGCAATTGGATGCAGAGCACGTCACGTGCCATGCGGCACCGCGCACCCGTCGGAAAAATCCTTAACGATTCCTGGGTCTGCGGGTAGAACCCCGACGTGCGGAAACGAAGCCATCAAGACCCGGGGGCGCGCCGGCGACCCCCGCAGGAGGGACGTGACCCGGCTTCGACTATCATGCCGCCCGTGACGCGCGTGGCGGCGGCGAAGGCGAGCGTACCTCGATGAAGGTGGTCCTCGCGCACATCGCCGGGACGCTCCCGGCCGCCGGGTACGGCGGCATCGAGCGGGTCATGTGGTGGCTCGGAAAGGAACTCGTCGCCCGCGGGCACGGGGTGACCTTCCTGGTCCGCGAGGGGACCTGCCCGTTCGCCCCGGTGATCCGGCACGACCCGCGGCGCCCCCTCGAGGCCCAGCTTCCCGCCGGCACCGACATCGTCCACCTCCAGCACCCGGTCCCGACCGGCCAGTCGATCGACCACCCGTACCTGACCACGCTCCACAGCTCGGGGTCTCACGTCGTCGAGCTCGACCGCAACACCGTCTTCATCTCCCGGGACCAGGCCTCCAGGTTCGGGTCGACCACCTACGTCCACAACGGGGTCGACTGGGACGAGTACGGCCGCGCGCCGATCGACGGACCTCGCTCCTGGGTCCACTTCCTCGGAGACGGCGCCTGGAAGGTGAAGAACCTCCGCGGCGCGATCCGCGTGGCCCGCCTGGCCGGGGAGGAGCTCCACGTCGCCGGGGGGTTCCGGCTCAACTTCCGGATGGGGTTCCGTTTCACCCTGTCGCGCCGGGTCCGCTTCCACGGATGGGTCGGGACGGAGGAGAAGCGCCGGCTCCTCTCCGGGTCGAAGGGGCACATCATGCCGGTGCGCTGGCGCGAGCCCTTCGGTCTCTCGATCATCGAGAGCCTGTTCCACGGCTGCCCGGTCTTCGGAACCCCCTACGGCTCTCTGCCGGAGCTCGTGACCCCCGAGGTCGGCTTCCTGTCGAGCGACGCGGAGGAGCTCGCCGAGGCCATCCGGGGCGCCTCGCGGTTCGACCCGCGCCGGTGCCACGCCCATGCGGTGGCCTGGTTCGGGTCCCGGACCATGACCGACGGCTACCTGACGGCCTACGAGCGGGTGCTGGCCGGCGAGCCGCTTCACGCCGTCCCGCCGCGCCGGGTCGACCCGCCCGAGAGCGGGCTCCTCCCCTTCACCTGACGGACGGCCCGAGCGGCTAGAGCATGGCCCGGCGCAGGTCGCGCAGCAGCTCGCCCAGGTAGGTCGTGAAGCGTGCGCCCGCGGCGCCGTCGATGACCCGGTGATCGTAGGAGAGGGAGAGCGGCAGCATCTTGCGCGGGGCGAATCGCTCCCCGTCCCAGACCGGGCGGACCGCGACCCGCGAGGCCCCGAGGATCGCCACCTCGGGCGCGTTCACGATCGGGGTGAAGGCCGTCCCACCGATGCCGCCCAGGCTGGAGATGGAGAAGGTGCCTCCCTGGATGTCGGCGGCGGCGAGCTTCCCGTCGCGCGCCCGGGCCGCGAGCTCGCCGAGCTCCCGGGCGATGTCGAGCACGCCCTTCCGATCGGCGTCGCGGACCACCGGGACGACGAGCCCGTTCGGCGTGTCGGCGGCGAAGCCGACGTGCCAGTAGCGCTTCAGGACGAGGCTGTCCCCGTCGAGGGAGGAGTTGAACTCGGGGAAGCGCTGCAGCGCCGCGACGCAGGCCTTCACCAGGAAGGCGAGCAGCGTCACCTTGGGCCCCTTGTCGCCGAGCTCGGCGTTGAGCCGGGTCCGGAAGTCCTCGAGGTCGGTCACGTCGGCCTCGTCGAACTGGGTGACGTGCGGGATCATCACCCAGTTCCGGGCCAGGTTGGCGCCGGCGATCTTGCGGATCCGGGCCAGGGGACGGGTCTCCACCGGGCCGAAGCGGGCGAAGTCGATCCGGGGCCAGGGGAGCAGGTCGAGCCCGGTGCCTCCCGAGACCTGCCCGGCCAGCGATTGCTTCACGAACTTCTGCACGTCCTCCTGGAGGACGCGCCCCCGCGGGCCGGTGCCGGTGACCCGGGACAGGTCCACCCCCAGCTCCCGCGCCACCTTCCGGACGGACGGGGAGGCGTGTGCCGCTCCCGCGGCCACCGGAACGGCCGGGGATGCGGGTGCGGCAGCGGGCAGGGGGGGCGCCGGTACCGGAGCGGCCGCGCGCGCAGGTGCGGCCACGGGTGCGGCCGCAGCGACGGGCTCCGCCACCGCCGCGCTTCCCTCCGCCGCCTCCAGCAGGATCCGAGCGACCCTTCTCCGACCCGGTCGCCGACCTTGACCCGGATCTCCCGCACCGTCCCCGCGACCGGGGAGGGCACGTCCATGGTCGCCTTGTCCGACTCCAGCGTGACGAGCGAAGCGTCCGCGGCGACGGCGTCGCCGGCCTTCACCAGGATCTCGACGACCCCGACGTCCTTGAAGCCGCCGATGTTCGGGACCCGCACCTCGAGGAGGCTCATGGTCACACCGTCCAGGGAGCGGGGCGGGAGCCGTCGATGCCGTACTTCTTCATGGCCTCGGCGGCGCGTTCCGCGGGAAGGGTCCCCTCGTCGGCGAGCGCCCTCAGGGCCGCGACGGCGACGTGGAAACGATCGACCTCGAAGAAGCCGCGCAGCTTCTCCCGGGTGTCGGCACGGCCGTAGCCGTCGGTGCCGAGCACCACGTAGCGGCGCGGCACGAAGGCGCGGATCTGCTCGGCGTAGGCGCGCATGTAGTCGGTCGCCGCCACGACGGGGCCCCGGGTTCCGGCGAGCCGCTCCTCGACGAAGGAGGCGCGAGGCTTCGCGCCCGGCTGGAGGAGGTTCTGCCGCGCCACGGCGTTCCCCTGCCGGGCGAGCTCGGTGAAGCTCGGAGCGCTCCACAGGTCCGACTCCACGCCCCAGTCGGTCCGCAGGAGCTCCGCGGCCGCCGCGACCTCGTGGACGATGGCGCCCGAGCCCAGGAGCTGCACACGAGCGGCCTTCGGGGCGTCGGCTCCCTGCCGGAAGCG
>JBAXVO010000213.1:0-5977 GCA_037129355.1 Deltaproteobacteria bacterium | reverse complement strand
CTCGCCTCCTGGCTCTGGATCGCCTGGAGGGACGGGGCCCCGCCGGTCGCGCCCTTCGCCGCGCTCGAGCTCCGCGCCGCGCTCATCGCCTTCGGCACGCTGTCCGTCCTGCGCCGCGTCGACCTGCTCCGCGCCGCGGCTCCCTTCCCCACCCTCTCCCGCCTCCTCGTCCTCAGCCTGGCCCAGATCCACGCCCTGCGCCGCCTCGCCACCGAGTCGGCGCTGGGGCTCCGGAGCCGCCTGCCCCGGCGGCCGCGTACCCGGGACGTCGTGGGAGGTGCGGGAGCCGTCACCGTGGCCCTCCTCACCCTCTCGGCGCGCAACGCGCGCGACGTCGGCGACGCCCTCCGCTCCCGGGGGTTCCATTGACCTACGAGCTGCTCGACGTCTCGCTCGAGGTCGACGGGCGTCCGGTGCTGCGCGACCTCTCCTTCTCGGTGGCGGAGCGGGAACGGGTCGTCGTACTCGGAGTGAACGGGTGCGGCAAGACCAGCCTGCTCCGGCTCCTCGACGGCCTGGCCTTCCCGACCAGGGGCGAGGTGCGCCACGCCGGGACCCGGCTCGACGCGCGCGCTCTCGAGGGCGCCCCCTTCCGTCGCCGCTTCCGCGGGGAGGTGGCCTTCCTCTTCCAGAACGTCGACGCGATGCTCTTCAACCCCACCGTGGCGGACGAGATCGCCTTCGGCCCCCGCCAGCTCGGCCTGGACGACGTGGACGGCCGGGTGGCCCGCTGGGCCGACGCCCTGGGCGTCGCCCCCCTGCTCTCCCGTCCCCCCTTCGAGCTGTCCGGCGGCGAGAAGAAGCGCGTCGCTCTGGCGGCGCTGCTCGCCGGAGACCCGCGCGTCCTCCTCCTCGACGAGGCCACCGCCAACCTCGATCCGGCCTGGGCCGGCAAGCTCGTCGACCTCCTCGCCGGGAGACCAGACCTGACCGTGGTGAGCGCCACCCACAACCTGTCGGTCGCCGAGGAACTGGGCAGCCGGGCGCTCCTCCTCGCCCCCGCGGGGGCCGGGCTGCTCTTCGACGGCTCCACCTCGGCGCTGCTGAGGGACCCGCTGCTCCTCGTCCGGAGCGGCCTCGCCCACCGGCATGCGCACACCCACGACGGCGCGGGTCACGCCCACTTCCACGTACACGACGTGGAGTGAGCCCCTCCACGCGCCCCTGCCGGGTTGAGAGGTTCACAGGAAGGACGCCCCGGAATGCCTGCGAGATGGCTACCTTCCGAGGCCTTCGGGTAGCATCCTCGGGAGAAGCCTGCTTCCCCCCCTGAGGAGACGATAAGTGAATCTCACCGCCATGGTGCTCGCCGCCGCGCTGGTGGCGGGCAAGGACCCCGTCCTCATCGGCCTGGACCTGGAATTCGGCCACCAGACCAGCACCTCCGCCGAGGCCGTGCAGCGAGGAGTCGAGATCGCCATCGCCGAGGTGAACGCCGCGGGCGGCGTCCTCGGCGGGCGCCCGCTGGAGGCGGTGGTGCTCCCCAACCGCGCCGTCCCCGCACGGGGCGTCGAGAACATCCGGTCGTTCGCGGTTCGCAAGGACGCGGTCGCGGTGGTCTGTGGAAAGTTCAGCCCGGTGGTGCTCGAGGAGATCCCGGTCCTCCACGAGCTGGAGATGCCCTTGCTCGATCCGTGGGCCGCCGCGGACGGGATCGTCGACAACGGCAGGCGCCCCAGCTACGTCTTCCGCCTCTCGCTCCGCGACTCCTGGGCGATCCAGACCATGCTCGAGTACGCGGCCTCGCGGGGACTCGAGCGGGTCGCGCTGCTCCTGCCCAACACCGGCTGGGGGCGCAGCAACGCAGCGGCCGCCGAGGCCTACCTCAAGTCCCACCCCAAGCCGTCGATCGTCGCCACCCGCTGGTTCAACTGGGGGGTCGAGTCGCTCGTGGAGGACTACGAGGCCTTCCGCGCCGCCGGAGCCCAGGCCGTGGTCTTCGTCACCAACGAGGGGCCGGGAGCGGTGCTGGTCCGGGAGGTGGCCGCGATGGCTCCCGAGAAGCGGATGCCCCTCATCGCCCACCACGGCATCGCCGGCGGCGACTTCGTCACGCTCTCGGGTCCGGCGCTCGGGAAGGTCGACCTCTCGGCGGTCCAGTTCTTCACCTTCGTGGGCAACACCCGCCCGAAGGCGCGGGCCCTGCTCGCCGCCGTCGAGAAGCGGTACGGGGTCCAGGATGCCGGGCACGTGCTCTCGGCGGGTGGCCTGGCGGCGGCCTACGACCTGACCCACCTCCTTGCACTGGCAGTTCAGAAGGCCGGGACCACCGACCGGAAGGCCGTCCGCAAGGCGCTCGAGGAACTGCGCGAGTACGACGGCGCCGTGAAGCGCCTCCCCCGCCCGTTCACCCCCGACCGGCACGAGGCCCTGGCCCAGGAGGACCTGTTCATGGCCCGATTCACCGCCGAGGGCGCGCTGAACCGCATCACCCCGTGAGCCAGGTGCCTCTCCCTGCTCGATCGGCGCTGGAGCGCCTGCGGGACTGGCTCGGGGCGAGCATGTACCGCCGCGTCGGGTTCACGCTCGGCGCCACCACCCTCGCCTTCGCGCTGGCGGTGGACACGGTCTCCTACGTCACGGCACGCGCGCAGATCAACGCGTCGGTCGAGCAACTCCTCGAGACCGAGTCCCGGTACGAGGTGGAGCGCATGTCGACGTCGCTCAACTCGACGGTGGAGGCGGTGGCGGTCCTGGCCCGGAGCCGGCTCCTCTCCAACGCGCTCGTCGACTCGGACGGGCGCCTCGCCTACGTGGCCCCGTTCCTCCGCGATTTCCAGGCCGGGCGCGGCCGGAAGATCGCCCTCACCCTGGTCGATTACCGCGGCAACGCCATCGCGACCACCCGGATCGACGGCGGGACCCCTGCGGTCGACACCGCCACGGCCGCCCGGTTCGTGGAGCAGGGACGTCCCCACGCCGGCTTCGCGGGTCCCCGGGACGCGCCGATCCTGGTCATCGCCTGGCCGGTCCTCTTCCCCGAGACCCGGACGGCCGAGGGGTTGCTCATCGCCGAGTTCGACGCCCGCTCGGTCCTCCACTCCGTGCCGCCGGCCGCGGGGCGGACGAACTCGCCGATGCTCCGCGTGAGCGACGAATCGGGCAACATCATCTCCTCCGAGGGGGCCGCCACGCGATGGGTGGGCATGCTCTCCCGGTCGGAACGGCTCCCGGTGGCGGACGTCCTCGACCCGCTCGGCCTGCGGGTCGAGGTGGGCGTCCCCCGGTTCGAGGCCTACAAGCCGCTCCGGTACCTGGCGCTGATCTACCTGGTCGGCACGGTCGCGGTGGTCCTGGCCGCCCTCGGCGTGGCGCGGCTCGTGGCCGAGCGGCTCACGCGCCCCATCCGGCGGCTCTCCGTCGAGGCCGCCCAGATCGCCGACAGCTCCCGGCTCGACTCCGGCGTGGCCGTCGAGGGACGCGACGAGATCGCGCAGCTGGCCCGCTCCTTCAACGAGATGCTGCTGCGGCTGCAACTCACCACCGAGTCGCGCCTGGCCGCCCTCCGGGAGCAGAACGCCGAGCTGGTCCGGGCCCACGCCGCCCAGCAGCGGCTGGAGGAGGAGCTGCACCACGCCCAGAAGCTCGAGGCGGTGGGACGGCTGGCCTCGGGCATCGCCCACGAGATCAACACCCCCATCCAGTACATCGGGGACAACACCCGCTTCCTCGCCGACGCCGTCGACTCGCTCAGCAAGGCGCTCGACGGGCAGCGGCAGGAACTCGATCGAATCGCCACCCCCGACGTGCTGACCCGGATCGACCGGGTCGGGGAGGAGCTGGACCTGCCGTACATCCGGACCGAGGCGCCCCGGACCGTGGCCCGGACGCTCGAGGGCGTCCGGCGCGTCGCCACCATCGTCCGCGCCATGCGGGAGTTCTCCCACCCGGGCGAGAGCGAGCCGGTCGCCGCCGACATCAACCGCTCGCTCGAGGCGACGCTGGACGTGGCCCGCAACGAGTACCGCTACGTCGCCGACGTGGTGACGGAGTTCGGGCAGCTCCCCCTCGTCACCTGCCGTCCCGGCGACCTGAACCAGGCCTTCCTGAACGTCATCGTCAACGCCGCCCATGCCATCGAGGACGTGGTCCAGGGCACCGATGGGCGCGGCACCATCCGGGTTCGCACCTCCGCCGACGGCGATGCGGTGGTGGTCGCCATCTCCGACACCGGGGGCGGAATCCCCGCCGAGGCCCGGGGCAAGGTCTTCGAGCCCTTCTTCACCACCAAGGACGTGGGGCGCGGCTCCGGGCAGGGGCTCGCCATCACGCGCAGCATCGTCGAGGCCCACGGGGGCTCCATCACCTTCGAGACCGCCCAGGGCACGGGAACCACGTTCCGCATCCGGATCCCGCTCGTGCCGCCGGCCACGAGCTCGGCCCCGGCGGAAGCCCCGGAGGAGCCGTGAGCGGTCCGCCCGAGCTGCGCATCCTGCTCGTCGACGACGACGGCTCGGTCCTGTCCGGCCTGCGCCACGTGCTCCGGTCCGAGCGGCACCGCTGGGCGGTCCGCGTCGCCGAGGGCTCGGAGGCGGCGCTGGCCGCGCTCACCGAGGAGCCGGCCGACGTGGTGGTGAGCGACATGCGCATGCCCGGCATGAACGGCCTGGAGCTCCTCGGCCGGGTCCTCGCCGGGTGGCCCGCCACCGTCCGGGTCCTCCTCTCCGGCTGGTCCGACACGGGCTCCATCACCCGCGCCGGAACCGTGGCCCATCGTTACCTGCTCAAGCCCTGCGACGCCGAGACCCTGCGGGCCGAGCTCTCCGGCATCCAGGAGATCCGGGCGCTCCTCCCCGATCCCGGGCTGCGCGCCGCCCTGGGCGCGCTCCGTTCGCTGCCCAGCTCCCCGGAGACCCTCCAGGCGCTGCGCAACCTGCCGGAGGATCCCGAGGCCCGTGATCGCGCGGTGGCGGCGGCGGTCGAGACCGACGTGGCCCTCGCCACCCGGGTCCTCCAGTTCGCGAGCTCCCCCTCCTTCGGCGCGCCCCGGCCCGTGGCCGGGCTGCGTGACGCGCTCGGTCTCGTCGGGCACTTGGTGCTCCTGGAGATCGCGTCGCTGCTCGAACCGCTCGCCTCCTCGTCCCTCCTCCCCGGCGCCAGCGACTCGCTGGTGCGGCTGGAACGGCACGCGCGGATGGCGGCGCGGATGGCGCGGATCCTCGCGCCCGACGAGGCCAGCGCGGACGCGGCATCCACGGCGGCGCTCCTCCACGACGCGGGCCGGCTCGCCCTCCTGTCGCGCCTGCCCGTCCCCTACGCCGAGGTGCTCCGGCGATCGCTCGAGGGGCACGGGTCCCTCGAGCAGATCGAGGTCGAGGTCCTGGGGGCCACCCACGCCCGGATCGGCGCCTACCTGCTCGGCCTCTGGGGCCTTCCCCGCACCATCGTCGACGCGGTCGCCCGACATCACGACCCGGGCGTGCTCGACGATCCGGGACTCGCCGGCCTCGTCGCCAGCGCCAACCTCTTCGCCCACCAGGCCGACGCCGCGGCGCGTTCCGCGCCGGGTGCGGCCCTCGAACGGAGCATCCGATGAACCCAGCCGTTCCGCCCCGCGTCCTCTGCGTCGACGACGAGCCCAACCTGCTCGCAGGCCTCGCCAACACCCTCCGGCGTCGCTACGACGTGGCCACGGCCCGGAGCGGTCCAGAGGCGCTCGAACTCATCGCCCGGTCCAAGCCCTTCGACGTCATCGTCTGCGACTACCGGATGCCGGCCATGGACGGGGCCGAGTTCCTCCGCCGTGCCCGCGAGGTCTCCCCCGGCGCCGTCCCGGTCCTTCTCACCGGCCACGCCACGCTCGAGGGCGCCATCGCCGCGGTCAACGAGGGGCGGGTCTTCCGCATCCTCCTCAAGCCCTGCCCGCCCGAGATCCTCACCGGCGCCATCGACGAGGCGGTCGCCCAGGGGCGCGCGCCCGCCGGTGAGCGGAAGCGTTTCGAGGAGGAGATCGAGGGGCTGTCCGGCGAACTCCAGG
>JBAXVO010000212.1:0-6021 GCA_037129355.1 Deltaproteobacteria bacterium | reverse complement strand
GTGGCCTGCCACCCCAGCTCCCGGTGGGCCCGGGACGGGTCGGCGACGAGGCGCGAGGGCTGGCCGGGGCGCATGAAGGCCGGGTCCTGCTTCACGTGCTCCCGGTAGTCGAGCCCCACGCGCCGGAAGGCGAGGTCGCACAGTTCACGGACCGTATGGGACACCCCCGTCCCGATGATGAAGTCGGCCGGCTTCGGCTGCTGGAGCATGCGCCACATGGCGTCGACCGAGTCGCCGGCGAAGCCCCAGTCGCGGGTGACGTCGAGGTCGCCGAGCCAGAGCTCCCGCTGACGGCCGGCGCGGATGGCCCTCGCGGCGTGGCAGACCTTGGCGGTGACGAACTGGGGGGGCCGCCGGGGGGACTCGTGGTTGTAGAGGATGCCGGAGCAGGCGAAGAGCCCGTAGTGGGCCCGGTAGAGGGCCACGAGCTGGTGGGCGAAGACCTTGGCCGCGGCGTAAGGGTTCGCCGGCGCCACCGGCGTCTCCTCGTTCTGCGGGGAGGTGGTGGCGAGGCCGAAGATCTCGGAGGTGCTCGACTGGTAGAAGCGGCTGTGCGGCGAGACCTCGCGCACCGCGTCCATCAGGTGGATGACCGGCCAGGAGGTGATCCGGATGGCCGTGGCCGGGTCGTCCCAGGACTGGGGGACGAAGGAGTGGCCGGCCAGGTTGTAGATCTCGTCGGGGGCCACCTCGGCCACGCCGCGGAGGGTCTGGTAGCGGTCGAGCAGGTCGATCTCGACGAGCTTCACGCCCAGTTCGCGGAGCGGGGCGCCGCGGGGACCCAGGAGGGTACCGGGGCGGCCGCAACCCACCACCTCGTAGCCCTTCCCGAGGAGGAGCTTCGAGAGGTACCAGCCGTCCTGGCCGGCGATACCGGTGACGAGCGCGCGCGGCATGGAAGGTCCAGTATCGCGGATTCCATTTCGCGGTCCACTTTCCCGGGCTAATGTCTCGCCGATGCCCACCATCCACTGGCCCTCCGAGCGGGTCGTCGTCACAGGCGGTGCGGGTTTCCTGGGCGGCTACGTCCTGGACGAGCTGCGCCGCCGCGGGGCGACGGAGATCGTCGTGCCGCGATCCCGCGACTACGACCTCGTCGACATGGAGGCGGTGAAGCGGCTCTACCGCGACGCCCGCCCCACCGTGGTCCTGCACCTCGCCGCCCGGGTCGGCGGCATCGGCGCGAACCGGGACAACCCCGGCAAGTTCTTCTACGACAACCTCATGATGGGCGTTCAGCTCATCGAGGCGGCGCGCCACGCCGGGGTGAAGAAGCTGGTCGCGCTGGGGACCATCTGCGCCTACCCCAAGTTCTGCCCGGTGCCCTTCCGCGAGGAGGACATCTGGAACGGGTACCCGGAGGAGACCAACGCCCCCTACGGGCTCGCGAAGAAGATGCTCCTCGTGCAGTCGCAGGCCTACCGGGAGCAGTACGGCTTCGACTCCTGCGTCCTCTTCCCGGTGAACCTCTACGGGCCGCGGGACAACTTCGACCTGCACACGAGCCACGTCATCCCGGCGCTGGTGCGGAAGTGCGTCGAGGCGCGGGAGCGGGGCGACAAGAGCATCGCGGTCTGGGGCGACGGATCGGCGTCGCGGGAGTTCCTGCACGCGCGGGACGCGGCCGAGGGGATCGTCGCGGCGAGTGAACGTTACGAGAAGAGCGACCCGGTCAACCTGGGTGCGGGGTTCGAGATCCTCATCCGCGATCTCGTGCCGCTCGTGGCCCGGCTGTGCCGGTTCCAGGGCGAGATCGTCTGGGACACGTCGAAGCCCAACGGGCAGCCGCGGCGGATGCTCGACACGTCGCGGGCCGCCGCCGAGTTCGGGTGGAAGGCGCGCATCGGCTTCGAGGAAGGTCTCGCCGAGACCGTGAAGTGGTACGAGGAGAACCCATCGTGAAGAAGGCGCTCATCACCGGCATCACCGGGCAGGACGGCAGCTACCTGGCCGAGCTTCTCCTCGAGAAGGGGTACGAGGTGCACGGCATCGTCCGTCGCGCCTCCACCTTCAACACGGGGCGCGTCGACCACATCTACCGGGACCCGCACCTGCCGGGGACGCGGATGTTCCTGCACTACGGGGACCTCAACGACGCGTCGTCGATGAACACCATCCTTCGCCATGTCCGGCCGGACGAGATCTACAACCTGGGCGCGCAGAGCCACGTCCGGGTGTCGTTCGACGTGCCGGAGTACACGGGCGAGGTGACGGGGCTCGGGACGGTGCGGCTCCTCGAGGCGGTGCGGGACACCGGGCTCGAGGGCACGCGCATCTACCAGGCGTCGTCGTCGGAGATGTTCGGCGCGTCGCCGCCGCCGCAGAGCGAGGCGACGGCGTTCTATCCGCGCAGCCCCTACGGGTGTGCCAAGGTCTACTCGTTCTGGATCTCGGTGAACTACCGGGAGTCGTACGGGATGCACGTGTCGAACGGGATACTTTTCAACCACGAGTCCCCACGTCGCGGCGAGACCTTCGTTACACGGAAGGTGACGCGCGCGGCGTCGCGCATCAAGCTCGGGGTGCAGAAGAAGCTCTACCTCGGCAACCTGGACGCGAAGCGGGACTGGGGCTACGCCAAGGACTACGTCGAGGCCATGTGGCTCATGGTGCAGCAGCCCAAGGGGGACGACTACGTCGTCGCCACGGGGGAGGCACACTCGGTCCGGGAGCTGTGCGATGCGTCCTTCGGGCACGTGGGGCTCGACTACCGGGAGTTCGTGGAGATCGACCCTCGGTACTACCGGCCGGCCGAGGTGGACTACCTGCTGGGGGATCCGTCGAAGGCGACGAAGGCGCTGGGGTGGAAGCCGAGGACCAGCTTCGCCGAGCTGGTGCGGATCATGATGGAGAGCGATCTGGAGCTGGCGAAGCGGGAGCAGCGCGCTGGCGGGGCGCTCGACGGGGCGAACGGGTCGGGGGGGTGAGCTGCGCGGGCTTCAGCCCGCGCAATGGCTTGTAAAGCCGGGGCATTGCCCTCCCGGCATGCATGAGTTACATTGTCACTCATGCGATCCACCGCCATGGTTCACGTCCGCCTGAACGAACGAGTCAAGGCCCGAGCCGAGAAGGCGCTCGATGCCATGGGCCTCTCGGTATCGGATGCGGTTCGCATGCTCCTGACCCGGGTCGCGGCCGAGAAAGCCCTCCCTTTCGAGGTGAAGGTCCCGAATGCCAGGACCCGGGCAGCCATCGAGGAAATCAAGCGTGGCAAGGCCAAGCGACACGCCACCGTCGACGCCCTTCTGGCCGACCTAAATGCGGGAGATTAGGCACTCGACTGCCTTCCGACGCGACTACAAGCGCGAGGTCGCCGGGAAGCATCGGAAGCACCTCGAGGACGTCCTTCGCGACGTCCTGGGTCTTCTTGTAGTCGACAACCCCCTTCCCGCCTCCAAGCGCGACCACACCCTGTCCGGGGAATGGGCCGGGCACCGTGAGTGCCACCTCCGACCCGACCTGCTGCTCATCTACACGAAGCCCGACGCCACGACGCTCGACCTCGTGAGGCTCGGCTCCCACAGCGAACTTTTCGGGTAGCGAACCGGACCGAATCGTCCGCCTCGGCGACCAGACGGTCCGCGGTTCGTAGCACTCTCCTGCCCAACCGTGCCTGTTCTCCGTATCCCTGGACGGCCCTGGATTCGCAGGTGCGCACGGGCATGATCGCCCCCTCCCCTGCCCTTCTCGTACGCGACGAGCTTCCCCGGACCGAAGGGCTCCAGCGCGCCAGGGAGTCGTCCCTCCGCCTCGCGGGGCTGCTCCGCCGCGAGCACGAGGCGCGGGGCGACTTTCTCGTTGCCCTGGCCGAGTTCGACCGCGACCGGCTCTGGGAGCAGCTCGGCTATCCGAGGCTCTTCCCGTACCTGCACCACGAGCTCAAGCTGTCCAACGCCGCGGCCTGGTACCGGAAGGTGGCGGCGCGGCTCATCCAGCGGTTCCCCGAGGTGGTTGGGCCAATCCGGGAGGGCAAGCTCTGCCTCACGGCCCTGGGCGACCTGTCCCGGGTGATGAACGAGGAGAACCGCGGGTACATCATGCCCAGGTTCTTCTACCTGTCGAAGCGGGAGGCCCGCGCGGTCGCGGTGGAGATCCTGCCCGCCGAGGTCGTGCCGAGGCGCGAGGTGGTGACGGGCATGCCTGGGTCAAACCAGCATGGGTCATCCCTGTTTCGTCCGGGCGAAACGGCGATGACCCAGGTCAGCGCGCCACCACCGGGGCCACCGAACGGGCCGCCGCACGGACCTCCACCTTCGCCCCCGACCGCCTCCGCGGCCGCGGCCTCGCCCGACCCGCGAGGCCCGGCCCGTCCATCGATGGACGCTCCTCCCTCGCTCTCCACCGAACCCCTCACCCCGGAGTTGTGCCGCCTCCACCTGACCGTCTCGCGGCGGTTCCTGGTGAAGCTCGAGGCCGCGCGCGCCGGACAATCCCACGCGCAGCCCGGCGCCACGGCGGGGGAGGTCCTCGAGGCGGCCCTCGACCTCCTGCTCGACCACCAGGCCAGGCGCCGCGGCGCATCCGCGCGGCCGCAGGCCAACCCCCGGGCCTCCGGTCCGGATCATGTTCCGGCCTCGGTCCGCCGCGCCGTCTGGGAGCGGGACAAGGGCAAGTGCCAGTGGCCGCGCCATGACGGGAGGAGGTGCGAGTCCATGCACCAGGTGGAGGTCGACCACATCTACCCGCGCGCGATGGGCGGGCCGTCGACGGTCGACAACTGCAGGCTGCTCTGCCGCATCCACAACGACCTGGCCGCGCGCCTCATCTACGGGAACGACTGGATGGACCAGTACACCGGCGGCAGCGGTCCGGCCGGAGGAGCCCCGGCTGCCGCCCAGGAGGGCAGCGCCTAGAAATAGACGGTCGCGCGCGCCCCGGCGCCACCCGCGGTCCATCCGCTGCCCGACTCCAGGCCCCCCGACACGCCGACCTCGCCGATGCCGAACCGGTAGGTGGCCTGCAGGTCGAAGCCGCCGCTCCGCCCCGTGTACGGGGAGTAGAGGTTTCCGGAGAAGCGGTCCCGCAGGAAGGCGTCGCCTCGGATGAGGAGGCGGGCGTCGAGGAGGTCGGCCGACGCGTACAGGAAGAACTCCTGCCCGTTGCCGCCCATGCGGTGCCCGAGGGGTAGGTTGCCGGTGGTCCAGCTGTAGGCGTGCGTGTACCAGTTGAGCGGCATGTCGGGCGGACGGCAGAGCCCGCCGTCGGGTGAACCGGGCTGGCAAACGGTCCCGAAGAAGCTCCACTCCAACCCGACCGACACCTCTGGCGCGAACGGCAGGCTGGGGATGAAGAGCCCCAGGTCGATCCCGGGCGCCTGGTACCAGGCACCACCGTTGTCGTCGGCGCCCCAGTCCCCGTAGACGGTGATGGGAACCCAGTCCTCGGTGGGCAGCCGCCAGCGGCCGGAGAGAGAGAAGACGTTGTTCTCCGAGCCGTTTCCCCGGTAGGTGATCACGTGCATGAAGTCGTTGAAGGTGAACGGGCTCCCGGTGATGGTCTCCCAGGTCGAACCGCCCATCATGATCCCGCTCTGGATGCCGAAGGTGAGGCGCGGCACCGGCTGGTACTGGAACGACCACTCCCAGAGCAGCGTGTTCGAGGCGTGCGTCGGCGCACCCAGGCGCGCGAGCGAGACGTCGAGCGTGACGAGGCCGATGTAGATGTCGAGCGGCCGGTAGATCTGGAAGGCGACGCGGTCGCGGAAGGGCTCGCCGCCGAGCACGACACCGCCCCCGGGGGCGCCGAAGCCGGTCTGCGCCGGAGCGCGCCCCGCCGAGAGCGACACCGGACCGATGCCGGTCACGAGCTCGCCCGCCCACCGCACCTGCCAGGCCGTGCCGACCGGCGCCACGAGGAGGGACAGGTAGTCGGAGAGCGCGCCGGCCGCCTGGACCTCGAGGTAGGGGGTCGAGTCCTTCGGCGGGGTGAGCGACCACGTCGCCGGCGGGACGGCCGCCGGCTCCGGGGAGACGGTGTCGTACTGGTAGCCGATGGAGGCCTGCCCGCCGATGAAGCGGAGGA
>JBAXVO010000211.1:0-6044 GCA_037129355.1 Deltaproteobacteria bacterium | reverse complement strand
GTTAGCCGGGACCGCCATACCGCCAGGCGCCGGGGGTGGCCGCGGCGCGGGGCGCATCCGCAGCGGCTATCGGCGTCCTTCGCTGCAACGCCCACGGTGCCGCGAGGACCGGGCGCCCCCCAGCGCCGCCGGACCACCCCGGAGGCGCCGGCCTCCGAAGGCGACGCGAACGGCGCTCTTCGTGGGGAGATCCGGGTGTTCACGATCAGTGCGCGACATGGACTGCGGCCTCGTCCGCCCGAATCGCGACACCGGTGTCACGGTTCTGCCGGCAGAACCGCTCTTTCGGGGGGGTGGCTCGAGCCTGTCCACGTCGCCGCGCGGGCCGCTGGCGGTTAGCCGGGACCGCCATACCGCCAGGCGCCGGGGGTGGCCGCGGCGCGGGGCGCGTCTGAGAGGGCGCCGCAAAGCTGCCACGCGGAGCGCGATCTACGACGGCGCCGGTCGGCCGCGAAGGTCCGCGCCTCGAAGCGGGCGCCCCCAGCGACGCCGGACCACCCCGGAGGCGCCGGCACAGGGCCGGGCCCGCGTACACCCGCCTCAGACTACCGGCTCTACCGGCACCGTCGGCTTCACCTCGAGCCGGAGCTGGTCGTCCGCGGCGTCGATGGTGACGTGGCCGCCCTCCTTCAGTTCGCCGAAGAGGATCTTCTCGGCGAGCGGCTCCTTCACCTTCTTCTGGATGATGCGCCCCATGGGGCGAGCGCCCATGAGCCGGTCGAAGCCGTGCTCCGCGAGCCAGGCTCTCCCCGCCGCGGTGAGCTCGATCGAGACCCCCTTGGGCTGGAGCTGCACGGTCAACTCGGCGACCATCTTGTCGACCACCTTGGCGATGACCTCGGGCGGCAGCGACTCGAAGGAGACCCAGGCGTCGAGACGGTTGCGGAACTCGGGGCTGAAGGTCCTCTCGATGGCGTTGCGGGCATTGCCCTTCGAGCCCTCCCCGGAGGAGAAGCCGAGAGACCGGCTCGAGAGCTCCTGGGCGCCGGCGTTGGTCGTCATGATGAGGACGATCTGGCGGAAGTCGGCCTTGCGCCCGCTGTTGTCGGTGAGCGTGGCGTGGTCCATCACCTGGAGCAGGATGTTGTAGATGTCCGGGTGGGCCTTCTCGATCTCGTCGAGGAGCAGCACCGCGTAGGGGGTGCGCCGGATGGCGTCGGTGAGCAGGCCGCCCTGGTCGAAGCCGACGTAGCCCGGAGGCGCGCCGATGAGCCGGGAGACGGTGTGCTTCTCCTGGTACTCGGTCATGTCGAAGCGCATGAACTCGACGCCCATGATGCGGGCCAGCTGCTTGGCGAGCTCGGTCTTCCCCACGCCGGTGGGGCCGGAGAAGAGGAAGGCGCCGATGGGCTTCTCGGGGGCGCCCAGGCCGGAGCGGGAGAGCTTGATGGCCGAGGCGATGGCGTCGATGGCCTTGTCCTGGCCGAAGATGACCCGCTTGAGCTCGGGCTCGAGCGCGGCCAGCGCGGCCTGGTCGTCGGCGGAGACGGTGCGCTCCGGGATCTTGGCCATGCGCGCGACCACCCGTTCCACGTCGCGGGTGAGCACGCGGTGGCGCCGCTTCTCCTCGGGCCGCATGCGGTCGGCGGCCCCGGCCTCGTCGAGGACGTCGATGGCCTTGTCGGGGAGGCGCCGGTCGTTGATGTGCTTGGCGGAGAGCTCGGCGGCGGCCCGCAGCGCCTTGTCGGAGTAGACGACGCCGTGGTGGCTCTCGTAGGCGGGCTTCAGGCCGCGGAGGATCTTCACCGTCTCCTCGAGGGTGGGCTCGTGCACCTCGATCTTCTGGAAGCGGCGCGCCAGCGCGTGGTCCTTCTCGAAGGTCTGCTTGTAGTCCTCGAAGGTGGTGGAGCCGATGCAGCGCAGGTCGCCCGACGCCAGGGCCGGCTTGAGGAGGTTGGAGGCGTCCATGGAGCTGCCGGTGGTGGCCCCGGCGCCGACGATGGTGTGGATCTCGTCGATGAAGAGGATGGCGTGCGGGACCTTCTTGGCCCCGGCGATGACCCCCTTGAGCCGCTGCTCGAACTCGCCGCGGAACTTGGTGCCGGCGAGGAGAGCGCCCATGTCGAGCGACCAGATGGTGGCCTTGGCCAGGACCTCCGGGACCCGCTTCTCGTGGATGGCGAGGGCCAGCCCCTCGGCGATGGCGGTCTTGCCCACGCCCGGGTCGCCCACGTAGACGGGGTTGTTCTTGCGGCGGCGGCAGAGCACCTGGACGGTCCGCTCCAGCTCCGGGCGCCGGCCGATGAGCGGGTCGATCTCGCCGCGGGCGGCCTTCTCCACCAGGTTGGTGCAGAAGGCGCGGAAGGGATCCTTCACGGCGCGCGGAGCGCCCTCCTCCTGCTGCTCGGGCTGGGCCTCCTCGTCGTCGTTGCCTTCCTTCTCCTTCTCCTTGTCCTTGGCCACCCCGTGGGAGATGTACGAGAGGATGTCGAGCCGCCGGACGCCCTGCTTGTCCAGGAGGAACACGGCGTGCGAGCCGCGCTCCCGGGTGATGGCGACGAGGACGTCGCCGGCGTTCAGCTCGGAGCGCCCCGCGCCCTGCACGTGCCAGGCGGCCCGCTGCAGGACCCGCTGGAAGGCGGCGGTCTGCTCGGGCTCGCCGCTGCCGGTGCGGGCCTCGAGGGTGCGGTCGAGGTAGTCCTCGAGCTCCTTCTCGAGCTCGGCGATGTCGGCGCCGCACGCGGCCAGGATCTCGGAGGCGATCTTGTCCCGCGCCATCGCGTGGAGCAGGTGCTCCAGCGTGACGTACTCGTGCCGGCGCCGGCGCGCGTCGGAGACGGCGTTCTGGAGGGTGGCCTGCAGTTCCTTCGTTACCGTGACCATCGAGACTCCTGCTACTCGGGTTCGACCGTACAGAGGAGGGGATATTCGGCCTCGCGGGCCAGATCCATCACCTTTGTGGCCTTGGTCTCTGCGATCTCGTAGGGGAACACCCCCGCCACACCCACGCCGCGATGGTGGATGGTCAGCATGATCTTCATGGCCACCGCAGGTGGCTGGCCGAAAACCGTCTCGAGCACGTGCACGACGAATTCCATGGTCGTGTAGTCGTCGTTGTGCAACAGCACTTTGTACAGGGGGGGCGGACGTGTCTTCGGTTGCGATCGGGTTCGGGTGACGGTATCTGCGTCGCCTCCCGGGCGTCCCGTCTCGGACATCCGTGTATCTTAACGCCCGGGACCGACGGTGCCGCGCCCAGGAGGGCCGATGGGCAGATCGATGGACGGCCAGGTGGCGCTCGTCACCGGCGCGACGAACGGGATCGGGCGGGTGACCGCCAGGGAATTCGCCCGGATGGGGGCGCGAACCCTGATCGTGGCCAGGGACCCGGTCCGCGGCGAGGCCGTCGCCCGGGAACTGCGGGAGGCCACCGGAGGGACCGTCGAGCCGCTCGTCGCCGACCTCTCCTCGCAGGCGCAGGTCCGCGGGCTGGCGGCGTCGGTCCGGGAGCGGACGGGGCGCCTCGACCTCCTCGTCAACAACGCCGGGGCCATCTTCGCGTCGCGGGAGCTCTCCGCCGACGGCGTGGAGATGACCTTCGCCCTGAACCACCTCGCCTACTTCCTGCTGACCCTGGAACTCCTTCCCCTCATGGAGGGGCTCCCCGACGCACGGATCGTGAACGTCGCCTCGGTGGCCCACGAGCACGCCGCCATCGACTTCGACGACCTGCAGGGCGCGCGGCGGTACGGGATGTGGAAGGCCTACGGCCAGTCGAAGCTGGCCAACGTGCTCTTCACCCGCGAGCTGGCCCGGCGCATCGCGGGCACCGGCGTCTCGACCGGCGCGCTCCACCCCGGCGCCGTGGCGAGCGGGTTCGGGCGGAACCACCCCGGCTTCTTCGGGCGGCTGGTCGCGCTCGGCGCCCCGTTCCTCTCGTCGCCGGAGCGGGGGGCGCGGACGACGCTCCACGTCGCGACCGCCCCGGCCCTTCGCGGCGTCTCCGGCCGGTACTTCTCCTCGTGCCGGGAGAAGACCCCCTCCCTCGCCGCCCGGAACGACGACACCGCGCGTCGACTGTGGCAGATCTCCGAAGCGATGACCCAGCCAACGAAGAGGCTCGACCCGACATGAACATCCTCGCCCTCGCGCTCTCCCTCCTCGCCGCCCAGGCCCCGGCTCCCGCGCCGGTCGCCCCGCCCACGCGGATCCCCGGCATGGCCGCCGTCTCCGGCCGGCCGAACCTCCTGCAGACCGGCGTCGCGCCGGTCCCGGAGGGGCTCTGGCAGCGGGCCGAGCAGATGCTCGAGGCCCGCTCGGCCCGGCTGCTCGACGTCACCGCGGGAGGCGAGTCGGTGCTCATCGCCACCCGCTTCGCCCAGACCATGCAGCTCCACGTGGTCGACCGCGCCATGGGCGCGCGGACCCAGATCACCTTCGGGCGGGAGCCGGTGACGTCCGGGCTCTTCCAGCCCGGCGACCCCACCGTCGTCTACTTCCGCAGGGACGTCGGCGGTTCCGAGAACTGGCAGATCTACCGGCTCGACCGCCGGACCGGCCAGACGGTGCTGCTCACCGATGGCAAGAGCCGGCACGAGGCCCTGATCGTGAGCCCCGACGGCCGCCGCCTGGCCTACGACGGGACGGGCCGCAACGGGAAGGACACCGACGTCTACGTGGCCGAGACCGCCCGTCCCCGGGAGGCACGACGGGTCTTCGAGGCCGAGGGGACCTGGCAGCCGCTCGACTTCTCCCGCGACGGCAGCCAGCTCCTGGTGCGGCGCTACCGCTCCATCGCCGACTCCGACCTGTTCCTGGTCGACGTGGCCACCGGCACCCGCCGTGCCCTCACGCCCTCCACCGGCAAGGCCTCGGTGGGTACGGCCCGGTTCTCCTCCGACGGGAAGTCGGTCTACCTGGTCACCGACCGGGAGGGGGACTTCAACGAGCTCTACCTGCTCGACCTCGCCGACCCGGCCGCCGCGCCGCGGTCGCTCACCCGCACGATGCGGTGGGACGTCGAGGGGCTGGCGGTGGCGCGCGACGGATCCCGCGTCGCGCTCACGGTGAATGCCGACGGCGGCAGCCGGCTCTACTTCCTCGAGCCGAAGGGCGGGAAGCTCACCCCCGCGGAGCTGCCCCTGGGCGTCGCCTCCGCGCTGCACTTCCCCTTGGCCAAGCCCAGCTCCCTCTTCCTCGGGCTCGCGATGCCGAGGGGCCCGGGCGACGTCTGGCAGCTCGCGCCGGGGCGGAAGGAGCCGGTGCGCTGGACCTGGTCGGAGCTGGGGGGCATCGACCCGACCACGCTCGCCGAGCCCAGCCTGGTGCGCTTCCCGGGCAGGGACGGGACGTCGATCCCGGCCTGGCTCTACCTGCCCAAGGGACCGGGGAAGCACCCCGTGGTGATCTCCTGGCACGGCGGGCCGGAGGCCCAGGAGCGCCCCACCTTCCAGCCCGTCGCCCAGCTCCTCGTGCAGGGCGGGATCGCCGTGCTCATCCCCAACGTGCGCGGCTCCTCCGGCTACGGGAAGGCCTTCCTGGCCATGGACGACGGCGTGAAGCGGGAGGCGGCGCTCGGGGACATCGGCGCCACGCTCGACTGGATCGCGACCCGTCCCGAGCTCGACGCGACCCGCGTGGGCGTGTACGGCGGGTCGTACGGAGGGTACATGGTGCTCGCCACCGCGGCCTTCTTCCCCTCGCGCATCCGCTCGGCCGTCGACGTGGTGGGCATCTCCAGCATCCCGACCTTCCTCGAGTCGACCGCCGCCTACCGGCGGGACCTGCGCCGCGCCGAATACGGTGACGAGCGTGACCCGGCGGTCCGGGCCGTCCAGGAGCGCATCTCGCCGCTCAACAAGGTGGGGGACATCACCGCCGCGCTCTACGTCATCCAGGGCAAGAACGACCCCCGCGTCCCGCAGAGCGAGGCCGAGCAGATCGTGGCCGCGGTCCAGGGGAAGGGGAAGGAGGCCTGGTACCTGCTCGCGCTCGACGAGGGGCACGGGTTCCAGAAGAAGGAGAACCGCGACTATCTCGTGGTGACGACGGTGGCGTTCTTCGAGAGGACGCTCGCGCCGTAGGCGGATCGCCTTCGTTCCGGC
>JBAXVO010000210.1:0-6061 GCA_037129355.1 Deltaproteobacteria bacterium | reverse complement strand
GAGGGCGGAGATGAAGGGGGGCTCGCCGGACACGCCGGGATCCCGCATTGGCGGCGAGGCTCGGATGGTGGCGACACATGGAGGGAATGGTAACCCGCCAATGACGCTCCGGGCGCCGCCGAGAACCCACGGTTCATCGGGATCGCTTCCAAGAAGGGGGCGGGAGGCGGCACCTCTCCGTCGCCGCCATGGCGTGTAGAGCACCGCAGATCACGCGGACGGCCACGGAGGCCAGGCCATCGCCTCCGCTCACCCGCAGGTCGAGTCTCACGGACCCGGGGTCGCCCAGCCCGTGACGCGACGCGACAATGGTGAGCAACGGCTGATGGTTGGGATGGGGGCGGGTGGCACGGACGAAGCACGGAACCGAACCCCGACTCCCCGGAGTCCGGCGTGCCCCTCGGGGCTCGGTCGCTCCCATCGAAACGAGGAGTCCCCGTGCGTATTCGTCGCAACCTTGTCGGCGCCTTGCTGTCCCTGACCGCTGCTGCATGCGGCAGCTCGTCGACATCCATCGGCGCCGGTGCTCCAGCGTGCGCCGGATTCGCGTACGCCCATCCGTTCGTGAACCTCGAGGTGGGCCGTCCGCTCGGCTCTCCCAACAGCCAGTCCAACACGGTCAGCAGGACGCTGCCGCAGGGGTGCACGGCGCTGACCCAGTTCTCCATCGCCCCGACCGCGGCGGGAGGGGCCCCGTTCCCCGCCGGGCTCACCTTCGATGGCACCAGCGGTACGATCTCGGGGACCCCGGCTGCGGTCTCCAGTCCGGCGTTCTACGTGGTCACCGCCACCGGCAACGATGGCGTGGTCGTCTCCTCGAGGATCCTCAGGATCGCTGTGTATCCGAAGCCCGCACCCGGCTACGCCATCTCCTCGACCCACGGTCTCTCTGCCCGAGCCCTGGATTTCTACGACGCCACCAAGAACTGGCCGGTGAACCAATCGGACTGGGGCTTCTGCGAGGTCGCGTCGACGAGCGGACTGCTGAGCTACGCGCTCCACGGAAACACGAACCAGGTGTCCCCGCTCTTCACGCTCTTCCATGCGTACGACGTGGCGGACACGAACCCCGATTTCTTCCCGGCTCCTACCGCTCCACACACCAAGAACTTCTACTTCTGGTACACGCCCAACATCTCGACGCTGTGGAGCTTCGACAAGGCGTACGGCTTCGTCCGGTTCCGTGACGGAGTGATTCCGAGCACGTTGCCACAGACCGTGTTCGTCCAGTTCGCTGGCGCGGTCGCACAAACCGTAAATGGCAAGACGACGTACCCTCCACAAAACCTTCCGGGAACGGAGCCGTGGGACACGGTGAGGGCCGCCTACGAGCAGCAACTCGGCGCCCCGGACACCACCATCGAGACCGACCTCTACGATCTGGCGGGCTGGAGGACCGTGGTGTCGACCACCTTCGAGGGCGCCACCCTGTCGGCCAAGATCGCCGACGCCCTCGACAAGGGCAACCTGGTGCAGTTCATGTGGAGGGTCCTGGACTTCAACGTCGCGAGCGAGGACACGGAGAGCTACTTCTACGCATACGGTGCCGACGGCCTGTCCGGGACGACGGCTGTCCCCGCGACCTGCGGTACGAGCCAGGTCACCGCGTGCAACAACACGTACTCGCTCGGACGTCCGTCCACCATCGGGGGCGATCACTGGGTCTACGTCTTCGCCTACGCCACCGCCACCGACGGATCCGGCCAGAAGATGTTCCTGTTCAGGAATTCCTGGGGGAGGCAGGGCGCTCCAGACGGAAATCCAGCGAACCTAGAGAACGGGAACTACTACATGGCGGACAGTTACATCGACGGGTCCTACCCATTGCTCGATGCCAATGGTTACCAGGAGTACAACCAGACGACCAATGAACCCTCGAGCGTCTCCCTCGTCCAGAGCATCTTCGCCTTCCAGATCGGTGGTCCCACGAGATGACGCCACCGTGGCCTCGTCGCCACGGATGGTTCAGTAGTCGTCCACGGCAAAGGGCGCCTAGACGGGCCTGAGGATCAGCCCGCGCGGGGACCTGGGCGCTGGTCCGCCCCTGCCACGCGATGCCAACGCCCTTCGACTTTGCGAGTCAGGGGGGGCAGCAGGCCCCCACCGGGAGGGGTGCCCCGGCGAAGCCGTCCTCCGCCAGGAACCAAGTGGTCGTCGACCGCCCCGCCGTGCGGTGCTTGGCCCAGCAGACCTGCCCGCGGTCCGACAGGCGCATAGGCGCGGCCCTGAACTCTCCGGAGTGGCGGCGCCCGAAGGCGGGTCGCCTCTCGGGATCACTCCTTCTTCTAGAGCCGCGGCTCGTTCTCCCGGATGAACGCCCGGATGTCGTCGGCGAGATCCAGCAGTTTCGTGCACTGCTCCTGGTAGAGCGTCACCGGGAAGCGGCCAAGCCCGTAGACGGAGACGCCGCCCTTCTCGCTGACCTTCAGTGGACTCCCGCACGGATGCCGCTGGCCTGCCCTGCGGCGGGTCGGACTCGCCGGGGAACATGCAGTGGCCGACGAAGAGCGCGAACAGGTCGAAGGGCGCGGCGGGGTGCAAGACAGAGGTAGGGGAGCGGTCACTCCTTGCTGAGGACCTCAGGCCATCGGCTTCAAGATCGGCGCAGCAGGATCCAAAAGACCCGGTCCACGGGCCGGATGTTGGGGTGCCTCCGCCCCGCCACGATGACGAGCTGTTGGCGGAGGGCCAGGTTCTCGATCACCAGGTGGCGGCGAGAGCGCATGGCCGAGAAGAGCGTCGGCAGGAGGGCTACGAGGAGGCGGAGCATCGAGCCGGGGAGAATCCCGGCGAGGCCAACCACAAGCTCGAGCCGAACGGGGCCTTCCTCGCCGACACCGCCGGTGGCTACTACGCCGCCGAACCGGCGGGAGGGAACCTGATCGTCGTCGGACTCAACAGCATCTTCCTCTCCCCGCGATCCGCACCGGACATCGAGGGGGCCGTGCAGGCCGAGCTCGACTGGCTGGAGTCGACGCTGGCGGACGCGAGCCTCTCCCACATGGACGAGTACCGGCTCCCATCCGGCCCGCTCGAGGTGTCCGCCGGAGGAGACCTTCTCGACTACACGTCCACGAGCCTCGACCTCGGGCGCGCCGGCGCGACCTTCGCCACCTGCTACACCCCGAGTCCCCGGACAGCCCCGTCCCTCTCAGGGCGAGCCCTTGCAGGCCGGAACGATTCCGGGGGCGGTCACGCTCACCGCGGTGAGCCCGCCGAAGTTCTGCACCAGGCAGGCATTCCTGGAGAGGTCGACCCACGTCCGGAGCCCCGGGTCGAGATCCGGCCAGGCGAAGATGGTCGTTCCGGGGCAATCCTTGGTGATGTCGGCCGAGCAGGAGTACTGGATGATGGACGCACATCCGGCCGGCAGGCTCCGTTCCTCCGTGGAGAGGGTCGCGCCGAGGTCCCCCAGGACGCTGGAGTAGGCCTGCGAGCGGTGGGTCGGGGCCACGTTGCTCATCCCCCTGCGGCACTCGATGCCGCCGTTGATGTTCTCGATGGTGGCCGCGAAGGGATGGGTCAATCCCGTGGTCGCGTCGTAGGAAAGCCCGCCGCAGGTGGCCTCCGTGCACGTGTTGCTCGGGGCGTAGCGGTGCACCAGGATGTCGTGGATGCTCGGCTTGGGAGGCTGGTTGGTCATCAGGAACCAGATGGAGGAGAGGAAGTAGAGCTCCGTGTCGTACGCCACGAGGTCCGGCCACTTGAGCAGGTAGTTGAAGCTCTTCATCGTCCCGTCGGGATCGCTCACGAAGCGCGCGGCCGAGAGGCCGGCGTAGTTGTAGAAGTGGGTCAACTGCTTCGGGCCGCGGCCGTAGTAGAGCGCCCAGGCGCTGGAGCAGTCGAACGGCGCGTTGCAGGACGGCTCGGCCCCATTTCCCGGCTGGTAGTTCGCGTTCCCGTACACGCCCCCTTCGCGGAGGTACTCGAACGACAGCAGCGGGTCAGCTCCGCCGGTCTCCTGCGCCGCGTGGGCGAAGAACCCGGCGAGCTCTCGCATGCACGCTTCGTCCTTGGAGGCGAAGGCGCCGACGATGGACGGGGTGGTGCCCCCGACAGTCCGCCCACCGACCTCCCCGCAGAAGTAGGGGTACCGGGCGACCGCCCCGAGAAACTGCCAGTAGGTCTCGCTCGTGTCCGTGAAGCCTGGCTCGAAGAGCGTGTTCACCTCCGCCGTGGCCGCCTTGGAGGCATAGGTCTTCCACCTGGAGAGCGGCATGACCCGCTTCACCACCTTCACGTTGTCGGGAAGGTCCGCGTCGGCCGCCAGCGACAGGTCGGGCGGCAGGCAAGGCAGCATGGCTTCCCGGTACAGGGCCTGCTTCTCCGCGTCCGTGAAGGGGGCGTCCGTCGGCGTGGCGGTCGACATGTCCCCCGAGAGGATGCGTGCATCCACCCGCGTCACCATCGCGTCGGTGCCGTAGTCGGCCGCGGTGCAGGTGGGCGGGTTCGGGTAGGAGGCGACCAGGGTCGGGTAGTCGTAGTACGACCACTCGGGCTTCACGTTCGGGTCGTAGACCTTCCACTGGCCGTCGTTCACGACGCAGGCGATGAAGTCGACGCCCTTGACGGGGCAGTTGTAGGGATTCGCCCACCAGCCGAGCTGGTAGATGACGCCCGCCCACTGGACGAGCACCGCCGGATTGCCCACGGCAGGCGGCTTGTAGGTCTGCGTCGGATCGTAGGTCGGGACGTCGCTGAGGGTGACGGTCGTGGTCGGCGCGGCGGCCAGGCCCTGGCGCAGCGAAGGAGAGCTCGAGCCGCTCCCGAACGAGACCAGGACCGGATAGGTGACGCCGTCGCCGCTGGCGTGGCGCACCTCGAGGAGGTAGTCGCCGGCCGTGAGCGAGACGACGCTCCCCTGGCAGGCCGGGTCGGTCGAGGCCGTGACCGAGACGAGCGCCGCCCCTCCGGCCGCCTTCAGCGAGAGCTGGTGGGAACGGGGAGACTGGAAGCAGAGACGGAACGAGACCGCTGCCGGGACCCGGATGGGCAGGATGTCCACGCCGGGCGTGCCCGTGTCGGTCGTGGGCGAGGTCGACGCCGATGCCGGCTCGAGCTGCAGGAGCACCTGGTCGCCGGCACCGAGGTGGGCCGGATACCCGGCCAGGACCTCCCGCTCGGAGAAGACCCGGGGCACGTACGCGGAGGCGGTCGTGTCCTGCGTGGTCGACTTGCACGCCGCGGTCGCCGCGACGAGAGCGAGGAGAACGGGGAGGATGGAGCTGCAGGAAGTGCTCGGCATGGGGGTCCTTTCGACCAGCCCGTGATCGAGCAAGAAGCGCTCCAGGGGGAGCAGGCGGGTTCACGCCTGTTTTCGCAGGGATGTGCGTTCGAATCCCCGCGAGAGGTCACAGGTCGCCCCCTACCCGGGTGCAGGCGACCGACCCGGTGTGGGCGCAGGCCCACAGCCAACGTGGCGCGCTACCCCCGCGCCTTCTTCACCTTGGCGTCGGAGACGGAGAGCTGCTGGGCGATCTTGGCGGCGGTGAGCAACTCGGCGGGGTCGGGCACGGGAGTCACTCCTTCTTCTTGAGCTTCGGCTCGTTCTCCTTGATGAACGCCCGGATGTCGTCGGCGAGATCGAGCAGCTTCGTCCACTGCTCCTGGTAGAGGGTGACCGGGAAGCGGCCGAGGCCGTAGACGGAGACGCCGCCCTTCTCGCTGACTTTCATCGACACGCCCTTGCTGCCGCGTGCCTTGAGGGCGGCGTTCTCGGCCTTCAGCTGCTCCAGTTCTGCCTGCATCTCTGCTTCGGTTGCCATGGTTGGGTCTCCGGGGTCAGGCGGCGTGGGAGAACGGGGTGGCCGGGACGGGTGTCGTGGCGGCGTCGGGGTCTACCTCTACAGGCCCGTGCCCCCCGGCGGTGCTTGCCGGGGAGCGAAGGGTAGGGGCTGGAGCAGCTGAACATCCGTGTAGTCTACCGGAGGGACTGACACGAGGGGAAGTGCTGCATTTCGGTGTGGGGCCTTCGGCGCCCCCTAGGCACCCTGGCCTTCAGGCGGCGTCGGGTTCCGGTCGAGCAGGGCCCGCACCGCCCGGAGAAGTTCCTCCTGCGAGA
>JBAXVO010000021.1:0-23524 GCA_037129355.1 Deltaproteobacteria bacterium | reverse complement strand
TCGGCCAGCCGGTGGATCTGGTCCCCGAACCAGGCGGCCTCCGCCGTCATGGCGAGCATCCGGCTCTTCACCCGGAGTGGCTGGACCTCGGAGCCCTCGACCTGGCCGGAGAGGAGCCGGGCCGGGAGGTCGGGATCGAGGGCCAGCGGCCGGGCCAGCCCCACCACGTCGAGCGCGCCCTCGGCGAGCGCCGCCTCCATGGCGGCGACGGTCCGGAATCCACCGGTGACCATGAGCGGCATCCGGGTGACGCCGCGGACGCGCCGCGCGAAGTCGAGGAAGTAGGCCTCGCGGGCCACGGTGCTCTCCCGGACCCCCGGTCCGAGAAGCAGCGCCGGGGACTCGTAGTTGCCGCCGGAGATCTCGAGGAGGTCGATCCCCTCCCCGTCGAGCCACCGCACCACCTGGAGCGACTCCTCCTCGGAGAAGCCGCCCCGCTGGAAGTCGGCCGAGTTGAGCTTCACGGCGAGCGTGAAGCCCCGCCCCGTCCGCGCGCGGATCGCGCGCACCACCTCGAGGAGGAGCCGCGCCCTCCCCTCGAGCGCCCCGCCCCACCGGTCGTCCCGGCGGTTGGTGAGCGGCGACAGGAACTGGGCGAGCAGGTAGCCGTGGGCCGCGTGCACCTGCACCCCGTCGAAGCCGGCGCGCTGGCAGGCCGAGGCGGCGGCCGCGAAGCGGGCCACGGTCTCCTCCACCTCGGGCGGGGTCATGGCCCGGGGGCGGGCGAAGCTCGCCAGGACCTTCACCGGCGGTCCCTCGGACGGCGCGAGCGGACGCCCGCAGATGAAGCGGTTGGTCTGCCGCCCGGGGTGGCTCAGCTGGACGATGGCCGGGCACCCCTTCCGCGCCGCGGCGGCCCAGGTGGAGAGCGCCTCCCCCGCGCCCGGGTCGTCCAGGAGCACGTTGCCGGCGCGCTCCAGGTATCGGCCGTCCACCATGGCGTTGCCGGTGACGGAGAGCCCCACGCCCCCGTTCGCCCAGCGCTCGTAGAGCCGGACGAGTTCCGGCCCAGGGCGCCCGCGCCCGTCGGCGAGCCCCTCGGTCATCGCCGCCTTGGCGAGCCGGTTCGGCAACTCGAGCCCGGAGGCCAGCCGGAGCGGCCGGCCGATGCCCTTGGTCGTGCTCACGAGACGAGCCTCCTCAGCAGGGGTGCGATGCCAGTCAGGTCCCGGACGCCTTCCACGGCCTCCGCCGCCGGCCCGAAGCCGATCACCGGCACCGGGTTCAGCGTGTGGTTCCGCGTCCCCAGGTCCTCGAGGTTGCCGTGGTCGCTCGCGACCACCAGCGAGTCCCCGGGTCGGAGCCCGTCCACCAGCGCCCGCGCGAACCGGTCCACCCGGTCGAGCGCGTCGAGCGCCCGCTCCATCGACCGGGCGTGCCCGGCCTCGTCGGTCTCGAAGTGCTCGAAGAGGGTCAAATCGTGCTCCCGGGAGATGCCGAGGAGGACCTGGGCGGCCTCCTCCGGCGTGCGCGGAGGGATCCCGGCTCCGTAGCCGTTGGCCCGGGCCCCGGTGATGTCGTGGGTGAGGGCGCCCCCCTCCCTCGCCTCGCCCCAGGTCCGGAAGCGCCCACCCCCGGCCGCGAAGGCGACGGTCGTCGCCGAGGCTCGCGCCCGGCGCCGGACGATCTCCACGGGGAGCTCCGGCTCCCCGTCGGCGGGGAACCCCAGCGCGTGGAGGTGGGCCACCGGGTAGGCGTTCGCGAAGGCGGTGGACCGCCCGGCGGCGGCCAGCGCCCGGAAGATCGACCGGGGCTCGAGCCAGGAGCGCAGCCGCGCGTTGGGGAAGCCGAGCAGGTGCTGCCCCAGGGCCGACGGCGCGTTCTCCCCGGAGAGGATGGTGCTCTGCCCGGTGGCCGACTGGGGACGGCCCGGGACCCCCAGGCAGGCGTCGGCGAGCACCGCCCGCCCCCCGCCCGGCAGGGGCGACCCGCCCCCGTCCTCGAATCGCGACAGCAGGAAGTCCCCGCGGGCGAGCGGGTTCACCTCCGGGTCGCGACGCCCCGCGCCCACGCCATCCACGAAGAGGAAGAGGACCGCCACGGCCACCTTCATAACCGTGGCCGATGCGCCGCACCGGAGCTATCCTCCGCGCGCCGATCCATGCCTCGCCTGACCGACCCCCGCTTCGCGACCGACTGCTCGGTGACCCTCGACGGCCACCCGGTTCCCGCGCGCGCCGGCGAGAGCGTGGCCTCGGCGCTCCTCGCCGCCGGCCGGCAGCTCCTCTCCCGGAGCGCCAAGTACCACCGGCCGCGCGGCCCGTTCTGCCTCTCGGGGAGCTGCGGCTCCTGCCTGGTGCGCGTCGACGGCGAGCCCAACCGGAGGGCCTGCCGGACCCCCTGCCGCGACGGGATGCGGGTCGAGACCCAGAACGCCTGGCCCGACGCCGCCCACGACCTGCTCGGGATCCTCGACCCGCTCACCCCGGGCGGCCTCGACGTGCACCACATGCTCACCCGTCCACTTCCGGTGAACCTGGCGCTCGTCGCCTTCACCCGCAGGCTGGCCGGGTTCGGGAGGATGCCCGACCGCGCCGCGCCCAGGGGGCCCCGGGCCTCCACCGAGACCTTCGACGCGCTGGTGCTCGGCGCCGGTCCCGCCGGCCTCGCCGCCGCCGAGGTCCTCGCCGCCGCCGGCCAGCGCGCGCTCCTCGTCGATCGGGACCGGCTCCCCGGCGGCAGGCTCCGCGCCGGCCTGGAGCCGGACGCCGCCCCCGCCTCCTGGCCCTCAGCGGTCGTCGGGGCCGTCGTCGCCGCGGGAGGCGAGGTCGCCCTGGGCACCACCGCCACCGGGCTCTGGCGGGACGGCGGATCCCCGCTCTGCCTCCTCGTCGGCGACGCCCCGCCCCGCACCCGGCTCGTCCGGGCCGGCCGCATCGTGGTGTGCACCGGGGGTCAAGCCAGGCCTCCCGGCTTCGAGGGGGACGACCTGCCCGGCGTCCACTCCGGCCGCGCCCTCGCCCTCGCCCTCGCCGAGCACGGCGTCGTCCCCGGGCGCCGCATCGCCGTCCTGGGGAAGGGCCCGGAGGCCGAGGCCATCGCCGCACGCTTCGCCGCCGCCGGCGTCGACACCGCCCGGGTGCCGGGCGCGGTCGCCTCGGCGCGCGGGCGTGGACGGGTGGCCTCGCTCCGCCTGGTGGACGGGACCGACCTCCGCTGCGACGTCGTCGCGCAGGGGGAGCCCCCCTCCCCTGCCCCCGAGTTCCTCCGGGCGCTGGGCGTCGGCGTCGACTGGGACCCGGCCATCGAGGCCTTCGCTCCGCGGGTCGCCGTCGACGGCACCACCTCCGTCCCCGGGCTCCTCGCCGCCGGGGAGGCGGCGCGCCCCGTCTCCGCCGCCGAGGCCATCTCCTGGGGCCGCCGCGCCGGGGAGGCCGCCCGTGGGTAAGACCATCCTCTGCGCCTGCGAGGACGTCACCCTCTCCGAGGTGAGGCGCGCCTTCGCGCGCGGCCACCGCGACCTCGAGTCGGTGAAGCGCTACACCGGCTTCGGCACCGGCCCCTGCCAGGGAAAGAGCTGCCTCAACGCGGTGGTGAAGGAACTGCTCCGGCTCGGGGCCACGCCCGCCGAGATCACCCCCTTCACCGCCCGTCCTCCGGTGCAGCCGGTGACCTTCGGCACCCTCGCCGCGCTCGACCCGGCCTCGCTCCCCGTCGACGAGGGCGTCCCCGAGCCGGTGCTCCCGTCTCCGCCTCCGCCGGCGCCGTCGGGGCCGCTGCCCGAGCGCGCCGACGTGGTCATCGTGGGGGGAGGCGTCCTCGGGCTCAGCCTCGCCTACCAGCTCACGCTGCGCGGCGTCCGCGACGTCGTGGTGCTGGAGCGGAGCTACCTCAACTCGGGCGCCTCGGGGCGCAACGGCGGCGGCGTCCGCGCCCAGTGGTCCACCCCGACCATGGTCCGGCTCGGGCTGCGGTCGCTCCAGCTCTTCCGGACCTTCGCCGGCGAGACCGGCGTGAACGTCTGGTTCCGCCGGGGCGGCTACCTCTTCCTGGCGCCGGACGGTTCGCAGGTGGCGCGGCTCGAGCGGAACCTCGCCGTCCAGCGGGCCCAGGGCATGCGCACCCGCATCCTCACGCGGGAGCAGGCCTGCGAGGTGGTGCCCGAGCTCGACCCCTCCCGCTTCGTGGCCGCCTCCTGGAACCCGGACGACGGCGTGGTCTTCCCCTGGCCCTTCCTGTGGGGTTACGCCGCCGCCGCGCAGGCCCGGGGCGCGATCGTCCGGACCTTCTCGCCGGTCACCGGGATCGAGGTCTCGGGAGGGCTCGTCCGCGCCGTGCGCACCGCGGGCGGCCGGATCCGCTGCGGCACGCTGGTGAACGCCTGCGGCGCCTGGAGCCCGGAGGTGGCCCGCCTCGCCGGCGTGTCGCTGCCCAACCACCCCACCCGGCACGAGATCCTGGTCTCCGGCCCGCTCAAGCCCTGGCTCGGCCCGCTGGTGTCGGTCCTCGGCACCGGCCTCTACGTCTCCCAGTCGCAGCGCGGCGAGATCGTGGGGGGCATGGGCGACCCCGAGGAGCCGGCCGGCATCGTGACCGGGTCGACGCTCCGCTTCCTGGCCCGCTTCTCCCGCGTGCTCACCGACCACCTCCCGGCCACGGCGGGCATCCCGGTGATGCGCCAGTGGGCCGGGAACTACGACGTGACGCCGGACAACAACCCCATCCTGGGAGCGGCGGGGCCGGCCAACTTCCTCCAGCTCTCCGGCTTCGTGGGGCACGGCTTCATGATGGCGCCGGCGGTGGGCGAGCTCATGGCCGAGTGGATGACGGGCCGGGAGAAGGACGAGATCTTCGACCGCTTCACCGTCGACCGCTTCGAACGGGGCCCCGCCGTGGGCGAGGACTTCATCATCGGCTAGAGTGGCGTCCATGCCACTCGGAAAGACCATCGCCTTCCTCGGTGCCGGCAACATGGCCGAGGCCCTCGTGAAGGGGCTGCTCCGCGCCGGTGTCGCCACGCCGGGGGAGATCCTGCTCACCGACCGCCGCAAGGACCGGCTCGCGGATCTGGAGTCGCGGTTCGGCGTGAAGACCAGCACCGACAACCTGGCCGCCGTCCGGCAGGCGGGCATCGTGGTGCTCTCGGTGAAACCCCAGGCGATGAACAAGGTGCTCGCCGAGGTGGCCCCGGCCCTGGACGGGTCGAAGCTCGTCATCTCCATCGCCGCCGGCGTCCCGCTCGCGGCCATCGAGCGCAAGGTCGGGCACGGCGTCCGCATCGTGCGCACCATGCCCAACACCCCGGCGCTGGTCGGCGCCGGCGCCACCGCCATCTCGCCCGGGGAGCACGCCACCCCCGAGGACATGGAGCAGGCGAAGGCGCTCTTCGACGCGGTCGGCAAGACCGTGGTGGTGGACGAGGTGCTCCTCGACGCCGTCACCGGCCTCTCCGGATCGGGCCCCGCCTACGTGTTCCTCATCATCGAGGCCCTCTCCGACGCCGGCGTGAAGATGGGGCTCGACCGGCGCAATGCGCAGGACCTGGCCGCCCAGACCGTGTTCGGCTCGGCGCAGCTCCTGCTCGAGACCGGCGAGCATCCGGGGCGCCTGAAGGACCAGGTGACGAGCCCGGGCGGCACGGCCATCGCCGGGCTCCACACCCTCGAGGCGGGCGGGCTCCGCACCACCCTCATGAACGCCGTGGAGGCCGCCACCCAGCGCTCCCACGAGCTGGGGCGGCGCTTCCTCGCGGCGAAGGAAGAGGAAGACTAGGCGGGTGGACTCACCGGGGCGGCTGGAACGCTGGACAGCCGGGCTCCCGTCGAGGGCTGCCCGATCTGGAGCGAGCAGCGGCGCCTTTCGTGGGGGAGTCCCCGGATGCTTCAGCCGCCGCGCCCCGCGACGAAGATGTCGTGCTCGACGTGCCACGACATGGCATTCGTCCTCGCCCAGTCGACGAGGAAGTCGAGCGGCGGGTAGCCGTCCCCTGGCTTCGCCGCCTGGAAGCACCGGACGTCGTCGACGAGGACCACGACGGCCGGGAACCGGGGCAGGTTCGCCGCGACGGCGGCCAGCTCGTCGGCGATGGGGGTGTCCTGCGGCCCCTGGAAGGTCGTCCCGCCGGAGAAGTGCCCGTCGAGCCACAGGCAGAGGTTCCCGGAGGCGGCGGACAGGATCCGGGGCAGCACCTCCTCCGAGAGCCCCTTCACGACCTCGACCTGGGGCGTGTGGCGGAACCGCTCCCGCGCCCGCGCCGCGTGCGCAGGGTCGGGCTCGATCGTCACCACGCGCCGGGCGAAGGTCGCGAGGAAGGCGCTCGTGTCGCCGAGGTAGGTACCCGTCTCGATCCAGGTCGCGTCGGGGAGGCCGTTCCGCTGCAGCACGGCCCGCTTGATGGGCGCTGGGCTGGGCGCCGCGTATCCACGAACGGCCCAGGCGCGACCCTCGTCGGCCTCGAAGCGTTCCTGGGTCCGCCTGGCCTCCCAGTCGCGGTGGGCGGCCTTCAGGGACCCGGGCAGGAGGTGACGGAACGGACCGAACATGACCGGGGAACCTAGCCGGTTTCCAGGACGTCGTCTCGCAGGTCCCGTAGCCGCGGGCGGGGCACTCGTTCCCGGGCAGGCCCGTGGTGAGCACCCGCCCCGCGCGGCTTCCGAAGGATGGCGAGTCTCGTGCCCCGGCTGGCACGATGCGGTACAGATGACGCATGCGCCGCCTCGCCGCCGCCGTCACCCTGGCACTGCTCGCCGCCTGCGTTCCCCCGTCCCAGCTCCCGCCCGAGGGACGGGAGTCGGTGACCCGCGCGCTCACCCGGCAGCCCCGTTACCTCCGGGTCGCGGTCTACGTGGGACCGTTCTACGGGGACGGCTCCAGGGTGCTCCTCTCCGACCGTCCGGTCTCGGAGCTCCGCCTCCTCGAGTCGCCCGACGGGAGCCCCCTCACGCCCCCGGCGGCCACGCGCGTCCTGCCCCCGGGCACGCCGGTGTTCGTCGACGGCGTGCAGTTCCCCACCGGAACCGTGGCCTGGAGCCGCCCCATCACCACGCCCCGCTACAACCCGTGGCTGCTCGCGACGGTGGAGGGAGTGGCGAAGCCGGCCGTCCTGGTGCTGGCCGCCGACTCCACCCGTCCCGAGGACGTCCTCGCCGAGGTCGGCCGGGTGCTCACCCCCGACGACCCCACCGCGATCTTCGCCGCGCTCCCGGATCCGGTGCGCGACGCCATCCGGGAGAAGGCGATCGTGGAGGGCATGACCCGCGAGGCGGCCGCCATGGCCTGGGGCTTTCCCGACCGCATCGTCATGGACCGGCCGGCCCGGACCGAGGACTGGTACTGGAACAACGGCACCCGGAAGGCTTCCTTCCTCGACGACCGGCTGGTCCGTCAGGACTCCGGGAAGGGCACGCGGGCCAAGTGAAGCCGGCCCGCCGACCGGCCTAGCGGTCCCGGCGCGGGCCTCGCCCGCCGCCCCCGCTGCGTCCACCGCCCCGATCGCCCCGGTCGCCTCGCTCACCCCTGCGGTCGCCCGACCGCCGGGAGTCACGCGGCTCGGCCGGCCCCGGGGTGACGCCGACGGCCACGCTGAAGACGCACCCCGAGCGAAGCTGGGTCACCAGATCTGCCTCGCTCCGGACCGGATCGCGAAAGAGCGTGGCCGCCTTCCCGATCTCGGAGAGCGCGTCCTTGGCGCCCGATCCCCCCACGCAGGGCAGCCCCATGTGGTCGGCCGCCTCCACCGCGAGGTCGTTCACGGCCGGCTTCCGGAGCGTCGACAGCCCCTCGATCGCCGACAGCCCGTCCAGCGAGAAGAGGACGTCCCCGCCGGGGTGATCGATCGACTTGTCGTACGGGTGGGCGGCCACCACCGCGCCCCCCATCGCCGCCACCTTGGAGAGGACCTCCTGGACCGGCCAGGGCGGCGTCCCGAAGATCTGCGGGAGGGCGGGCACCTTCTCCGGATCGGGGAAGAAGGCCAGGTAGTGCCCCCGGTCGGTCGCGATCTCGGCTCCACAGAGCGCCAGGAAGCCCTCCGCCCGTCCCGCCTCCCGGATCTCGGAGAGCCCTTCCAGGGAGTTCAGGTCGGTGAAGACGACGGCGTCGAGCCCGGCCTCCCGCGCCCTGCGCAGGACGTCTACCGGGGCGAGCGTGCATCCCGGCGTGTGCCGGCTGTGGACGTGCAGGTCGATGAGCATGGGGTCGGTTTCCCTAGAGGTTTCGCGGGGAAGCGCACGTCGAATACCACGCGCCCCACCGGCGATTCAACGTGACGAATTCGGTCGCGATATCGCCGGGTTGGCCACCGTCACGGTTTGACACCTGCCCGGACGTGAGGCAAAGATATCGGAGACTTGGACACGCGCTGGAGGCGGGTGCGGTTGAACGAGGTGCGCGCGATGCGTTTCACCGGTGTGAAGGTCTTCTCCGCGACGAAGGCCAGGGAACGCGAGGAACTGGGCGAGTCCATCAGCCGGTGGCTCCAGGCCAATTCCGACCTGGAGATCGTCGACCGCGTCGTCGCGCAGTCGAGCGACAACGAGTTCCACTGCCTCACGATCGTCCTCTTCTACCGGCAGGCCGTCCCCTGAGGCGCCCGACCGAGGCGCCATGAAACTCAAGCAGCTCCCCGAGGACTTCTCCGTCACCGAGTCGTGGCGGTTCGACCCCGATCCGCGCGGGCAGTGGTTCGTCTACCTCATGGACAAGCAGAAGCTCTCCACCTTCGAGGCGGTGGAGCGCGTGCGTGCCGCGGCGCGGGTGCAGGCCGCCGACGTGAGCTACTGCGGACTCAAGGACAAGCAGGGGCGGACCACCCAGCTCGTGGCCGTCCGCGCCGCGCAGGTCGAGATCCAGGAGCCGGACCTGCGGCTCAAGCCGCTCGGCCGGACCGCCGAGCCCCTCTCCGCCGCCAACACCACGTCGAACCGGTTCGCGGTCACCGTGCGCGACCTCTCCGAGGACGACGTGGCGCGGCTGGCCGCCTCGATCGCCGAGGTCCGGCGCATCGGGATCGTCGACTACTTCGACTCCCAGCGCTTCGGCTCGCTCAAGCACGGGCAGGGCTTCCTGGTGAAGGAGTTGATGCGCGGGGAGCACGAGCTCGCGCTCAAGAACTTCCTGGCGCGCCCCAGCGAGCTCGATCGGACCACCGACGCCCAGGTGAAGCAGTTCTGGAAGGAGAACTGGGGCAACTGGGAGCTCCGGAACCCCCACCCCGGCGCCGAGCGCTACGACCTCGTGGTGCGCTACCTCCGCAAGCACCCGGAAGACTACCTGGGCGCGTTCCTGCGCACCGAGCCGCGCTGGCGCGGACTTCAAGTGTTCGCCTACCAGAGCTGGCTCTGGAACGAGGGGGTGAAGCAGTACCTTCGCGACGTGGTGGGGGTGGCGAGGCTCGTCTCCATCCGCTACCAGGCGGGGACGCTCCTCTTCCCGCGCGAGCTCGACGGCGCGCTGGCCCGCGACCTCCGCGCCCGCACCTTCCCGCTGCTCGCCCCCGCCACGCGCTTCGCCGACCCGAAGGTGGAGAAGGCGGCGCTCTCGGTGCTGGGGCGCGAGAACCAGACCCTCGGGGACCTCCGGGTCAAGGACGCCCCGCAGATCCACTTCGACGCCGAGGAGCGCCCCATCCTCGTCGACCCGGGCAAGCTCGTGGTGGGCGAGGCCCGCCAGGACGAGCTGAACCGGGGTCGCCTCCGGGTGAACCTGGCCTTCACGCTTCCGCCCGGGGCCTACGCCACGCTGGTGGTGAAGCGGCTCTTCTGGTGGACGCTGCAGCCCGGCGCGAAGCGGGAGCCGACGCGGAAGGCCCCGGCGCCGCGCCCCGAGCCGACGCCCGAGGAGCGGGTGGCGGAGCGGAAGGCCACCGGCTTCCTGGCCGCCAAGCGGGCGCGCCGGGAGGCCCGGAAGAAGAAGCCGAAGGAGCGCTAGCCGCCCCGGGGACCGAGGTGGCGCGCCAGGGCGTCGGCCATCTCGACCGCGCCCGGCTTCTCCGGCATCACCGCGACGCGGAGCCCCGACTCGACGAGCGCCGCCGCGGTGGTCGGGCCGATGGCCGCCAGCGCGCAGCGATCGAGCATCGCCGCCCGGGCACCGAGCGCCGTGAGGATGCTCTTCACCGCCGACGGGGAGGCGAAGGTCACCGCGTCGACCCGTCCGTCGAGGAGGGCCTCGCCGAGCGACGCCACCGCGGCCGGCGGCGACGCGACCGTGCGGTAGCAGGGCACCGCGACGACGTCCGCACCGGCCGCCGCGAGCCCATCCATGAGGTCCAGCCGACCCTCCGCGGCGCGCGGGACGAGCACCCGCCGCCCGCGCATGTGGGGCGCCATGGCCTCGGCGAGGGCCGCGCCGGTGGCGTGGTCGGGGACGAGGTCGGGCGCCCGCAGCCGCGCCTGGAGGTGGTGGGCGGTGGCCTTCCCGACCGCCGCGAGGCGCGTGCCCACCGGCGGCGGCGGGAGCCCCAGCGCCACGATGCGGGAGAGGGTGGCCTCGACCGCGGTGGCGCTCGCGAAGGCGATCCAGTCGTACTGCCAGAGGTCGTGCACCGCCGCGTCGAACTCGTCCCAGGAGAGCGGCGGGGCGACGACGATGGCCGGTACCTCGAGGACCTGGGCCCCGAGCTCGCGGAGCCTCGTGGAGAGGGGGTCCTCGCCCCCCTTCCCCCGGGTCACCGCCACGCGGCGCCCGTCCAGCCTGGGCGACGCGCCGGTCACCGCCTGGGGGCGGAGAGCCCCGGCCCCTTCTCGATGGCGGAGAGGATCTCGCCGGCGCCGCGGGCGAGGAGCTCGTCGGCGAGCCCCTCCCCGACCGCGGCCGCCTGGGCCGCCGGGCCGGAGCGCTCGCCGCGGATGATCACCGTGCCGTCGAGGTTGGCCACCAACCCGCGCAGGTGGACCAGGTCGCCCTTCAGCTCGGCGTGACCGGCGATGGGCACCTGGCAGCCGCCCTGCAGCTTGCGGAGGAAGCCACGCTCGGCCTCGATCTGGATCCGGGTGGTCCGGTCCTCGAGGGGGGCGAGCCGCCGCATCGTCTCGGCGTCGTCCTGCCGGGCCTCGATGGCGAGCGCCCCCTGGGCGACGGCCGGGAGCATCTCCTCGGTCGAGAAGACCTGCGCCACCTTGTCGACGAGGCCGAGCCGCCGGAGCCCGGCGTGGGCCAGCACCACGGCGTCGAACCCCTCGTCGATCTTCTTCAGTCGGGTGGCCACGTTCCCGCGGATGGTCTCGATCTTGAGGTCGGGACGGAGCGCCATGAGCTGCGCGGACCGGCGCAGGCTGGCGGTGCCGACGCGCGCCCCCCGGGGAAGCTCGGAGAGCTTCTTGCCGTGGGACACCAGCGCGTCGCGGGGATCCTCCCGGACCGGGACGGCGGCGATGACGAGGCCGGGCGGCTCGTTGGCGGGGAGGTCCTTCATGGAGTGGACGGCGATCTGGGCCTCGCCCCGGAGCAGGGCGTCCTCGATCTCCTTCACGAAGAGCCCCTTGCCCCCGACCTCGGCGAGCGGGACGTCGAGGATGCGATCGCCGCGGGTCATGAGCTCGAGCAGCTGGACCTCGAGGCCGGGCTCGCGCGCGGTGAGCAGCCCGGAGACGTGGCGGGCCTGCCACATGGCGAGGGCGCTGCGGCGGGTGGCGATTCGGACGGTCATCGGTGGGGCTCCGTGTGGACGTCGGCGTCGGGCGCGTCGTGGGGACGCGTCCGGGCGCGGGGCGGGGCTTCCGCCTCCCCCACGCCGAAGAGCTCGGCGGCGGCGCCGGGCAGGTCGCTGTCGCCCGACGCGGCCGCCTCCTTGAGGCGCGCGGTCGGGCCGTGCAGGAGCTTGTTGACGATGGCCTGGGCCATGGCCTCGACGCTCCGGCGCCCCTTCTCGTCGAGCTTGCCGCCGACGTGGGCCAGCGTGCGCTCGGCCTCGGCGCGGGCGATCTGCTCGGCCCGGCGGCGCAGCTCGGCCAGCACCGGGAGCGCGGCGCGGGTCTCCCGCTCCTGGGCGAAGGCCATGACCTCGGCCTCGACGATGGCCTCGGCCCGGATGGCCTCCTCGGCGCGGGCCGCGTGGGTCTGGCTGACCACCTTCTGGAGGTCGTCGATGTCGTAGGCGTAGACGTTGTCCTGCTCGGCGCAGGCGGGGTCGACGTTGCGGGGCACGGCCAGGTCGATGAAGCAGACCGACCGTCCGCGGCGGGCCTTCATGGCCTGGGCGGCGAGCTCGCGCGTGATGACGAAGCTGGGGGCACCGGTGGAGACGATCACCACGTCGGCGAGGACGAGGAGGCTGGTGAGCCCCTCCCAGGGTTCGGACACGGCCCCGATCTCGGCCGCCAGCGCCCGGGAACGCTCCGGCGAGCGGTTGGTGACGAGGATGCGGTCGGCGCCGAGGTCGCGCAGGGCCTTGGCCGACAGCGCGCCCATCTTGCCGGCGCCCACGAGCAGCACCGCCCTGCCCTTCAGGTTGCCGAAGATCTTCTCCACCAGCTCGACCGCCACCTGGGAGACGCTCCCGGCGCCCCGGGCGATCTCGGTCTCGCTGCGGACCCGCTTGGCGGTCGCGAAGGCCCGGTTGCAGAGGCGGGAGACGAAGGCCCCCGCGGTCTGGACCGACGCGGCCAGTCCGTAGGCCTCCTTCACCTGGCCCAGGATCTGCGGCTCCCCGACCACCATGGAGTCGAGGCTGGCTGCGACGCGGAAGAGGTGGCGCACCGCCTCCCGACCGCTGCGCTCGTAGAGGTGCCCCTTGGCATCGCCGGTGCGGGCCAGGAAGAAGTGGCGGGCCTCCTCGAGCGACTCGCCGTACACGTAGCACTCGACCCGGTTGCAGGTGGAGACCACCATGACCTCGCCGACCCCGGGGCGATCGGCGAGCGCGGCCAGCGCCCCCTTGAGGTCCTCGCCGCCCAGCGCGACCTTCTCGCGGACGGCCACCGGGGCGCTCTTGTGCGAGAGCCCGACCAGGTGGAGTTCGCGCACTCCGTTCACTTGCGCTCACCCGAGAAGTCGCCGCCGTGGCGGGTCATGCCCTCGGGCAGGACGTTCAGCGTGACCATGGATCCCACCACCAGCCCGAAGGCGACGATGGTGAGCATCGCGAAGCGGCGCCCGTGCCATCCGGTGTGCCGGAGCTGGACCATGACCCCGTAGAGCATCCAGATGACGAGCGAGCTGATCTGCTGCGGATCCCACTGCCAGGCGCTCTTCCAGACCACCTTGGCCATGCCCGACCCGGTGAGGAGCGCCACCGTGTAGACCACGAAGCCGACGCGGACGAGCCGCTGGTTCAGCTGGTCCAGGGCGGCCAGCGAGGGAAGGCGGGAGAACAGGGCCCCGAAACGCTTCCCCTTCACCTCCCGCTCCTGGAGGAGGTACATCACCGCGACCAGCGAGGCGATGGCGAAGAGCGCCACCCCGAGCAGCGCCGTCACGATGTGGATGGTGAGCATGGGGCGGCGCACCGCCTCGGGCAGCACCTCGGGGAAGTCGGGCTTCACCAGGAAGAGCGTGGGGAGCAGCACCACCAGGATGAGCGGCGTGACGAAGGCGCCGATGGCGGGGATGCGGTAGAGGCGCTGCACCACGAGCGACGCGCCGGCGGCGAGCCAGGTCATGAAGACCAGGCCGCCGCGGAGTCCGAAGAACTCGGCGCCGCCGTACTCCTTGCAGCCGAGCCCGATGGCGACCGCCTGGACCACGAAGGCGATCCCCAGGAGCCACTGCCCGACGGTGGCGAGCGCCGCGTGGCGCGGGCGCGCGAAGTGGAGGACGTAGGCCGTGACCGCCCCTGCGTAGAAGAGGGCGGCGAAGCGGAGCACGAGGAGGCTCATCGAGGGTCTCGGTCGGGACTGCGGATTCGACGGTCCGTGATGCGGCCGTCAGGAGAGATTGTCAAGGAGGAACCTGGCGAGCGCCTCGGCCTCGCGGCGCCGCTCTTCGAGGTCATGGGGAAGGTCGCGGTGGCCGGGTCCGGGGGGATCGGGGACGGGCGCCGGGGGGGCGTTCGGCGCGGCGCGCGCGGCGGCCTCGACGGCGGAGGCCTCGGCGAGGAAACCCGGTTCCACCTCGTAGGCGACCTCGCCCACCACGACCGAGTCGGCCATGGCCTCGCCCCCCAGTTCCCGCACCTGGGAGAGGCTCTTCACCCGCGCCACGAGCCCCGCCGCGTCCCCGTCGCCGCCGGCCACGCGAAGGAACCGGACCGCCGGTTCGAGGGCGTACCGTCGCCCGCGGCCCGGTCCGCCCAGGAGCGCGATGGAGCCGCCGTCGAGGTCGATCCGTCCCTGGCTCGCCCAGGCGTCGAGGAGCGCCTGCGAGACGAAGAGAAGTCCACCTGAGCTGGAGAGATCGCGGGTCATTCCGGGAACTTGCGCCGAGGAGGGAACCTAGCACGCCCTCCGGGCCGCTTGCCAGCGATCGCCCGAGAGGTTAGGACACCGGACATGGCTTCCAACGACGTCGTGACCCTCGAGGACGGCACCTTCGACAACGAGGTGCTGAAGAGCGAAATCCCCGTGCTGGTGGACTTCTGGGCCACCTGGTGCGGGCCCTGCAAGGCCATCGCCCCGGTGGTCGAGCAGATCGCCGTCGACTTCAAGGGCAAGGTGAAGGTCGGCAAGATGGACATCGACAAGCACCAGGGCGTCGCCCAGAAGTACAACATCCGCTCGATCCCCACGCTGCTCGTCTTCAAGGGCGGGAAGGTCGTCGACACCGTGATCGGCGCCGACCGGACGCGGATCATCGAGAGCGTGAAGAAGGCAGCGACCTGACCGACAGGTCAGGCCGCAAGAGCGGGACCGCTGCACCGACGGAGCAACGGAACCTCGGGGTGCCTCTTGCGCGCGCTGAAGCGCGCGCTGCTAATTCACGAACCTCCTGGTCCCCACGCTGGCCAGCATGGCCAGCGCCGCGAAGACCACGAGCACCGACGTCCCGCCGTAGCTCATGAGGGGCAGCGTCACGCCCACCACCGGCAGGACGCCCGTCACCATGCCCATGTTGACGAAGGCGTGCCAGAACACGAGCGCCGTGGCCCCCACGGCCACGAACTGGCCGAAGCGATCCCGCGCGTTCATGGCGATGGTGATGCCCGACCCCACCAGCGCGAAGTAGAGCGCGAGGAGGAGGAGCGCGCCGGCGAAGCCGTGCTCCTCGGCCCAGACCGAGAAGATGAAGTCGGTGTGCTGCTCGGGGAGGAACGAGAGCAGGGTCTGGGTGCCCTGCCCCCAACCCTTCCCGAATCCCTGGCCCGAGCCCACCGCGATCATCGACTGGGTGGCGTGGTACCCCGCGCCGAGCACGTCCCCCTCCGGGTTGAGGAAGGTCTCGACCCGCTTGCGCTGGTAGGGCTTGAGGTGCGGCCAGGCCGCCACGGCGACGAGCAGCACCGCGGTCCCCAGGACGACGATCGTCTTCCAGCGGACGCCGGCGAAGAGGATCATGGTGGCGCCGATGGCCACCACGATGAGGGCGGTGCCCAGGTCGGGCTGCTTCTGCACGAGCAGCGCGGGGACGAGCACCAGGGCGCCGGGGATGGCGATGCCGGCGAGCCCCCGGGAACCGCGTCGCGGGTCGCTCTCCCGTTCGGTGGAGAACCAGCGGGCCAGCACCAGGATGACCGCGATCTTGGCGAGCTCGGAGGGCTGGAAGCCCACCGGGCCGAAGCTGATCCAGCGCCGGGCCCCCATGATCACCCTGCCCTTCCAGAGGACGAGCACGAGCAGGACGAGCACCGCGCCGTAGAAGACCCAGGCCCCCTGGCGGAAGATCTTGTAGTCGACGAGCACCACCGCGAGCGCCAGCACCACCCCCGCGGCCATCCAGGTGGCCTGGGTGATCCAGATGTCGATGTGGGAGCTCCGGGACGCGGACGCCAGGTTCCACACCCCCATCGCGCTGATGGCCAGCACGAGGAAGGCCAGGTGCCAGGGGAAGCGCGCGATGGAGCGCTGGCGCGGCATGCCCAGGCTGGCCAGGCCGGAGAGGTCAAGCGCCAAGGCGCCCTCCCGGGGAAACGGACACGCCGGCCCGCGCCGGCTTCTCGGGCTTGCCGGGCGTGGGAGGCGGGGGCGGGGCGGGCTGCGGCGCCGGCTCCGGAGGCGCGGAGGCGGGGCGCTGCACGCCCTCGCGCGCCCGGGCGTCCTCCTCCTTCAGCTCGAGCCACTTCCGCACCACGGCCGCCGCGGTGGGCGCCGCGTTGGAGGAGCCGAAGCCCGAGTGCTCGTTCAGCACCACCACCACGATCTCCGGGTCGTCGGCGGGCGCGAAGGCGGCGAACCAGGCGTGGTCCCGCTGGAAGTAGGTGACCTGGGAGGCCTTGAGCCGCTTCGCGCCCAGCTTCACCACCTGCGCGGTGCCGGTCTTCCCGGCCATGACCACGTCCTTGAAGCGGACGCCGTAGGCGGTGCCGAAGGGCTCGTTCACCGCGGCGAGCAGCCCCTTCATCACCGCCTCGCGGGTCTCCGGCTTCACCGGGAGCATCCCGCGGACCTCGGGCGCGAACTCCTTCTTCACGTCGCCCTTCGGGTCCTCGATGCGCAGGACCACCTGCGGCTTCCAGACCTTCCCGGTGGCGAGGGCGCCGTAGAGGACGAGCTGCTGCAGCGGGGTGACGTTCACGTCCCCCTGTCCGATGGCGATGTTGAGCGACATGCCGTGCCGGTGGCCGCCGGGCTGGTGGGCGTCGTGCCACGCCTCGTCGGGCATGACGCCGGGGATCTCCCCGATCAGGTCCAGCCCGGTGGGCTTGCCGAGGCCGAGGAGCGATCCCCACCGGGCGATCTTGTCGGTGCCCAGCCGGTCGCTCAGCGAGTAGAAGAAGACGTCGCAGCTGGCGCCGAGCGCGTGCTCGAGGTCGACCTGGCCGTGGCCGGACTCCTTGTCGCAGCGCCAGCTGTGTCCACCCATCGTGTACCGCCCCGGGCAGTAGACCGTGCCACCGGGCCGGAGCGCCCCCTCCTCGAGGGCGGCGATGGCGGTGACGACCTTGAAGGTGCTGCCGGGGTGGTAGTGCTGCTGGATGGCCCGGAAGAGCTCGGGCTGGAGCGGGTCGGTGCGGATGGCCGCCAGCTCGGCGCGGGTGATGCGTCCGGACATCTTGTTCGGATCGATGGCGGGCCGGTCGACGAGGGCCAGGATGAAGCCGGTCCTCGCGTCCATGGCGATGACCGCGCCGGCCGTGGCCGGGAAGATCTTCTCCGCATGCTCCTGGAGCCTCCAGTCGATGGAGAGCACCAGGTTGTTCCCGGGGTAGGAGGGCTCGAAGCGCTGCCCCTCCGGGATGAGATCGCTGTCCCGCTTGGCGTTGCCCCGCGCGTCCACCACCACCCGCTGCGTGCCGTCCACGCCGCGGAGGTCCCGCTCGTAGCGCTTCTCCAGCCCGCGCCGCCCCACGAAGTCGCGGGCCTGGTAGGGCTGGAGATCCCCGCCGGCCTTCTCGATCTCGGCGTTCAGCTTCACCAGCTCCTCGGGGCCGACCTCGTTCATGTAGCCGAGGAGGTGGCTCGCCCAGATGCCGTGCCGGTAGCTGCGGTGCGGCGTGGGGAGGACGTCGACGGCCCCGGACAGCTCGATGCGGTTGGCCTCGATGACGTCGAGCTCGTCGCGGGAGATGTCGACCTTGACCGTGAAGGGGCGGAAGCGCACCAGGCCGCGGGCGGTGCGCAGGTGCTCCCTGACCCGCTCCTCCTCCTCGAAGGAGAAGGCGAGCAGCGTGGCGAGCCGCCCGACCACCTCGTCGCAACCCTTCCCGCAGAAGTACGGGATGAGCACCACGTCGTAGCTGGGGCGCGAGTCGACGAGCACCTTCCGGTTGCGGTCGAGGACGAGCCCCCGGTCGGCGGGGACCCGCAACTCCTTCACGAAGTTCTCCTCGGCCTTGCCCCGGTACTCCTCCCCGCGGAGGACCTGCAGGTGGTAGAGGCGCGACAGGATCACGAGGAAGGCGACGGTGACCACCCCGGCCATCCAGAGGAGGCGGGAGGAGCCGTCGCCGCGGGGCGCGGAGGAGGTCAGCGCCACGACCGCTCCCTCACCGCAGCACCCCGGTGTGCTCCCGCTGGGCGGGGACGAGGACGCGGTCGAGCAGGAGGCGCACCGGTGGCGCGGCCAGCCCGGTGAGGATCGCCTCGACCGCCACCCGCCCGAGCAGGCTCCATCCCGGAATGGCCGCCGCCGGGCTCACGTAGCGGAGCAGGACGATGGCGCCGAACCCCATGCCGAGCGTCGCCGCCCCGGAGAGCAGCGCGAAGCCGAGGACGCTCCGGGCGTCGAACGGGCCCGCCCCGGCGCGGACCCCGACGAAGACCATCACCGAGAGGAAGGCCAGCAGGCCGCCCGGTCCGCCGGCCGCGGCGTCGAGCAGGACCCCGACGATCACGGCGCCGATGGCCCCCTCGATCACCGGGGTCTCGAGCCCCAGCCAGACGATCACCGGCACGGCCAGCGCGATCGACACCGCCCCGCCGGTGAGCTGCCGGGTGACCGAGGCCCCGATGGCCACGAGCAGCAGCGCCGTGACCGACGCCAGCGGGACGCGCATCCAGTTCCTCATGGGACCGGTGCCTGGGCGGCCGGGAGGGCGCCGGGGGGATCGGTGGCCACCAGCACCCCCACCTCCTCGACGCGGTTCACGTCGACGGCCGGGAGCACCTCGGCCGCCTGGTAGAGCCCGTGCCCGCCCCGCTTCACGCCGGTGACCTGCCCGACCGGCAGGCCGCGAGGGAAGACCCCGTCGGTGCCGGAGGTGACGAGCTCGTCCCCCTCGATGAGGTCGTCGGAGCGGAGCGCGTACTCGAGCCGGCAGGGGCCGGGGGCGCCCTGCCCCCGCACGTTGGCGCGGGCCCGGGAGCGCTCGACCCGGACGGCGATGGAGCTGTTCCGGTCGGAGAGCAGCAGGACGTCCGCGCTGCGGGTCCCGAGCGTGTGGATGCGCCCCAGCACGCCTCCGGCGGTGACCACCGGCATCATCCGGCGGATCCCGTCGTCGCTGCCCCGGTCGATGGTGATCAACTGGAGCCCCTTGGGGTCCATCCGCGTGCCGATGACCCGCGCCCCCACCAGCCGGAACTCGGGGCGGGAACGCGCGAAGGCGAGCAGCTTGCTGAGCCGGTCGTTCTCGGCGCGGTACTGGGCGAGATCGGCGTTCTCGGAGCGGAGCTCATTCACCGTGCGTGACAGCTCCCGGGAGTGGCGCTCGACGTCGCGCAGCCAGACGTAGCGGTGCCAGCCGTCGAGGACGCCGCTGATGGACCAGTCCACGGCCTTCTCGACCGGGCTCGTCACCGTGAGGACGAAGCGGTCCAGCGCGGTCCGGTCGCTCGGGTGTCGCGCGTGGGCGAGGAAGATGCCCAGCGGGACCACGGCAAGGACCACCACGACGATGACTTCCCGATAGCGCCTGAGTAGTGCGAACAAATCAGCTCCCGCCCCGCCCCCGTCACCCGCCCATTCCGCGAAAACCCTTGCATTTTAGCGCCTATCGACCTACTTGTTCAACCCCGCCGCGGCCGGCAGCCGCGGACGGCAGCCCACCCCGCGGGAGCGTTCTACCTCATGCTGGACATCCTTCGCTCGAAGAGCCGCAGCGTCCTCACCTACATCCTCTTCGGCATCATCATCGTCGTCTTCGTGGTCAGCTTCGGCCCCGGTTCCCAGGGGTGCCAGGTGGAGGGGCTCTCTGCCAACTCCGCGGTCGAGATCGACGGCTACGTCGTCGCCCCGGCGGACTACGAGGAGACCTACGGCAACCTGTTCCGCAACTACCAGGCCCGGATGGGCCAGACCTTCACGCGGGAGCTCGCCGACCAGCTCGGCCTGCGCAACGTGGCGATGAACCAGCTCGTCGACCGCGTGCTGGTCGTCCAGGAGGCCAAGAAGCGCGGCCTCCGCGTCAGCCCCGACGAGATCAACCGGGCCGTCTGGGCCATCCCCTCCTTCCAGTCCGAAGGCAAGTTCGACATCGAGCTCTACCGGCGCGCCGTCCGGCAGGCCTACGGGTCCGAGTCCCGCTTCGAGGAGAAGCTCGTCGAGGACCTGCTCTTCCAGAAGATGATGGCGCTCGTCCGGGAGAACGCGCTCGTCTCCGAGGAGGAGATCAAGGCCGCCTGGACCACCGACTTCGACCGGGTCGACCTCGAGTGGGTCCGCTTCCCGCTGGCCGCCGCCCGCAAGGAGGTCAAGGTCACCGACGCCGACGTGACGGCCCTCCTCAAGGCCGATGCCGCCCGGGTGCAGAAGGCCTACGAGGCCAATGCCGCCCGCTACGACGTGAAGAAGAAGGTGAAGGCCCGCCACATCCTGGTGCGCGTCCCCGAAGGCGCCCCCGCGGCGCAGGACGAGGAGGCCAAGGCCAAGGCCGCCGGCTACGCCGAGCGGGTGAAGAAGGAGCCCTTCGCCGACGTCGCCAAGGCCGTGTCCGAGGACGCCAGCACCCGCGAGAAGGGGGGCGACCTGGGCTCGTTCGGCCCCGGCCTCATGGCCAAGCCCTTCGAGGAAGCGGCCTTCGCCCTCAAGCCGGGAGAGGTCTCCGCGCCGGTGCGCACCCGCTTCGGCTGGCACGTCATCCAGGTGGAGGGCGTGGAGGACGGCCGCATCGTCCCGCTGAAGGAGGTCGAGCGCGCCCTGGCCCGCGAGGTGCTCGAGATCGAGGGCGCCGAGAAGATCGCCGACCGCCGCGCCCGCGAGGCGCTGGCCCAGGCCAAGGCCGGCAAGAAGCTCGTGGCCCTCTTCCCCCCCGCCCAGCCCGGCGCCAAGAAGCCCGCCGTCACGCTGGGCGGCGAGCCGATCGTCGCCAAGGACACCGGCCTCTTCAACCCCGCCGCGGGCAACGCCCCCGGCCTGGGCGACGTGCCGGCGATCTTCGCGGCCGCCGCCGCGGCCAGCTCCGGCCAGACCCTCCCGGCCGTCTACCCCACCCCGGCCGGCCCGGTGGTCGCGCAGGTGAAGGAGCGGCAGCGCCCCGACCCCGCCCAGTACGCGCGCCAGCGCGACGAGGTGGCGGCCCGGCTCGGTTCCCGCCGCCAGACCGAGGTCGAGACGGCCTGGCTGAAGACGCTTCGCGACGCCTCGAAGGTCAAGGTGAACGACGCGATCCTGCGCGGCAGCGTGGCGGCGCAGGACCGGTAGCGCCGGTCAGCTCCGCTCGCCGCCGGCCTGCAGCACCGCGTTCCGCGTCGACGCCTTGACGCGGTACATGGCGGTGTCGGCGGCGTGGACCACCTTCTCGGCCGTGTCCCCGTCGTCCGGACAGGTGGCGAGGCCGAAGCTCGCGGTCAGCGGCAGGGAGAGGCCGCTCGCCCGGAGGAAGCGGGCCTCCTCCATCGCGGCCCGGATCCGCTCGGCCACCCCGAGGGCCTGGGCCCGGTCGGTCTCGGGCAGGAGCACCACGAACTCGTCGCCGCCGTAGCGGACCGGGACGTCGAGGGTCCGGATGCAGGCCCGCAACAACTCCCCCACCTCGAGCAGGACCGCGCTCCCGGCCTGGTGGCCGTGGGTGTCGTTCACCTGCTTGAAGTGGTCGAGGTCGACGAAGACGAGGGAGAAGGGGCGCCCGGTCCGCGCGGTGCGCTCCACCTCCAGCTCCAGCTGGCGCCAGAGGTGGCGGGAGTTGAAGAGGCCGGTGTGCTCGTCGCGGAGGGTGAGCTCCTGGATGCGCTCGTAGGCCCGGGCGTTGTCGATGGCGATGGCGGCGTAGTCGGCGAGCGCCTCCAGGGTCCTCTGGTCGACCTCGTCGAAGGGGTGGCCGCCCCTCGGGTTCACGAGCTCGATCACGCCGAGCACCCGACCCTTCGACCGGAGCGGCACGGCGAGCAGGCTGCCGGTGACGATGCCGGACGCGTCGTCGAAGCGGGCCGCGAAGCGGGGATCGGCCCGGACGTCGGGGACGAGCAGCGGCTCCGCGGTGGCGGCCACGCTCCCGGCCACCCCCTCGCCGATGGGCAGCCGCATCGACTTGAGCCGCTCGGCCCCCTCGCCGACCGCGATCTCGAAGACCAGGTCCTTCCGCTGCTCGTCGACGAGGAGCAGCGACCAGTGGTCCGGGCGGAGCACGGAGCTCATCTTCTGCATGATGAGGGCGAGCACCTCGTGGATGTCGAGGGTGCCGGCGAGGGTCCGCCCGATCTCGTTGAAGGCCTCGAGCTCGTGCACCTTCCGCTCCAGCTCGGCCAGCAGGTCGCGGGGCTCCATGGTCAAGGATCGTGGTAGCAATACGTCGGGTCGTTCGTCAATGAACCTCGTCCTCGCATCCCAGAGCCCCCGCCGCCGCGAGCTGCTCGCCTCCGTCGGATTGTCGGTGGTGGTGCGCTCCTCACCCACCGACGAATCGGTCCGGCCGGGGGAGGAGCCCCTCCCCTACGTGCGCCGCCTGGCCCGGGAGAAGGCCGAGGCGGTGAGCGCACTTCCGGGCGAGATCGTCCTCGGCGCCGACACGGCGGTGGTCCTCGGGACGGAGATCCTCGGCAAGCCGCGGGACGGGGAGGACGCCCGCCGGATGCTCCGGGCCCTGTCCGGAAGGACCCACGTCGTCGCCACCGGGGTTCACGCCCGGGCCGTGCCCGAGGACGGGGGGGAGCCCCGGTCGGAGACCCTCGCGGTCTCGACCGCGGTCCGCTTCGTCACCCTCACCGAGGAGCGGATCGCCTGGTACGTGGCCACCGGGGAGCCCCTCGACAAGGCGGGGGCCTACGCGCTGCAGGGCACCGGGGGTTCGCTGGTTCGCGGCGTGGCCGGCAGCGTCTCCAACGTCGTCGGCCTCCCCGTCGCCGAGACCCTGGCGATGCTCGGGCGGCTGGGCCTGCCGCTTCCCTGGGGGGCTCGGTGAGCGAGGGAACCATCGCCTCCCGGCTCGAGGCCGTCCGGCGCACCGTTCCACCCGGCGTGACCCTGGTGGCGGTCTCCAAGTCGCATCCCGCCGACGCCATCCGGGAGGCCCACGCGGCGGGGCAGCGGGACTTCGGCGAGAACTACGTCCAGGAGTGGCGGGAGAAGGCCGAGGCCCTCGCCGACCTGCCGGGGATCGCCTGGCACTTCATCGGCTCGCTCCAGACCAACAAGGTGAAGTACCTCGCCGGCAAGGTTGCGCTGGTCCACACGGTCGACCGGGAGGAGCTGGGCCGGGAGATCGCAAGGCGATGGGAGAGGACCGGCGGGCGCGCCCGCGTCCTCGTCGAGGTGAACCTGGGCGACGAGGCGTCGAAGGGGGGCTGCCAGGCGGCCGAGGTTCCGGGGCTGGTCGAGCGGCTCCGCGCGCTCCCGGCGCTCGAGGTGGCGGGGCTCACCTGCATCCCGCCGCCGGAGGAGGACCCGCGCCGGCACTTCCGGGCGCTGCGGGCGCTCCGGGACGGGCTCGGGCTGGCCGAGCTCTCGATGGGGATGAGCGGCGACTACCCCGTGGCGATCGAGGAGGGCTCGACGCTGGTGCGGGTGGGGACGGCCATCTTCGGGGAGCGGGTTCGCCGGGAGTGAAGAGGCCTGGCCCTCACGCCTCCTTCAACCGCAGCCGCCCTTCCTCGTTCACGTGCGCCTTGTACTCGGTGCCGCAGTAGTAGCAGAGCACCTCGTCCCCGTCGGAGAAGCCGTCGTCGTAGGGGTTGTTGGC
>JBAXVO010000209.1:0-6086 GCA_037129355.1 Deltaproteobacteria bacterium | reverse complement strand
GGTTCTCGAAGAGGTCGTCGCCCATGGTCCCTTGCCGGGTGCCAAACACCGTGTGACGCATACTGTATGGCGCACGGTATCCGGTGTCAACGGGATCTCGGGCAAACCCGGCGGAACGGTGATCGGGTCGTCGGGCTAGACGGCCGGCTGCGGACCCGGGACCGGGTCCAGGCCAGGTCCGGCGTCCGAGGCCGAGGCCGAGAGCGCCTTCACCTCGGAGTTCCAGCGCCAGAACCGGTAGATCACCGGGTAGACGACCAGTTCCAGGACGAACGACGTGAAGAGGCCGCCGACCATCGGCGCGGCGATCCGCTTCATCACGTCGGCGCCGGTCCCCGCGGCCCAGAGGATGGGCACGAGGCCGACGAAGGTGGTGGCGAAGGTCATGAACTTGGGGCGGAGCCGTTTCGCCGCGCCCTCGAGGATGGCGTGGTCGAGGTCGGCGAGACTGCGCAGCCGCCCCTCGTTCCGGGCCTTCTCGTAGGCGATGTCCAGGTAGAGCAGCATGAAGACCCCGGTCTCGGCGTCGAGGCCGAGGAGCGCGATGAGCCCCACCCAGACGCCCACGCTCATGTTGTAGCCGAGCGCCCAGACCAGCCAGATCGCGCCGATGGCCGAGAAGGGAACGGCGAGCGCGACGATGGCCGTCTTCACGAAGGATCGGGTGCTGAGGTAGAGCAGGAGCAGGACGAGCAGGAGGGTGAGCGGCACCACGGTGCGCAGCCGTTTCGCGACCCGCAGCTGCGACTCGTACTCGCCGCTCCAGGTCACGGCATTGCCGGCGGGGAGGGTGAGCCGGTCCTTCAGGACGGCGTTGGCCTCCTCGACGTAGCCCACCGGGTCCCGCCCGGCCAGGTCCACGTAGACGTAGCCGGTGAGCAGCCCGTCCTCGTTGCGGATCATCGACGGGCCGGACGCGGTGCGCAGGTCGGCGAGCTGGGAGAGCGCCACGTGGCGCTTGCCGCCCTCCACGGGGACGAGCACGCGCCCGAGGGCGTCGAGGTCGCTCCGGAAGTCGCGCTGGTAGCGCACGTTCACCGGGTAGCGGGCCCGTCCATGGATGGCGGTGCTCACGTTCTCGCCGCCCACGGCGGCCTGCAGCACCATCTGGGCCTCGTCGACGGTGAGCCCCTCGCGGGCCAGCGCGTCGCGCTTCCACTCCACGTCGAGGAAGTAGCCCTTGCCGGCCCGCTCGGCGAAGACGCTGCGGGTTCCCCGCACGGCCGGGAGGATCGACTCGACCTCGGTGCCGATGCGCTCGATCTGCTCCAGGTCGGAACCGGAGATCTTGAGCCCCACCGGCGTGCGCATGCCGGTGGAGAGCATCTCGATGCGCCCCTTGATGGGCATCGTCCAGGCGTTCGACACCCCCACCAGCTTGAGGGACTCGTTCATCTCGGCCACGAGCTGCTCGGTGGACGCGTGGTCGGGGGAGATCCGCCGGAGCGCCGGGGCGAGCCATCCGGGAGCCCAGCCCGACCACCAGGTGCCGACCCGCCGCCACTCCGACGAGGGCTTGAGGGTGACCACGGTCTCGAGCATGGAGAGGGGCGCCGGGTCGGTGGAGGTCTCGGCCCTTCCGGCCTTGCCGAGCACGCGGTCCACCTCGGGGAAGCCCTTGAGGATTCCGTCCGAGACCTGGAGCAACTTCTGCGCCTCGGCGATGGAGAGCCCGGGCATCGTGGTCGGCATGTAGAGCAGCGCCCCCTCGTCGAGGGGCGGCATGAACTCGGTGCCGATCTGCCGGTAGATGGGGATCGTCAGGAGCACCAGCGCGAGCGCCCCCCCGACCACGAGCTTGCCGTTGCGGAGCGCCCAGGTCACCACCGGCTCGTAGACCCGCGTGAGGAAGCGACTGACCGGGTGGTTCTCCTCGGGGTGGACCTTCCCGCCGACCGTGACGTTGGCGATCCGGGAGAGCCACCGGGGCTTGAACTCGAAGGTGCGGAAGTGGGTGAGGGTGACGCGGAGCGCCGGGTCGAGGGTGATGGCGAGGAACGCCGCGATGATCATCGACAGGTTCTTGGTGTAGGCGAGCGGCTTGAAGAGCCGCCCCTCCTGCGCCTCGAGCGCCAGCACGGGGAGGAACGAGACGCCGATGACGAGGAGCGCGAAGAAGCTGGTGGGCCCCACCTCCTTCACCGCCGCGATGATCACCTCGACGTGGTCCCCCTTGCGCCCGTTGCGCTCCCACTCCTCGAGCTTCTTGTGGGTCTGCTCGACCACCACGATGGCGGCGTCCACCAGCGCGCCGATGGCGATGGCGATGCCGCCGAGCGACATGATGTTGGCGGTCACCCCCATGGCCTGGAGGGGGATGAAGGAGAGCAGCACCGCCACGGGAATGGTGACGAGCGGGATGATGGCGCTCGGCAGGTGCCAGAGGAAGAGCAGGATGACGAGGGAGACGGTGACGAGCACCTCGACGAGCGTCCCCTGCAGCGTGTCGATGGAGCGGTGGATGAGCTCGGAGCGGTCGTAGATGGGGACGACCTTCACGCCGGCGGGGAGCCCCCCCGAGACCTGGGCCAGCTTCGCCTTCACCCGCTCGATGACCTGGAGCGCGTTCTCGCCCTGGCGCATCACCACGATGCCCGAGACCGCGTCGCCCTTGCCGTCCAGGTCGGCGACGCCGCGCCGCAGCTCCGGCCCGATGACGACCTGCCCGACGTCCCTCACCCGGATGGGCGTGCCCTTCTCGCTGGTGGCGAGGACCAGATCCTCGAAGTCCTTCGCCGATCGGGCGTAGCCGCGGCCGCGAACCATGTACTCGGCGCCGGCGATCTCGATGAGCCGTCCGCCGGCGTCGCCGTTGCCGCCCTTCACCGCCTCGACGACCCGGCCGATGGGGATGCCGTGAGCGCGGAGCCGGTTCGGGTCCAGGTTCACCTGGTACTGCTGGACGAACCCGCCGATGGAGGCCACCTCGGCGACGCCCGGCACCGACTTGAGGTGGTAGCGCAGGTACCAGTCCTGGGCCGACCGCATCTCGGCGAGGGAGTGCTTCCCGGTCGGGTCCTCCAGGACGTACTGGAAGACCCAGCCGAGCGCGGTGGCGTCCGGACCGATCTCGGTCTTCACCCCCTGAGGAAGGGAGGAGAGCACGGAGGAGAGCAGCTCGAGGGTGCGGGAGCGGGCCCAGTAGATGTCGGTCCCGTCCTCGAAGACCACGTAGACGTAGGAGTAGCCGAAGTCGGAGTAGCCCCGGACGGCCTTCACCTTCGGTGCGCCGAGCATCGCCGTCACGATGGGGTAGGTGACCTGGTCCTCGACGAGGTCGGGGCTGCGATCCCACTTCGAGTAGACGATGACCTGGGTGTCGGAGAGGTCGGGGATGGCGTCGAGGGCCACGTGGCGCATCGACCACCAGCCGCCCAGGCAGGCCGCGGCGGTCAGCGCGAAGACCAGGAACCGGTTCCGGACCGAGTACTCGATGATCCGTTCGATCATGGCCGGCCCGCGACCCGGGCCGGGACGGTCCCGGCATCGGGCTTCGCGGCGAACGTCGCCTTGCAGGAGTCGGAGCAGAAGTAGTGGGTCTTCCCCTCGTGCGTGTGGACCTTGCCCTCGGCCCGGGCGCGGGCCTCGTCGACCTCCATGCCGCAGATGGGGTCCTTGGCCACGGGACCCCGTACCCCGGCCGCCGCGGCGCGGAGCTGGCTCTCGGAGTCGACGAGGAACGTCCCGGAGAGGACGACCCGCTCGCCCGGCTCGAGGCCGGAGAGGACCTCCACCCGACCGCCCGAGCGCCAGCCGGTCTCGATGGCGCGTGGCTCGAAGACGCCCTCGCCCTTCTCGACGAAGACCGTCCGGCGCAGCCCCGTGTCGACCACGGCGTCCACGGGCAGGGTGAGCGAGGCGGGGCGATGAATCTGAAGGACGGCGTCGACGAACATGTCCGGGCGCAGCACCATCCCGGGGTTGTCCATCTCGAGCCGGACCTTCATGGTCCGGGAAGCGGCGTCGAACTGGGGCGGGATCCGGCTGACGATCGCTGGAAGCGCGCCGGAGCGGCCCGGAACGGAGACCCGGACGCTCGTGCCGGGGCGAGCGAGCGGGAGATCGGCCTCCAGCACGTCGACCAGGACCCAGACGCGGTCGAGGCTGGCGATGCGGAACCACTCGGCGCCCTTGTCGAAGCGCTGGCCCAGGGTGACGCTGCGGGCGATCACCACGCCGTCGGCGGGGGAGAGGATGTCGATGGTGAGCGGGAGCTCGCGCTTCTGCCGCATCCGCTCGAGCTGCCGGGGCGAGACGCCCATTCCGCGGAGCCGCTCCGCGGCGAACTGGGCGTTCCGGCTGGGCGTGGAGCCGGCCGCCGCGACGAGCCCGGCGTTCGCCCGCGAGGCGTCGTTCATGCCCTGGGCCTCGAGCGACGTCAGGAAGCCCTGCAGCGGGCTGCGGATGTCGGCGGAGAAGAAGGCGCCCAGCCACTGGTCCCGGTGGACGACGGTGCCGGTGGTCACGCCGGAGAGCTCGCGGATGGAACCCTCCATCCCGGCATTCACCGTGTAGACGCGGGTCTCGTCGGGAACCACCCGTCCGAAGAGGCGCAAGGACTGGGGGACGGCCCCGTGCTCGACCGCCCCGATCTTCACGCCCTGGAGCTGGCGGAGGCCCGCATCCATGGTGACGGTCCCGGCGGTGCGGTGGGCGCCGGCGTGGCCGGCGTCCCCCCCCTCGTGCACCGGCTCGAGGGCCATCCCGCAGCAGGGCGCGTTGCCCGGCTTGTCGGACGTGAACGACGGGTGCATGGGGCACTGGTAACGGACCGCCTTCCGGGCCGAGGCAGCAGGCCCGGAGGCGGGGAGGTAGCGACCGGCCGCGAAGCCACCTGCGACGAGGACGAGACAGACGGTGGCGATCGCGGCGCGGCGCATGGGAGTCGACTCCTACTTCACGAGTTCCCAGCCGAACATCATGGCGTGGTCCTCGTGGGCGAGGTTGTGACAGTGGGCCACGTACTTCCCGGCGAAGGTCCGGAAGTTCCGGTACATCGTGACGGTCTCCGACGGGTCCATGGCGATGACGTCGTCCTTGCCGGTGTCATCGGCGTGGCCCTTCACCGTGGTCGCGACCTTGCCGTTGCGGGTCAGGATCTGGTGCTCCTCCATGTGGAAGTGCAGCGGGTGGCTCCAGCCGCCTCCGTTGGTGACGGTCCAGACCTCGGGCTGACCCTGCTTCACGGTGAAGAGCGGGATGTGTGGATCGAAGATGAACCCGTTGATGAGCCACTGCTGCTCGCCGCCGGCGCTGCCGCGCTGCAGGTCGATCCGGCGCTGGGGGAGCGAGGCCAGGTTGGACGGGAGCGCGGGGGCTGGCCGGAGAACCTGGCCGGGCACCGGCATGATGCTGTTGTCCGGGGCGTCATCGCCGATGACGATCTTGAGGAGCGGGACCTTGTAGGTGGGGTCGGCGTTGCCGAGGCGAAGGCCGCGGGTCGCCTGGCGGCCGTCGGGCATCACCAGCGTGTTCACGAGGTAGATGACGTCGCCCTTCTTCGTGGCCACGCCGTCCATGGTCTTCGTGAAGTCCACCACCACCTCGTGGCGCATGGCCGGCCAGTTCTCGATGTTGTCCCGGATGATAGGCGTGGGCAGCAGGCCACCGCCGGAGGCGATCTGGGTCATCTTCAGGCACTGGGTGCCGTCGGGGATGCGCCACTGCCCCTGCAGGTCGGTCCCCTTGAGCCCCAGGTCCACCGCCGCCTTGGGGCCGTTCTTCGACTTCATGAAGGAGAGCTCGAACTGGCGGGAGATGGCGGCGGTGAGGAAGCGCAGGCGGTACTTGCGCCGCTTCACGGTGAGGACCGGGTAGGCCTTGCCGTTGACCGTGAAGATGTCGCCCACGAAGCCGTGGTTGGGGAAGTGGCGGAAGTAGGTCTTGCCCCACCACTCGGGGTGGGACTCGCCGCAGCCGTTGTGGAAGTCCTGGTGGGGAACGACGCCGTCGTCGAGGGCGATGTCGCCGAGGACGACGGGAAGGTCGTAGGCCACGTCGAAGGTCCCGTCCCCGTTGTTGGCGCGGACGCCGGGGAGGCGGAGCCCCTTGGTCTCGTCGCCCGGGTCGAGGACGGCCGCGCCGAG
>JBAXVO010000208.1:0-6094 GCA_037129355.1 Deltaproteobacteria bacterium | reverse complement strand
GTTGCCTCGGGCCTCCCAAAGTTTTCCTTTGGCACGGTTCATGGCGCGCGCGCCCCGCTGCGCCGCGCGAAGCCCTGGTCACGCGCGGTGCGCGCGCTGTGGCAGCGATGGCAGAAGGAGCGCAGGTTGCTGGGCGCCAGGCGCAGCTCGGGGTGCGCCGCGACGCTGTTCACGTGGTCGACATCCGTTGCGGGCTTGCCGCACTGCACGCACAACGGAGACATCGACAGGTGGAGGGATCGCGTCTCACGCCATGCCGTGTCGTATCCACGCTTGGTGGATGACGGACGCTGAGCGTCGAGGTAGGCCTGGCGCTGCGCCTCGTTCTGCTGCGAGTGAGCAGCACACCGGTTGCCCCGCTCACGATGCAGAGCAGGGCAGCCAGGGTGCACGCAGGGTCGAAGTGACGCACTCGCCATTGACCTGAGTGGGCGCACCGTTTGCCACACGGTCAACGCCCAGCGATCTTGTAGAGCACCCCAAACGTGACACCTGCATCGACTGCCCTGTCGCACTCTTCCCGTGTGGGGACGTTGATCACATCGGTCGGGATCCCCCTGCGCACGTTCTGGTAGCAACGCGCGCAGTAGGCCTTCTGCCTGAAGACGGGCTTCCCGCACTCCATGCACTTCGACCTGGTGCTTCTGGTTCCCCTCTCCCAGCTCGTCCGCTTCGCCGCCGCCATGAGCACGTCTCCCTCCCCCTGCTCACCCGCCCTACCCCTCGTCGAACTCGGTGGGCACTGGCACGAGCCGGCCCTGGATGCCGAGCTCCTGGACGGCGACGGCGATGGCGTGGTCGACGGTGCGGCAGAGCCAGATCGGCGTCTGCCATGTGCGCCACCACTTTTGCTGGTCCTTGGTGAGACCCCGTCCAGAAACGCCGCCGAGGGGTCCTGCGGGCGCTTTGCACTCCATGAGCAGCATCCGCCCGTTGAGCGACACCAGGAGGTCTGGCACCCCCTTCCCGCTCAGGGGCTGCACGCTGCAGCCGAGGGCAGTCAGGGCGCGGATGATGGGTTTCTCGCTCATGTCGCGCCTGGGGTTGCGGCGGTGAAGGCTCACTGGCTCTTCCCCAGCCGGCGGAGGTTGCGGATCTCCCGGCGTTGGGCGTCCAGCTCGGCTTGCTCGTCCCGGTAGACGTCGGCCTGGTCCCGAGCTCGGGAGGAGAGCGTGACGACGGCGAGAGCGTAGCCGACAGCGGCCGACCCGAACGCGATGAGGAGGTAGCTCATGGCCGACCTCCCGAATCCTGAAATCCCGAAATGCTCCCCCTACGGGGGAATATCGGGATTTCGGGATTTGGCCCTCCCCCAGGGGGTTGGGCCGCATCAATCCTGAAAGGTAATCCTGAAATGTTTTTATTCAGGACGACCTGATTGCGGTGGGTTACGTCGGAAATCCTGATAATCCTGAAATGCAGGCCCAGCATTCCAGGACGCGTCCTGGAAATCGTCCCGCAACACCTCGTTTTCGAGTCTTCCTGCGGGATTATCGGGACGCGTAATTTCAAGGACTTGGTCAAGGCAACCTCCAGGCAGAATGCAGGTCCAAAGTGCAGCTTTCGACCTTCAGAACCTTCCGGGCTTCGTAGAGCGGACTGCGACTGACACCCTCGGCTTTCGCGCACCGGAGGATGTCGGCGACCTTCATCGGACCCCCCGCGAGCATGTCCTTCAGGAGGTCGACGGCGCTCTCGACCTTGACCCCCGGACGGCCCCGCTTCTTCGGGTCCTGGTTGACGAGCTCGTCGGCGGTGATGCTGACGGCCTGGCCCCAGGCGATCACCGTCGAGCCGTCCTTCTCGTGGATGTCGAAGGACATGGCGGTGGAGTCCTTGCCGATGTTCCCCTTCACGACGGAGAGCACGCGCCCGCCGTTCTCCTTGTCCTTGTTCGCCATGAGGGCCATGCGCGCCCGGGCGATGAAGGCGATGGAGCCGGCCGAGCGGTAGATGGCGGCGACGCCCTGGGACTTGTTGTTGTGCCGGACGGTCAGGATGGCCGAGCCGGTGCGGTGGGCGAGGTTGCCGAGGGATGCGGCGAAGAGCTGGACGTCCTGCTGCTTGTGGCTGTCGAGATCGGCGCCCTTGAACTCGAGGGCCGGGTCGAAGGCCACGAGCGCGGCCCGGTACTCCCGGACAGCCCGCTCGACCAGGTCGATGTCGCCCGGGAGGATCGGGTTCGAGTTGGCCTCCCGGATGTCGAGCAGGAGCACCCGGTTCAGGTCGGCTCCCTCGGCCCGCAGGCGCGCCTTCACGTGGCCGAGCCGGTCCTCGGTCGAGAAGAGGATCACGCCCTCGTCGGAGCTCGAGGTGACCTTCGCGGCCCAGCTCGCGAGGATGCCGCCCTTGCCGACGCCGGGGTCGCCGGAGAGGTCGGTGAGCTCCCGCCGGGCGACGAACCCCGGGATGAGCCACTCCACGGGCTCCTCTGTCACGTCCCACGCACGCACGAGCTTCAGGCTGGGCTTGGCTGCGGCAGGCTGCGCGGGGCCTGAGGATGCCCGCTGGGACGTCCTGGGGCGCTCCTCGTTGAGCTTGCCGCCGACCGGGTTCGAGCCGTTCTTCGAGGCCGACCGCATGAACCGCTGCAGGTCTTGGTCTGGCCAGGGCGGCTGACACGTCTCGTTCCAGTCGAGAAGGATGTTCAATGCCTGGGACTCGTCGAGGCCGAAGTCCCGAACGAGCGCGCAGGCCACCCGGAAGGCGTGGTCGTCACCACGCTGGCCCTCGACCGACGGCCCCATCTTCTCGACGTACCGGCGGGCCCTCTCGATCGAGTCGAAGCGGGCCTCGGACGACGAAACGGAGCGCAGGGCCGGCCGGGGCGGCTCAGGCAGGAGGGCCGCCAGGTCCTCGAGGGTGTAGGGGTCAGTCCTGAGCAGGTACACGTCGGCCCGGCGCTGGGTGCCCTTCGCGAAGCAGTTGGGGAGGAAGTAGAGGCGCGCCAGGTCGCGGTGCGGCTTCGGGTCGACGGTGAGGCCGTTGATGCCGAGCTCGCGCAGGTCCTCGCCGACGGCGTAGGAAGCGCCAGCGGCTGCCTTGTCGAAGGCGTCGGGGTCGGAGCACTCGCCCTCGAGCACGAAGACGATGCGCGCGCCGGCCGGTGTGCGGTGGAAGATGCTGCCGGAGATGGCGCCCCGGCGGGCTGCGCTCTCGATGATGGTCGCCATCTCGGCGCCGAGGACCTCGTGCTTGTCCTGGTCGACGTCCAGGGCGATGCACCAGGTGGCCTGCCAGCGGTCGGAGTCCCGGTAGTCGCCCTCGAAGACGTGCGGCGACCACCAGCCCTCGGGGAGCACGGGGGCATCGCGGAGCGCCTGCGCGAACTCCGGGATCCCGACCACCTCGACGCGACGACCTTGGGGACGAGTGAGGCCGGCGCCGAGCGTGATCTGCATGGAGGTCCTCAAGCCGCGTCCTCTTCGGAGCGGGACTGGTAGTGGCCGAGATAGGTGCGCAGGTGGTGGACGTGGATGTGGCAGGGCGTGCAGATGACCCAGACGTTCGTCCGTTCGTCGGTCCCGCCGTCTTCGTACTCGACGACGTGGTGGCCTTCGAGAACCTGGGGACCGGGAAGGGACTGCTCAGGCCTCATGCAGAGCTCGCAGAATCCCTGCCCGTACTTCTTCGCGAGCTCGCGATGCTTGGAGGGCCTCTTCGCCTTCTCGTTCTCCGGCTTCGGCTGCCACCAGAAGGCGCCGCACCAATTGCAGTAGCAACCGCGCTCCTTGTCGGGAGCTGGCCGGAAATCCTCGGATCCGCACTTGGGGCACGGTCTACCCACGCCCGCCCCTCCCGCCGCCGCCCATGTCCGTCTCCGGATTAGGCTGCGCGACGACGCTTCGAGGGGATCCAGTCGGTGGCGCGAACCAGGCCGCCGGTCGCCGCCTCGATCTTGAAGGCGCTGGCGAGGTTCGGCTTGCGGGCTCGGGAGAGCCACAGCGAAACCTGCGGCCCCGGGACCTTCGCGGCCGCTGCGAACTGTTCCTGGGTCAAGCCATTCTGGGTCAGGTACTTGCGAAGTAGCTCTGGGCCGCTCATGCTTGACTCACTAGCACGTGCTAGGTAGCACTCGCAACGGCGCGTAGCACACGCAGCCCAAGAGGGGCGGTACCTTGGTTTCATGCCGAGGCCGCAGGATGTGGACAGCACTACTCGAGGACGTGTCCGGGCATGGCTGACCTACTACAAGGCCAGGCGAGGGTGGACGAACGACCGGCTGGCGAAGGAACTCGACCTGGCCGAGCCGACCATCACCAACATCCTGAACGACAAGCGGAGCGCCGGCCTGGACGTGGTCATCAAGATGCACCGGCGCCTCCACAAGAGTGCCGACGACATCCTCGACACGGACCCACCACCCCAGTAAGCGACTTGTCGGAGCGGTAAGGCATGATGCCCGGATGCCCTCACGCAAGAGGTCCGCGGCCGTCGTTCCTGCGACGCCCCGATCCGCGGAAGTTGCGCCTGCCAGCAAGAAGCGCCGCCTGGTGCGTGACGAGCGCGAGCTCGCCGCCGCCGTCTCCGACGTGAGGCGATGCGGCGCGCTGATGGCCCGCGCGCTGCGCCGACTCGACGAAGCGACCGACTGGGCTGAAGAGTCCAGGCGCGAACTCACCCGGTAGCGGGAGCCTCGCGCTGCACCCTGATGGGGCGGCGCCGTCCTAGCACTTGCAAGCCTTCCTAGCACTCGCTATCTTCGCGGCATGTTCAATCCAGACAGCATCGCCGGAGTGGTCGAGAACGCAATCGCCCTCTTCGTCCTCGTGGCCCTCTTGGTGTCCCTGTGAGCGCGCTTCCCCTGCTCACCTCGTCGCGCCTCAAGACGGCGCGGGCCTGCCAGCGGCTGCACTTCTACGAATACGGCCTCGGATTCCGGCCGGCCCGAGACGCCGAGGCGCTCCGCTTCGGCACGCTCATACACCTCGGCCTCGAGGCGTGGTGGAAGGGGAACGACGACCGGCTCGGCGACGCCCTCCAGGTGCTCGAACTCGAGCCCTCGGACCCGTTCGACCTGGCTCGGGCCCGCGCCATGATGGTCGGCTACGACGCCCGGTGGCTCGCCGATGCGACGCTGTACGCCGTCGTCGCAGTCGAGGCCCGGTTCGAGGCGCCGCTCGTCAACCCGGAAAGTGGCCGAGCCTCCCAGACCTGGAACATCGGCGGCAAGCTCGACGTGGTCGTCCGCGAGCTCGCCACCGGCCGGTACGGCATCGTCGAGCACAAGACGAGCTCGGAGGACCTGCGTCCCGGCTCCGACTACTGGAAGCGGCTCCGGCTCGACGGTCAGGTCTCGGTCTACTACTCCGGCGCCCAGGTGCTCATCGGCCAGCCGGTGGACTTCTGCCTGTACGACGTCCTGTCGAAGCCCTCCCTCAAGCCGTACAAGAAGACCGCCGAGCTCAAGCACAACAAGGACGGCACCCTCCGGGCCGGCCAGCGCCTCGAGGACGAGACCCCGTCGGAGTTCGAGGCGCGCATCCTCGAGGACATCTCCACCGACCCAGCCGGCTACTTCGGCCGCTCCGAGGTCGTGCGCCTCGACGGCGAGCTCGAGGAGGCGATGGCCGACATCTGGCAGTTCGGCCGGATGCTCCGGGAGAACGACCTCCGCGGCTTCCACCCCCGCAACGTGGATGCCTGCATCCGGTTTGGCCGGCCGTGCCCCTTCTTCGGGGTGTGCGCTGGAGAGGCCAGCCTCGACGACCAGGAGCTCTACCGCCGCATCCCGTCCCCCCACCCCGAACTCGACGCCGCCTGAAGGAGACCGCAATGGCATCCCCCACCCCGCTGAAGACCGCCGTCCCCCAGCCGAAGCAGAACCGCATGACGCTCGCCAGCATCACGAAGGGCAAGCGGCCGGTCCCGTTCCGGCTCCTCATCCACGGCATCGACGGCATCGGGAAGAGCTCCTTCGCCGCGTCGGCCCCGAACCCGGTCTTCCTGGGCCCCGAGGACGGCACGAACCACCTGGACGTGGCGCGCTTCCCTGTGCCGACGAGCTGGGAGGACGTGATCGACGCGCTCCGCACCCTCGCCACCGACAAGGGCGGCTTCGAGACGCTCGTCGTAGACTCGCTCGACTGGCTCG
>JBAXVO010000207.1:0-6124 GCA_037129355.1 Deltaproteobacteria bacterium | reverse complement strand
TGCGGCCGTCGGCGAGGACGAGCCCGCGGACCCGGCCGGCCGTCACCTCGACGTCGGTGGCCCGCGCGTTCCAGACGAAGGTGCAGCCGCCGCGCTCGAGCTCCTCCCGCATCGCGGACACCGCCGCGGGGAGGACGTCGGACCCGACGTGGGGCTTGCCCTGGACCTTGATGGACTCGACCTTCCCGAAGCGCGCGAAGAGCTCCACCACCTTGCGCACCGCGGGATGCCGGATCCGGGTCGACAGCTTGCCGTCGGTGTAGGCGCCCGCCCCTCCCTCGCCGAAGTTCATGTTCGACTCGGTGTCGAGGCTCCCCTCCCGCATCAGGCGGGCCACGTCCCGGCGGCGGGGGCTCACCGTCTTGCCCCGGTCGACCACGATGGAGCGCACCCCGCGCTCGAGCAGCCCCCACGCGCAGAAGAGCCCGGCCGGCCCGGCGCCGAGGATCACCGGCGGGAGCTCCGGGGCGCGGACGGGAGGGGGAGGGGGCTCCACCTCCGCGGCGATGGCCTCCACGCCGGTGGGGAGCGAGGGCAGCGCTCCCTCGACCTCCGCCTCGGCGTCTATCACCCAGCGTGGATGCCCCTTGCGGCGGGCGTCGAGCGATCGGCGCGTCACGGTGAGCGCGACGAGGTCGCCGCGCGCGATGCCGAGCCGCTCGGCCACGCGCCGCTCGAGCGTGTCGTTCGGCTCGTCGAGCCAGAGCTGGATTCCGGGGACGCGGTAGCGCACGAAGGCCGGGAATCTATCGGCAGGAGGTGCTCCGCGCTGCGAAGCCGCCTTCGCGCATCCCTCCCTCTCCAAGGCGAAATCGCGTAGGTCGCTACGCACCCGGCACCGGGGAGAGGGAGACCGTGGGACCACAACCTGCCGGAACGACTCAAAAAGTCCGTTTGCCCGGATGTGGCCTGTGGGTTGCTACGGAACGTCCCGGATGGTTCACGGGGCTCCATCAAAGCCCGAGAGGACGACATGCTCGCACCCATGCTCGACGCCAAGGGCACCAAGATTCTCGCCAAGTCGCTCTTCAAGGAGCTTCGCGCGAGCGGCTACAACGCCAACCAGATCCTGGGGCTGTCCACCGAGCTCATCGACCTCGTGACCCGGGACCTGCGCGCCCAAGGGGATGCGCGTCCGACCGAGGAGAGTTCCTCGGAGGCCGTGCTCTAGGGACGGGTTCTCCGCTCCAGCGAGCCGCGCGGCGGCGCCGGGCAGAACCCGGCGCCGTTTCACGTTTATTGGCCCTGATTTTCCGGGGGTTTTCGTTTGACACCCCCGGGTCCGGCGAGTAGTTTTGCCGCCCCATTTCACGACCCCCCGTTAACCCGGGAGAGGGAGAGTCCCGCCATGGCCCGCATCGCAATCAACGGTTTCGGACGTATCGGCCGGTGCGTCCTCCGCGCCGCCGTCGCCCGCGGCGAGAAGGACCTCGAGATCGTGTCGATCAACGACCTCACCGACACGAAGACCCTCGCCCACCTGCTCAAGTACGACTCGGTCCACGGCGTCTTCCCGTTCGACGTGAAGGCCACCGAGAAGGGCATCGTGGTGAACGGCAAGGAGATCCAGGTCACCGCGGTGAAGAACCCGGCCGAGCTCCCCCACGCCGCCAACGGCATCGACCTCGTCCTCGAGTGCACCGGCCTCTTCACCGAGCGCGAGAAGGCCGAGGGGCACCTGAAGGCCGGCGCCAAGCGGGTCCTCATCTCCGCCCCCGCCAAGAACCCCGACATCACGGTGGCCTACGGCATCAACCACCAGAAGCTCGACCGGTCCAAGCACTTCATCATCTCGAACGCCTCCTGCACCACCAACTGCCTCACCCCGGTGGCCAAGGTCCTCCTCGAGAGCTTCGGCATCAAGCGCGGGCTCATGACCACCATCCACAGCTACACCAACGACCAGAACCTGCTCGACCTCCCGCACAAGGACCTGCGCCGCGCCCGCGCCGCCGCCCTGTCGATGATCCCCTCCACCACCGGCGCCGCCAAGGCCGTGGCCGAGGTCATCCCGGAGCTCAAGGGCAAGCTGAACGGCACCGCCGTTCGCGTGCCGACGCCCAACGTCTCGCTCGTCGACCTCACCGTCGAGCTCGAGAAGGTGGCCACCGTCGAGCAGATCAACGCGGCGTTCAAGGCCGCCGCCGAGGGGCCGCTCAAGGGCGTGCTCCAGTACTCGGAGGAGCCCACCGTCTCCATCGACTACAACGGCAACCCGCACTCCTCGATCCTCGACGCCACCAACACGTCGGTCATCGACGGGAACTTCGTCAAGGTCTTCGCCTGGTACGACAACGAGATGGGCTTCTCGAACCGCATGGTCGACGTGGCCAAGTACCTGACGAAGTAGGTTCACCGGGAGTCACCATGGCGGCCCACATCCGGACCATCGACCAGCTCGACCTCGCCGGGAAGCGGGTCTTCATCCGCGTCGACTTCAACGTCCCGCTCGACGCGAAGGGGCGGGTCACCGACGACGCACGCATCCGGGCCGCCCTCCCCACCATCCAGCACGCCCTCGGGAAGAAGGCCCGGGTCATCCTGGCCTCCCACCTGGGACGGCCCAAGGGCGATCCCTCCGACAAGGAGAAGTTCAGCCTCGAGCCGGCCGCGCAGCGCCTGTCCGAGCTGCTCGGGATGGACGTGATCCTCGCCGACGACTGCATCGGCGACGGCGTGAAGAAGGCGGTCGCCGACCTCCCCGAGGGGAAGGTGCTCCTCCTCGAGAACCTCCGCTTCCACAAGGGCGAGGAGGCGAACGACGAGACCTTCTGCCGCGAGCTGGCCTCGCTCGCCGACGTCTGGGTGAACGACGCCTTCGGGACCGCGCACCGGGCCCACGCCTCGACGGCCGGCATGGCCCGCTTCGTCAAGGAGAAGGCCGGCGGCTTCCTCATCCAGAAGGAGGTCGAGTACCTCGGCCGCGTGCTCGCCAGGCCCGAGCGCCCCTTCGTGGCCATCCTCGGGGGCGCCAAGGTCTCCGACAAGATCAAGGTGCTCGAGAACCTCATCGGCAAGGCCGACTCGGTGCTCATCGGCGGCGCCATGGCCTACACCTTCCTCGCCGCCAAGGGCGTGCCCGTGGGGAAGAGCCGCGTCGAGCAGGACAAGCTCGAGCTGGCCCGCAAGATCCTCGACCAGGCCAAGGCCAAGGGAGTCGACTTCGAGCTCCCGGTGGACCACGTCTGCGCCACCGAGCCCAAGGAGACCGCCGAGCGGGTGGTGGTGAACGCCCAGGCCATCCCGGACGGCGTGATGGGGCTCGACATCGGCCCCCGGACGCTCGACCGCTACCGCCAGCGGATCCTCGCCGCCAAGACCGTCTTCTGGAACGGCCCCATGGGGCTCTTCGAGCAGAAGCCCTGGGCCGACGGAACGTTCGGCGTGGCCAAGGCCATGGCCGAGTCGCCTGCCATCACCATCGTGGGCGGAGGCGACAGCGCCGCGGCGGTGGAGGAGGCGGGGCTCGTCGACAAGATGAAGCACGTCTCCACCGGAGGCGGCGCCAGCCTGGAGTTCATCGAGGGGCGCGAGCTCCCCGGCGTCAAGGTCCTCGAGGAGTGAACGTGGCCCGGAAGCGATTCGTCTGCGGAAACTGGAAGATGCACCGCACCTCCGCCGAGGCGCGGACGCTGGCGCGCGAGGTGCGCGCGGCGGCCGAGGCCCTGGCCGACCGGGTCGACGTGGCCGTGGCGCCCCCCTTCACCGCGCTCGCCGCGGTGGCCGCGGAGCTGCAGGGGTCGCGCATCGGCCTGGGGGCGCAGAACCTTCACTGGGAGTCGCAGGGAGCCTTCACCGGCGAGGTCTCGGCGCCCATGCTCGTGGACGCCGGCTGCCGCTACGTGCTCTGCGGCCACAGCGAGCGGCGCCAGTTCTTCGGCGACACCGACGAGGCGGTCCAGAAGAAGACCCGGGCGGCGCTGGCCGCCGGCCTCCACCCCGTCGTCTGCGTGGGCGAGACCCTGCCGGAGCGCGAGGCGGGGCGGACCCTCGAGGTGGTCGGGCGCCAGGTCCGGGCGGCGCTTGCCGGCCTCTCGGCCGAGCAGGTGGGGCGCCTCACCGTGGCCTACGAGCCGGTCTGGGCCATCGGCACCGGCAAGACCGCCACCTCGGCCCAGGCGCAGGAGGTCCACGCGGCCCTCCGCGCCATCCTCAGGGAGCTGGCGCCGGCCGTCGCCGACTCCGTCCGCATCCTCTACGGAGGCTCCGTCAAGCCCGACAACGCCGCCGAGCTCATGTCCCAGCCGGACGTGGACGGCGCGCTGGTGGGCGGCGCGAGCCTCAAGGCATCAGACTTCACCGGGATCATCCAGGGAGCCATCCGTTGAACACGTTCCTCATCATCGTCCACGTCATCGTCTCCGCCGTCCTCGTCATCGTCATCCTGCTGCAGGCCGGCAAGGGCAGCGGCCTGGGCGGCGCGTTCGGCGGCAGCTCGCAGGCCGTCTTCGGCGGCCGCGGCGCACAGACCTTCCTCGGCAAGGTGACCTCCGTCTCGGCGGGCGTCTTCATGCTGACGTCGCTCTCGCTCTCCTACCTGTCGACCCGCTCGGGCTCGGTGGTGAAGGAGGCCCCGGCGCCGGTCGCCCCGATGACGCCGCCCCCCGCGCAGGGCCCCGGCTCCCGCGTCCTGGAGACCGCTCCGGCCCCCGGCGCCACGCCGCCGGCCCAGGGCGCGCCCGCCCAGCCCGGGCAGCCGGTCCAGGCCCCGCCCAAGTGGTGATCGGGTAGCCCTCGGATCCGGAAATGAAAAAGGGACCCGGCGACGGGTCCCTTCTTGTTCGACACGAGATTGGTGCCCAGGGCGAGATTCGAACTCGCACGCCTTACGGCGCCACCCCCTCAAGATGGTGTGTCTACCAGTTCCACCACCTGGGCGTTGAAAGCGGGTCGGTTTCTAGCAGACGGTTGCCCGGGGCGCAAGCAGGTCGGGACGGCGCGCCGGGCCGGTTTTTCGCGGGAGGACGACAATGGGGAAGCCTTGCCTCATCCTGCTCGGAGGCGCCGGATGGGACGCGCGCCGCCGCGCCGTCTCGGTGGCGCTCACCGCCGCGGCCTTCGGTCACCCGGTGGTCCTGGCGCTCGCCGGGGAGCCGCTCCGCGCCTGGGTGGAGGGGCGGTTCGACGATGGCGCCCCGGAGGGAGCCGGGGCCGCGCGGGTGGGATCGCTCCGCGAGATGATCGGAGACGGGCGGCGCGACCTGGGGATCGAGCTCGTGGCCTGCGACACCGAGCTGCGCCTCGTCGGGGTCGATCCCGAGGCGGCCCGACCCGTGCTGGACGCGATCCGGAGCCTGCCCGACCAGTGGCGTGCCGTGGGTCAGGGGCAAGTCCTCACGTTCTGAGTTAGAAGGGACCCATGTCGGGGACGCTTTCGGGCAGGAGCGCGCTGGTCATCGGCGCCGGAGGGCTGGGCGGACCGGCCGCCCTGGCGCTCGCCGCGGGCGGAGTGGGGCGGCTCGTCGTGCTCGACGAGGACGAGGTCGAGCTCTCCAACCTGAACCGCCAGCCGCTCTTCGGCGACGCCGACCTGGGGCGCCGGAAGGCCGTGGTGGCGGCGGAGCGCATCGCCCTGCTCCACCCCTCGGTGCGCGTGGAGGGGCGCGACCTGCGCTTCTCGCCCGAGGTCGCCGAGGACCTGGTCCGCGGCAGCGACGTGGTGGTGGACGCCTCCGACAACTTCGCCACCCGCTTCCTCGCCAACGACGTGGCGCTCGCGGCCGGGCGGCCGCTCGTCCACGGCGCCGTGCTCCGCTACACCGCCCAGTTCCTCACCGTCATGCCGGGCAAGACGGGTTGCCTCCGCTGCCTCTTCGAGGCGCCCCCGGCCGAGGGGACCGTTCCCACCTGCGCGCAGGCCGGGGTCCTCGGTGCGCTGGCCGGCTTCGCCGGGGCGCTCATGGGCGCCGAGGCGCTGCGCCTCCTCGCCGGAGAGCGGGGCGCGTACGCGGGGAGGCTGGTGGCCTTCGACGCCCGGTCGGGCAAGTCGCGGCTGGTGCCGCTCCGCATCCGCGCCAGCTGTCCCGCCTGCAGCGCCGCGGCCGGCGCGACGAAGGGGACGGCGTGACCGGGAGGAGCCCCGCCGCGCGGATCGACGTCCGCGCCCACGCCTGCCCGGTGACCT
>JBAXVO010000206.1:0-6137 GCA_037129355.1 Deltaproteobacteria bacterium | reverse complement strand
CGCCCGGGCGCGGTGGTCGCTCACTTCGAGATCCTGGGGGAGCTCGGACGCGGCGGGTTCGGGATCGTCTACGAGGCACGCGACCGGCGGCTCGGGCGGCTGGTGGCCTTCAAGGTCGTCCGTCCGGGCCCGCGCGAGGGCGCGCCCCAGCGGGCGGAGTGGCTGGCCCGGGAGGCCGAGGCGGCGGCCCGGCTCGATCACCCCAACATCGTCACCGTTCACGACGTCGGGACCTGCGAGGTGGGCCCGTACATCGTCATGGAGCGGCTCCACGGCGAGACGCTGCGCGAGCGGCTCGATCGCGAGCCCCTGTCGCGCGCGGAGGCGTCGCGGATCATCCGGGAGGTGGTGCGCGGCGTGGCCCACGCCCACGCCAGCGGCGTCGTCCACCGGGACCTGAAGCCGTCCAACGTCTTCCTCCGGCGCGACGGCGGGATCAAGGTCCTCGACTTCGGCCTGGCCCGGCTGGTGGGTGGCGGCGCTGCACCGGCCGGCGGGACGCCGGACTACATGGCGCCGGAGCAGGAGGCCGGCGGCGCCGGCGATTCCCGCAGCGACGTCTACGCCCTCGGCATGATGCTCGAGGAGATGGTCGGACCGGCGCGGAAGCCGGGACCGCTCGGGGAGGTGGCCGAGCGCGCCCGCGCCGCCGATCCGGACGCCCGCTACCGCGACGGGAGCGAGATGCTCGTCGCGCTCGAGGGGGTGGCCAGCAGGACGCCCCCCGGCCGCCGCTGGCGATGGGCCTTCGTCGCGCTCGTGCTCCTCGCCGGGGCCGGTGCGGCCGCCTGGCTCCTCCAGCGCGGGGCCGACGGCACGGAACGGGTCGGCGTGGCCATCGCCGACACGGAGAACGCCACCGGTGACCCGGACCTGGACGGCCTCTCCGGCCTGCTCGCCACGTCGCTCGAGCAGTCCCCGCACCTGGCGGTGATCCCCAGGACCCGACTCCTCGACGGGATGGGCGCGGCCGCCGACGGCGGCCCCCCGGAGCGCGTGGACGCCGAGGCCGCCCGGGAGCACGGCCGGCGCGGCGGCGCCCGGGCCATCCTGGCACCCGCGGTCCGCGCCGAAGGGGCCGGCCTCGCGCTCGAGGTCCGGGCACGCTCCGCCGGGAACGGCGCGACGCTCTTCACGATCCGGGAGACGGCCACCGGGAAGGGCGAGGTCCCGGCGGCGCTCGACCGCCTCTCCCGCGCGACGCGGCTGGCGCTGCGGGAACGGGACGCCGACGTCCGTTCGTCCGACATCCGGCTCGCCGACGCGGTGACGAGCAGCCTCCTCGCCTACCAGCACTACGCCGCCAGCCAGCAGTGCATGTACCGCACGTCGTTCGGCCAGGACTGCGCCGATCACCTCGAGAGGGCCCTCGCCGCCGACCCTTCCTTCGCGCTCGCCCACTACCAGCTCGCGGTGTGGCGCGCCCACCACGGCGGATCACGCGAGGAGCAGCGCATCGCCACCGAGGCGGCCTCCCGTCACATCGCCCGCGTGCCGCCCAAGGAGCGCCACCTCATCCGCGCATGGGTGGCCCACTTCGACGGCCGGGACGAGGAGGCGCTCGAGCACCTCTCCCGGCTGGTCGAGGCCAACCCCGCCGACGAGGAGGGGATCTACGAGGCCGGCGACCTGCTCTACCACCGGTCCGAGTTCGACCAGGCCGCCCGCTGGTTCGAGCGGCAGCTCCACCTCGACCCCCAGCTGGCCCACGGCTGGGGGCTCGAGCACCTGGCCCACTCGCTCGGGGCGCTCGGCCGTCGCGACGATCTGAGGGCGCTCGCCGGCGGGTGGGGGACCGGCCCGGCCAACGCGGTGAACCTGCACGCCCTCGTGACGGCGCTGGCCTGGCTCGGCGACCTGCCGGGCGCGGCGGCGGCCGCCCGGCGGGAAGGGGAGGCGGGCGGCGGCCTGTCTGCGCTGGAGGACCAGGCCTACGTCGCCATCGTGGGCGGGCGGTACGACGACGTGCGCGAGGCCCTCGGGCCGCTCGCCGTCCCGGGGAGCCCGGCGCCCGCGTTCGGCTACCTGGCGCTCGCCGCGCTCGACGCCTACCAGGGCAAGCGCTCGGAGGGACGGCGCCGGCTCGAGGCCATGGCGCGCGAGCTCGGTCCCGCCGGGCAGGACGCGCTGGTCCGGGGAATGCGCATCCAGTACCTGGCCGGAGATGGCGATTCGAAGGCGCTCCGCGAGGAGGTGGCGGCGCTTCACGCCCTCGATCCCGAGGCCGCGGCGGTCCACGCTCCGCTCCTGGCCTGGCTCGGACTCCAGGAGGATGCAGCGCGCCTCGCGCCCCACCTCCGCAAGGGCTCGCCCCGCCGGCGCACCTACGACGCCGTCCTGCTCTGGCAGCAGGGGCAGCGGGACGAGGGGCTCCGTCGCCTCCGGGAGATCATCCGGACCTCCCCGTACGACGTCGACTTCGGGCTCGCCCCGGCCTTCATCGCCGCCGACCTGGCCGCCCGGTCGGGGGGCGATGCCGAGGCCGTGGAGGGGTTCCGCCACTTCCGCGCCCTCTTCATCCCGACCGCCATGTGGAGGAGCTGGGCGCTCCCCCACTCCCTCGTGCTCGAGGCGGAGGCGCTCGCCCGGCTGGGGCGCGTCGAGGAGGCGCGCGCCGCCCTCGACCAGCTCGACGAGGCCTGGAGCGACGCCGAGCCCGGGCTGCCCCTCCTCGCGCGGGCCGACGCGGTCGCCGCCCAGCTCGCGACGCCGGCCGGAGGGAAGTGACGTGGCGCTCGATCTCCGCGTCCACGAGCTCCTCTCGGCCGGAGACCCGGACGGCGCCGCCACCGTGGCGCTGGAGGAGCTCGGACCGCACATCCTGGGATGGCTCCGGGCGCTCCACGGCCCGGACGACGGCGACGAGGTCTTCGCCGACTTCGCCGAGCGGCTCTGGAAGGGGCTCCCCGCCTTCCGTGGCGAGAGCCCGCTCAAGGCCTGGGCGTACCGCATCGCCTGGAACGCCTCCCACAACTTCCGCGACGACGCCTGGCGCCGCCGGAGGCAGCGGCTCGCGACGAGCGCCGCCTCCCGCCTGGCCGACCGGCTCACTCGATCGGTGGGGCCGCCCCGCGAGGAGGCCCGCCTGGCCCGGCTCCGGGAGCTGCTCGCGCCCGAGGACCACGCGCTGCTCGTCCTCCGGCTCGACCGGGAGATGGCCTGGGAGGAGATCGCCGGCGTGCTCTCCGCAAGCGGGCCCCAGGTCTCCGCCGCGGCGCTCCGCAAGCGCTACGAGCGGGTGAAGGAGCGGCTCGGCAGGATGGCGCGCGACGAGGGGCTGATGGACTAGCGGCTACCCCCGCCGCAGGTCGCGCAGGATCTCCCGCGCCGCGTTGTAGCCGCAGGCCCCCATGACGCCGCCGCCCGGATGGGTGGCCGCGCCGCACATCCAGAGGTCGCGCACCGGCGTCCGGTAGTCGGCGTATCCGGGGATCGGGCGCATGAAGGAGAGCTGCGAGAGCCCCATCGCCCCCTGGAAGATGTTGCCGCCGGTGAGCCCGAAGCGCCGCTCGATGTCGAGCGGCGTGAGCACCTCCCGGTGCAGCACGCTCCGGCGGAAGCCCGGCGCGACCTCCTCGAGCAGGTCGACGCAGCGGTCGCCGAAGGCCTCCTTGCGCTCGTCCCACGTCCCCTCGGCGAGCCGGTACGGGGCGTACTGAACGAAGATCTGCATGACGTGCCGGCCGGGGGGCGCCACGCTCGGGTCCACCACCGAGGGGATGGTGCACTCGAGCACCGGGGAGGTGGACGGGCGCCCGGCGCGGGCGTCGTCGTAGGCCCGCTCGATGTAGTCGAGCCCCGGACAGACGTGGATGGTCCCCCGGTGCTGCGGCCCGGGCGCGTGGCCCGGAAGCGCGGTGAAGCTGGGAAGCTCCGAGAGGGCCAGGTTCACCTTGAGGGACGCGCTGGAGTAGTCGATGGACCGGACGGCCCGGACGATCTCGGGCGGGAGCTCCTTCTCTCCCACCAGTCCGAGCAGCGTCACGGTCGCGTCGGCGCTCGAGACCACCCGCCGGGCGGCCACCTCCTCGCCGTCGGCGAGGACCACCCCCGCGGCCCTTCCGCCCTCCACCTTCACCTGGACCACGCGGGCGCCGGTGCGGATCTCCACGCCCCGCTCCCGGGCGGCCGCGGCGAGCGCCTCGGGGAGCGCGCCCATCCCGCCCTTCACGTAGCCCCAGACGCCGCGGGCGCCGTTGCACTCCCCCATCACGTGGTGGAAGAGCACGTAGGCCGTGCCGGGCGTGGAGGGGGAGGCCATGGCGCCGATGATGGCGTCGGTGGCGAGCGTCGCCTTCACCTCGTCCGACTCGAACCAGCGATCGAGGATGGTCCGGGCCGGCGCGGTGAGGATCTCGACCGCGGCGGGGCCGTCCCGCCCCAGCTTCAGGAAGCGCCACCCGGTCCGGGCCAGCCGGAGGAGATCGCGGGCGCGCCCGGAGAAGGGATCCGGGGGCGTCTCCAGCAGCGTGGGCTCGATGGCCCGCGCGATCCGCTCCAGCATGGCCTCGTAGGCGGGGAGCCGCTCGGCATCGCGGGGCGAGAACTTCGCCACCTCGCGCCGGTTGAGCGCCGCGTCGGGCCCCATGAGCAGCGAACGGCCGTCGGGGAAGGGGGTGAAGGAGGACGGGTTGCGCGGGAGGAGCGCGTAGCCGTGGCGGGCGAGATCGAGGTCCCGCACGATCTCCGGGCGGAAGAGGCTCACCACGTAGGCGGCGGTGGAGACCCGGAAGCCCGGCCAGGTCTCCTCGGTGACGGAGGCGCCGCCCACCCGGTCGCGGGCCTCGAGGACGAGCACCTTCTGGCCGGCCCGCGCCAGGTAGGCCGCGGTGACGAGCCCGTTGTGGCCGGCGCCGACGACGATGGCATCCCAGGTCTTCATCCGTCCTCCTCCTCGTGCCGCGCAGGAGAGCACGGGAGGCGGCTAGAAGTCGAAGCTCACGCCGGTGTTCAGGCCGACCTGGAACTCCTCGTCGGAGATCTTCCAGGAGACCTCCGGCCCGACCACCAGGTTCCAGCGGCCACCCAGCGGGAAGGCGTAGGAGACCCCCACGCCCACGCCGAACTCGGGATTGCCCTGCCACGGACCGAAGAGGTCGTGGACGATCCCGAAGTCGAAATCCACCCCCACGGTCCATCCCGGCGCGAAGGAGTAGGACGCGCCGACGGAGAGGGAGAGCTCGTTGTAAGTGACCAGTGTCCCCTCGACCAGGTCGGACTCCCGCTCCCAGTAGGGCGCGACGATGAACGTCCACCGTTCGTCCGGCGACCACCCGAGCGCCACGGTGAGCGTGGTGGTCCAGTCCCCGGGGTAGGTGAGGCTCTTGGTCAGGCCCGGACCCACGCTCAGGGTGAAGGGACGGTCCACGCCGCTCGGGGCCGGAGGCGGCATCTGCGGTACCTGGGCAACGGCCGCCGACGGCCGGAGCAGCGCGGCCATCGCCAGCCACGACCAAGCCACTCGCCGGAGTGCCGCACCCACCCGTCCATCGAGCCCAACCGGGCCCCGGGATGCAAGCCCCACGTGGCATCGGACCTTCGGGCGAGTGTCCCGGGCGACCCGGGTCGGCCCTTTTCGGACCATCCGTGCCGAAAAGCGCCGGAAGGGCGGGACGCCCCGTCAGGGTGGGGCACCGAAATCCCGGCACTTGGCCGCGATCCTCCGCTGGTCCGCCGGATGCATTTCGATCGGGTGGCACCATCCGCTGCCCGGGTGGGTAGAAGCAGAAGGAGGCAGCCATGATTCTCGCGCTCGCCTGGACCTACATCCCCGTCGTGGTCGTCTTCCTGCTCTGGGCGGTGGCGATGCGCCCCGTGCTCCGGCTCATCCACCTCGCCCCGAACGGCGCGCGCGGCCCCGCCCGACGACCGCCAGCGCCAGGAGCCCCCCGGCGGCAGCCAGCCAGGCGCTGATCACCACGGGTGAACGGGCCCGGGCGACGTCCAGCCCGGGTGCGTGGTTCAGGGAGCCGAGGTACCAGAGGAACAGCCAGATCACCTCGAAGAGGCGCGGGCCGCGGCTCCAGACGCCGCAGGCGAGCGCCAGCGCCGGGATGAAGGCGCATCCGGCCGCGAAGGCCGCGACCGCCACCGGGTCGGCCAGGGACCGGAGGAGCGTGCCCAGGCCGGCGATCGCC
>JBAXVO010000205.1:0-6191 GCA_037129355.1 Deltaproteobacteria bacterium | reverse complement strand
AACGCTCACGCTGGCCAACGTCGCGCACCTCCGGGCGCCCCGGGACACGCTCGCCGGCCTCGTCCTCAAGGCCCGCCCGGCCGGATCGGGGAAGTGGACCCTGGGCTCGGGCACGGCGCCGACGACGCGCACGGCCGACTCGTTCACCCTCCCCCGCCTCGCCGAGGAGGTCACGGAGTCGGTGCTGCTGCTGCAGACCGACGCCGGGTTCCGGCGCATCCGCCTGGAGGTCACGAAGTCCGGCCCGCTCGCCGTGGGGCACGCCAGGGGCACTCCCCCTGGTCCGTCATCGCAGGTCTCCCTCGTCACCAGCCTGGCGAGCCCGGCGGCCGTGCCGGCCACCATCGACAAGGTGACGGAGGCGTTCCTCGCCACGCCGTGGCACCTGGACGGACGGCGGAAGCATGCGCCGGGGAAGGGGACGGTCTCGGGAACCGACGTCTCTCCCCTGGCGGGCACGCTCGTCGAGGTCGTCGCCGGGGTCCCATCGGGAGCGACCGACCCGCCGCGCTCGACACCGGTGGCGGCCGACCTGCGGGGAGTCCAGATCCTCTTCGGGTTCGGCAGCAGCAGCCCCAGCAAGGTCGTGCGGGTGAAGAGCGACTACGCCGCCGAGGCCACTGCGGAGTTCCTGGGCGCCCACGATCCTGATGCCTACGAGATGGCGTTCCCGCTCGAGCGGGCCGATCACGGACCGGCGCGGGTTCCGGTGGAGGGCGGAAACGTCAGGTCGCAGCTGGAAAAGTGGAAGGCGTCCCTCGCCACGCCGACGGCCCGCAGGTTCTTCGTGGTGGGGCGCACCGATGATCTTGCACAAGGAGTGAACGCGGCAGGGAACCGTTCGTACAACGAGCGGCTGGCCAAGGACAGGACGGCCGCTGCGGTGGCGGAGCTCGTCCGGGCGGGGATCGCCGCCACCGACATCTCCTCCCGGGCGGAGCACGAGGCGGCCTGGGCGGGCGGCGCCCCGACGGCGGCCCAGGAGGCCCGCCTGCCCGCTCGCTTCAAGCTGGAGCGGCGCCTGGCCTTCCCGGCGGGCTCGCTCGACACCGGTACCGGCGGGGTACCGGTCTGGAACAGCCACTGGATCGACGACGGCGTCGACTCCGCGCAATCCGGACGCGCCGTCGCGGACCCCAATCGCCCTCCCTACCGATGCGCCGAGATCTACGCGGACGACGACGTGGCGCCGCCTCCCGCTCCGGCTCCGACTCCGGGAGCGGGCGTCCCGACGCCCATGATCGTGCCCGGGCCGGACGGTCCGGCCCCGGCGCTGCCGGCCACCACCACGAGCACCGTTCCCCCGACCGACTACCGGGTTCGACTCGCGGTGGCCTGGGACAGCCCCACGGTCGTCACGGCCGGGGACGCGATCCCCACGGAGGCGGAGGCGACGGTCGCGTGGAAGGCCGCGGCCGTCGAGCTCCCCGCGACCGCGTCCTCCGGGACGACCACGCTCCCGAAGCCGGGCGGGCAAGACTTCTGGGAGTTCGTCCTCCGCTGGACCTACGACGCGATGAGCGGCCAGACCCAGGCCACCGGCTCGCTCTCCATTCCCGACGGCGCGGTGAAGTGGCAGAGCGACGCCCTCGCCGGCGCGCTCGCCTTCGGCCCGGCCTTCGCCGCGATCCTGGACAAGGCCGACGTCGTGAAGGACCCGGCGGGGGAGTTCGTCCTCGGCGCGGCGCTCATCGGCGCGGGGGCGGCGGTCGGCGTGCTCCTGAACTCGAGCGGATCGACCCAGGGACAGGTCGAGATCGACAAGGTCACGGTCGACTACCGCTGGAACGGCAGTACCCGCGTGTCGGCGACGGTCGACTACAACGTCGATCTTCGGGTGAACGCGTCGGTCGCGGGCAGCGCGATCAAGGGACGGATCAAGCTCCGCTACAAGGGCGTGGGGCTCCGCTTCGACGGGAAGGCGGAGGGGCTCTCCGGGCTCGCCTTCACCTTCGACGACCTGAAGGTCGACGTGGTCGACCCCGGCACGTGGTCGCTCTCCGGACCGCTCGGGAACCTCCTCCGGGTGGCCTCCTCGCGAATGGGGAACGGGTCGACCTGGATCGAGTTCGATCTCCAGTTCGCGCTCGACCTCGGCGTGGTTCGCCTCGAGGGGGCCACCGTCCGCCTCACCTTCGACCAGGGCAACCTGACGGGGGAGCTTCGCGGGCTCACGGCCAAGGTCGACATCGCCGAGGTCCTCATCGGCCGCGGGTCGGTGAGCGTGGGAGACCACGGCGACATCCGCGCCCTGCTGGCCCTGCAGATCAAACCCTTGAAGATCGGTGCCTACGGCGCACTGGCGATCGACGGCGACTTCGTCGCCATCGAGGTGGGTGTCCAGCTCCCGGTCGGCATCCCGCTCGCCAACACGGGGCTCGGGGCGTTCGGCTTCATGGGGCGCTTCGTGGCGAACGGAGCCCGGGACGTCGACCTCGCCCTCTCCACGCTCCCCACCGGCTTCGACCACGCCGACCCGGTCCAGCGGGAACTCGGCTGGTACGTCGCCGATCCGTCGAAGAAGTACAGCCGCAAGTCGGGCCAGTTCGCCCTCGGGTTCGGAGCCGTCATCGGAACCCTTCCGGACGGCGGCTTCACCTTCAACGCCGAGGGGAGCATCGCCCTCGGCTTCCCCGACGTGTCGGTGGTCTTCGGGATCGACGCGAAGCTGATCACGCAGCGCAAGATGGCCGCGGTGGAGGGCGGGACGACCACCGTGGCGACGGGCGGCGTCCGCATCCTCGGGATCACCGTCATCGACGATCACGCGGTCGACATCGCCATCCGGGCGAACTACGAGATCAAGGACGTCCTCTCCCTCACGGTGCCCATCTCCGCCCACTTCCCGGTGGCGCAGGGCGGGAGCGACGGCTGGTACATCCGCATCGGCACCGACAACGGACCCGGCCGGCCCGGAAGCCCGGCCACCATCACGCTCCTTCCCACCACCCTCAACGTCCGGGCCTGGGCGTTCGTCCTGGTGGAGGAGCGGGGCATCCTCCAGCTGGGCGGAACGCTCGTGCCGCCCGGCCTGGGCGTACCGCTCGACTTCTCCGGCTTCTCGGTCGGGTTCGGCGCGGGGTTCGACGCGAGCTGGAGCGCCGGACCGTTCCGGCTCGACATCTCGGCGTTCCTGGTCGTGGGCATCGGGTCGAAGCCGCTGCTCTTCGCGGGCGCGGCGGGCATCCGGGGCGAACTCGACCTCGTCGTGCTGTCGGTCGGCGTGGACGGGCTGGTCCATTTCCACGTTTCCCCGGGCTACAACTACGTCCAGGGACACTTCTGCGGCCACGTCGACTGCTTCTTCTTCACCGTCTCGGGGTGCGTCGATGTCCGCTTCGGCGATGACCCGCCGAACGAGGACCCGCGCCCCGAATCGCCGCTCCTCGGGATCGATCTCTGCGACCACCTCGCGGCGGTGAAGGGCAAGACCGTCCCCGGGAACGACGGCAGCGGCGCCTCCCCGGTCTGGCCGGACACCATCGCGGTGATGCGCTTCGCCCACTGGATGGACGCCTCCGCGCTCACCGGCGACTTCACCCCGAAGGTCGCCGAGGCCGCGGCGATCTCGCAGTGGAGCGGAACCACCGAGCTCAAGTACGCCTTCCGGCTCGACGCCGTCGAGCTCCACGAGTTGACCGGCGCGGACCCGTCGGACGACGCTTCCTGGACCCGGCGTACGGGTCCCATGGACGCGGCCTGGTGGCTTCCCACCTTCCGCCGGGCGGCGATCGTCCCTGGCGATCCCGTGGCGCCGGGAAACGAGGAGGGGCGCGAGCTCGGTCTCTTCCACTGGGATCCGCGCCTCTGGTCCCGCTGGCTCGGAGACGGATCGGAAGGCCTTCCCGGCGACCCGGCTGGAACGGTCGACCAGGCCTGCCTCCCTCCGCCGACCCCGGTCGAGTCGTGCGCCTACGGCAAGGAACCCCTCCCGGATCTCGTGGGGCTCGCACGCTTCGACGCCCACGTCCCTCCCGCGACGCCGCTTCCGTCGACCTGGTCGCTCCGAGCCACGCTGGGCGCCGGCCTCACCCCGGACGAGGTGGCCGCCGCTGGCGCGCTGTCGAGCTGGATCTACCAGCCCGGAAGCCTGGCCAATCTCCAGGGGCCGGCCGTGGTCCACGGCACGTCGGTCGCCCAGGGGTGGCGTCACCCGGTCATGCTGCGCTCGGGGGCCCTGGTCGGTTGCCTGCCCGTGAACTTCCGATTCTCGAAGCAGGTGGGGTCGGGCGACCTCTGGTTCGAGCTCTGCCCGGGACGCGGCTCACAGGGCGCGGTCGACGAGTGCGACCTGATGCCGGGGGAAGGGAAGTACGGGGTCTTCGTCGGCGAGAGCGGGACGACCTACGAGGGGGGAGCGGTCCAGGGCGTGGTCATCGGTGGGGACACCGCCGTGCTGGTCCCGCGGGACCTGGTGGGACGCCACCCCCGGGATGCGCGGGAGGTTCGCTGCGACGTGGATCCCGGCGGAGGCGTCGTGCGGGTCGTCGCCACCGACGCGAGCGGCACCCGGGTCGGCGAGGCGGTCACCTCCGGAAAGGACCGGCAGGTCGTCCGCATCGCGGGCGCCGCCATCCGCGGCGTCCACTTGCGCAACGAGGGCGGGAAGCCGCTCGTCTTCCAGATCTGCTGGGCCGTGGGCGATTCGAACCCCCTCGGCCCCCTGCTCCTGACCGATCCCCGGAAGCTCGGGGAGCTCTTCGTGGGAGTCGACGGAAATGGGCGGCGGGTCCCGCTGAAGCCGGAGGTCGTCGACCGGGGACTTCCGCCGGTGGCGACCCACGTTTCGGACGTCCGGACCGGTTGCCCGAAGTTCCGGCTGCACCTCCCGGGGCCCGGCGAGGCCGGAGGCGAAGCGGGCTGGCAGTCGAGATCCAGGGACTCTCGATCGGCGTCTTCACCTTCATCGGCGCCTGCGCCGTCACCTCGGAAGCCCTCGCCACCGCGCGAGCGGACGGCGAGTTCCGGAAGAGCCTGAAGGGCATCCTCCAGGCGGGCGCGATCGCCGCGACCGCCGCGGCGCCCGCCCTGCCGACGCACAACGTCTACCTGGAGGCGAACCGCTCCTACCAGCTCCGGGTCACCTGGTCCCACCAGAGCTGGCACCCGGCCTCGCCCGGCGACGCGCCGCCTCCGGCCCCCTCGTCCTGGCGCACCGGGGACACCGAACGCCACACCTTCCGCACCGCGGACTTCGGCCTCTCCACCCCGCCGACACCGACCCCCGGGGCGAACCTCGCGTCGGACCCCGCCGTGGGCGGCCCGGGCTTCGACGAGCGGACCTTCGATCCCCGGGGCGTCGCCCGATTCATCACCCGCGCCTGTCCGGGCGAGGTCGACCCGCCGCACTTCCTCGACGACCATCTCGGGTTCTGGTTCATGGCCGACCACCTGGAGTCGCTGGTGAAGAAGTACGCCCGGACACTGGAGGTGAAGGTTCTCCATACCCGGCCTCCGCCCGGAACGGCCTCCACGGACCCCGTCGTCCCCGGGACCAGGCACCCACTCGACGTGAAGAAGTCGGCCACCCTTCACCTCGACACCTCCACCTGGTTCGAGGCCGACGGACGCTTCGTTGCCGCCGCAGCCGCGGCCCCCTGCATCGGCGCCCGGCCGGCCATCGGCTCCTCGCGGATCGACGTCGAGGCCTCGCTGGTGCCCCGGTCCGAGTACGACCTCGTCCTCGCGGCGGTTCCCGAGACCCCGGGCGCCAGCGCCGAGGTTCCGATCGCGCGGAGCCACTTCCGCACGTCGGCCTACCGCGGGCCCTCGGAGCTCCTCGGCGCGCTCGGGTTCTCCGAGCCGCGGGCCTTCTTCCCGCCGACCGACGCCATCGCCGCGGCCTCTCTTCCCGCCGCCACGAGCCAGGTCGGGGACGCTGCCCTCGACGCGGCCCTCTCCTCCCTGGGGCTCGATCCCTGGACGCTTCCGGAGAGGCCGCGGACCGTGGTCCTCTGGCTCGAACCCGCCTCCCCGGGGGCCCCCTGGCGCATCGCCGGTCGTCGTGCTGTCGCCCGCCACGCCATCGTCCTGCAGGCTGTCCGCGGTCGCGGTCGCGTCATCCCCCAGCGCAACATCGGCCTGTGTGTCCGCGCCGAGAATCGACGTGCCGCCGCTGCTCGTCGTCGTGCCGCAAGCGGCCAAGGCAAGGGCGCTGAGGATCCAAGTGAGCTTCTTGCTGTACATCTTTC
>JBAXVO010000204.1:0-6196 GCA_037129355.1 Deltaproteobacteria bacterium | reverse complement strand
GTGGCGGTGTCGCCGGCCCCGGTTCCCGCTCCTCCGGCGGGCGCACCCCTGCCGGCGGCGGCCGTGCCCGGCGCTCCGGGGCCGTCGGGCCCGGCGGCGATGGCGGCTGGCGCTCCCTCCCCCGCTTCACCCGTCGTGAATCCCGCGTCGCCCCCGCCGGTCGCTCCCGCCGCCCCCGCTCCGGGAGGGGCACGCCGCGTCACGGCCACCCTGGCTGGCCCCCTCGAGGAGTCGATCGCCACCGCCCTCGGCCAGGGGCAGCAGGCGCTGGCCGCCGAGCTCACCCAGGTGGTGAACCGGCTGCTCGTCTGGAGCCTCCAGGTCTCCAAGGATGCGCGCCGCGGCGACAAGATCGAGATCCTCTTCTCCCCCGCGCCCCCGGGCGGTTCCGGTCCAACCCACTCGCAGGAGCCCGTGGTCGAGGCGCTCCGCTACGCATCGCAGAAGTTCGGGAAGACCTTCACCGCCTACCGTTTCCAGGCCCCGGGATCCAAGGTCGCCCGCTACTACCGGGAGGACGGCACCGAGGTGGAGGAGCGGCTCGTCGACGGCCCCATCCGCGACTACGAGCAGATCACCTCGCTCGTGAAGGACGGCCGACGCCACAAGGGGGTCGACTTCCGCACCGGCGTGGGGACGCCCGTCTACGCGACCTTCGATGGCGTCGTGGAGCGGCGCAACTGGAAGTTCTCGGCCAACGGGAACTGCCTCGACGTGGTCGACCCGGCCACCGGGCGCCGCGCCATCTTCCTCCACCTCGACGTCGTCCCGAAGTCCATGCAGAAGGGGCGAGCGGTGAAGAAGGGGGAGGAGATCGCCGCCTCCGGGAACAGCGGCCACTCCACCGCCCCCCACCTGCACTACCAGCTCGAGGACGCGTCGGGGAAGGTGCTCGACCCGTTCAAGGTCCACCGCACCACCCGTGCCTCGATCCCCGCGGCCGACAAGGCCGCGTTCGACGCGGAGCGGGCGAAGCTCGACGCCCGCATGGCGGCCGCGCCCGGATAGCCGGAGCGCGGGCCGGGACGTCGGTCAGCGGGAGAGCAGCACCGGATTGGTCATGGTGCGCAGGAGATCGTGGGCCGTGCCGCTGCGCGGGAGGTAGGGGAAGGCCCGCTCGAAGTGGGCGCCCATGACCGTGAGGTCGGCGAACTCGTCGGCGGCGCGGTTCAGGACGTGGTGGATCACCCGCACCTCCTCGTCGGCCACGATCCGCTCGTACCCGGCCTTCACCCCGTGTGCGGCCAGGTGGGCGATCACGTCCACCGGCGGGAACGCGCCGGCCTCGCCCGTGCTCGGAAGCTGGATGGCGAGGACGGTGACGTGCTCGGCGGTGGTCAGGAACGGCATGGCGTCGGCCAGCGCGCGGGCCGACTCGCGGCTCCCCGTCCAGGCGACGAGCACCCGCCGCCCCACGTCGGCGTGCCGGCCGGCCGACGGGACGACCAGCACCGGCCGTCCCGCGTCCTCGAGCACCTGCTCGATGGCGTCGGAGGGCAGGCGCGTCCCCTCGTCCGGATTCTGGCCGAGGAGCACCAGGTCCGCGTAGCGGCAGCAGGTCGAGGTCCAGCCCACCACGTGGGCCCAGTCGCCTCCGGCGATCGACCACCAGTCGGTGGCGAGCCCCCCGGTCCGCTCCTCGAAGACGGCGCGCGCCGAGGCCTCGTCGGCGACGAGCCGTTCCGGATCGCGAGCCCCGACGATCCCTGGGCCGAGGGAGCTGCTCTCGGCGAAGAGGCCGGTGACCCGGGCCCCGAAGCGCCGGGCCAGTGTGGCGGCCAGGGCGACGCGGTCCGCGGAGCGGGGATGCGCGTCCACGTGGACGAGCAGGTGTCGAAGTTCCATGCGCTCCTCCGTCAGACCGGCGCGACCATGTCGTCGTCGTAGCGGCCGCGACGATCGCCGGCGCCGCGGAAGATCGGGGAGAGGTCGACGAAGGCGGGCACGTCGCCCGATCCGGCCTGGCGGAAGGCGCGGACCAGCGCCTCCCGGGCGTGGCCGAGGGCGGTGCCCACGAGACCGAGCGCCCAGGCCCGGTCGCCGGCGGGCATGGTCAGGAGGGTGCGGTGCCAGATGGCCTCCTCGACGGCGGAGAAGGCGCGGGCCACCTCGGCCCGGTCGTAACCGGCGGCGTGGCGCTCCCGCGCGATCCGCTCGGCGTGCTCGACGAGGCGGCCCAGGTCCTGGGCGCGAATGGCTCCGGCCACCAGCCGGCAGAGCGCGCGCAGCCGCTCCCGCGTGACCTCCTCGCCGTCCCGCCCGTAGTGCACGAGCCAGTTCACGGCCGTCAGGGCCTCCGCCACGATGGCGTCCTCGTCGTTCCTCATCAGCTCCACGATGTCCACGTCGTTCTCCTCGGTCCGGGGCGAGTCGCGCCCCGGGTGCCCAACTTCCTAGCCCCCTCCGCTCCATAACGGAAATCGATTGTGGATATACTTGCCATTCCTGTCAGGAATGGAGGGTCGAATGGACGTCCACGCATTGCGGGTCTTCGCCGAGGTGGTCCGGCAACAGGGCTTCACCCGGGCGAGCCGCGCGCTCCGCCTCACCCAGCCCGCCATCAGCAAGGTCGTGCTGGGCATGGAGGAGGAGCTGGGGACGCCGCTGCTCGTCCGGGAGCGGCGCCGGCTGCGGCTCACCGACGCCGGCCAGGTGGTGCTGGCGCGCGCCCAGGGGATCCTCGACGCCATGCGGGTGATGGAGGAGGAGGTCCAGGAACTGGCCGACCTGCGCCGGGGGCGGCTCCGCATCGGGACGCCGCCCATCGTGGGCGTGGCCTTCCTCCCGCCGCTGCTCGCCGCATTCCACGCCGCCTACCCGGGGATCGCCCTCGAGCTGCGCGAGGAGGGGTCGCACCAGATCGAGGAGCTGGTCCGGGCCCACGAGCTGGACGTCGGCGCGGTGGTGCTGCCCACCGACGAGACCGCCTTCGAGACGCTCCCCTTCGTCCGCGACCACCTGCGCGCCGTGCTCCACCCGTCGCACCCGCTGGCCCACCGGAGGTCGGTCACGCTGCGTGAGCTCGCCGGGACGCCGTTCGTCCTCTACCGCCCGGAGTTCGCGCTCCACGGCCACATCCTCGAGGCCTGCCGCCGCTCCGGCTTCCAGCCCACCGTGGTGAGCGAGAGCTCCCACTGGGACTTCATCGTGGCCATGGTGGCGTCCAACATCGGGCTCGCGCTCCTGCCCGTCACCGTCTGCCGGCTCCTCGATCGCAAGCAGGTGCGGTCTGTGCGCCTCTCCGATCCGGTCATCCCCTGGCACGCGGCGCTGGTGTGGCGGCGCGACGGCCAGCGGTCGCCCGCGACCCGCGCCTGGATCGATCTGGCCCGGCGCCGCCTCAGGCCCAGAGTGCCCGCGCGACCACGGCCCGAATCCAGCGGCGGAACCAACGGAAAGTGAACGACGACCCCGAACCGACGCGCATTGGGGAGCTCCCGTCCCTCCCGGGATGATGCCGGTCTAGCATCCCGGACGGGTCGGCGCCCAGCTCGATCGGGCCCACACCAAGGTAGCCCCTACGTGAGCGCCCAGGCGAGGAGCACGGCGCCGACCATCCCGACCACGATCGACCCGGTCCACACCACACGGCTGCGGGTGAGGGCGGCCACCGCGCCGAGGGCGATGGCGACCTGGAAGAGGGCCACGGCGTTCGCGAAGCCATGGTGGCCGTGCAGGAGTTGCTCGGACTCCTTCACCTTCGCGTCCCTCTCCTTCTCCAGCTCGGTCGCCTTCTCCCGGATCGCCTCCTGCTCCTTCTCGTAGCGCTCGACCTTCTCGGCGATGGCCGCAGGGGGCTCCTTGCCCGCCGCGAGCCAGGTCGCCCGGGTGGATTCCTGCACGGCCGCCTTCACGCCCTTGGCCTGGTAGTAGGCCCACTGGTCGGAGGCCTTCGACTGGAGCTGCGTGGCGTCGGCGCGCAGCAGCAGCGCGTGGTTCACGGTCGCGCCGGCCCGCAGCGCGGCGACCGCGGCGAGCACGGCGAGGAGCGCGGTGGAGAGCGCGATCTTCCGGAGGAAGCCCCCCCCGTCCTTCTCGAGCTCCTCCCGGATCGACTCGTGAAGCTTGTCGGTGTCCACCTCGATCGGCTCGGGCATCGGTCCCTCCCCTGTTGGTTGCGGTGCCGGGCTCCATTCTAGCCCTGGCGCGTCCTAGCGCAGGAACTCGAGCAGGGCGGCGTGGAAGCGGTCCGGCGCCTCGAGGTGCGGGACGTGCCCCACACCGTCCAGCTCCACGAGCCGCGCGCCCCGGATGACGCCGGCGGCCCGCTTGCCGAGCTCGGGGTAGCGCCCCATCGTGGCCAGCACCTCGGGCGTCAGCGCGGCGCGCCCCAGCGTGGTCCGGTCGGCCTGCCCGATGACGAGCAGCGTCGGCACCGCCAGCCGGGGGAGGTCCTGCACCACCGGCTGCGTGTACATCATCTCGTAGGTGAGGGCGGAGGCCCGCGCGCCCCGGGGCCACTCGCCGCCCAGCGTCTGGCGCCAGGCCACGTCGATCCAGATCCCGAAGGGCTCCCGCCAGGTCGCGAAGTAGGCGCGGTAGAAGCGGTCGAGCCCCTCGCGGGTGGGGGAGAGCATGCTCCGGTAGGTCGCGTCGAGGCCGGCGTACGGGACCTTCTCGCGGTAGTCCTCGAGACCGATGGGGTTCTCGAGCACCAGCCCGGACGTGGACTGCGGATACAGGAGCGCGAAGCGCACCGCCATCATCCCGCCCATGGAGTGGCCCACCACCGTGACGCGGGGGACCGCGAGGGTGTCGAGGAGCTTCCGGGTGGACTGGGCGAGCAGCTCGAAGGTGTAGTGGACGTCCGGCTTGGAGGAACGGCCGAACCCGATCTGATCGGGCACGACGACCCGGTGCCCGGCGGCCGCGAGCGCGCGGATGGTCTCCGCCCAGTAGGCGCCCGGGAAGTTCTTGCCGTGGAGGAGCAGCACCACCTTCCCGCTCGGCGGGCCGGTCGGCGCCACGTCCATGTAGGCCATGCGCAGGTCCTGCCCCTCGATGGTGAGGGGGAGCATCTGCACCGGGAAGGGATAGGCGAACCCCTCCAGCGAGATGGCGAGCGGTTCGGCGGCCGGAGCGGCGGCCAGGAGGAGCGCGAGGGCGGGGGCGAGCATGGTGCCCCATCCTACCGTTCGTGAAATGAAAAGCGCGGCGGTGGGGGGCCACCGCCGCGCTTCCCCCTGCTGCTACATCGTCGTCAGTTGTGGTCGGGGCAGGGCCCCAGCGCGTCGCCGTGCAGGAGGTGCTCGTCCGAGCCCTTCGGGAAGTCGACGCTGATGGTGTGTCCGCCGCCGCGCTCGTGCTTCTCGAGGTGGCAGACGAAGACCTTCGGCATCTGGACCACCCAGCCGGCGTACCACTGGAAGCCGAGGCCCCAGCCGGCGAGGACGGTGCCGTCGTCGGACATGGCCATCGGGCTCCAGAGCGAGGTGTACTGGTCCATGGCCGCGCCCTGGCGCCTCAGGAAGGCATCGAGGTCGATCGTGCCCATGGCCTTGGTCCAGAGGTACGGACCCCGGACCATGGAGAACCAGGGATTGCCGGCGAAGCCGGCCATGACGCTGCCGTCCTTGTTCATCGTGTACGCGTCCACGGGGGCCGCGTCCGGCGAGTAGGACGCGTAGTACTCGATGCCGGGCCGGTCGACGCGCTTCCGCCAGCCGAGCCCCTCGTTGGGCAGGCCCCAGTAGGTGCTGCCGGAGACGATCTTGCCGTCGGCGCTCACCGACTGGGCCTCTCCGAGCATGCTTCCGTCCGCCTGGGTGACGCGGGAAGGCTTCCCGTTCACCCAGACCGTGGCCACTCGCCCGCCCCAGTCCAGCTCCTCCCAGCCTGCCAGCGTGGTGCCGTCGGCGGAGATCTGGGTGGGCCGGCCGTTGGCGGGGGAGCCGTCCGGCGCGACGCCGGCCGAGGGGAGGATCTGGATCCCCCGGCCCGGGGTCCAGCGGAAGCCCTTGTAGTCGCGGCAACTGTTGTAGCTGAGGCCATAGACGGCGCCGTCGTTGGCCACCCCGAAGGACGCGGTCGAGAGCCCGCCGCAGTCGCCCACGCCGTCGATCTTCAGCCAGCCGTTCTTCGCGTCCCAGCGGAAGGTGCCGAGATCGGTGTCGGTCGCGGCGTCGATGGCGTTCGTCGAGATGTACTTCCCGTTCCGCGAGATGCTGGTGATCTCGCCGGAGGAGTCGACGCCCAG
>JBAXVO010000203.1:0-6206 GCA_037129355.1 Deltaproteobacteria bacterium | reverse complement strand
GTCTTCCCGGCGGGGCAGAAGATGCAGCCGCCGCTCGAGCCCCGGAACTCGAGGTCGTCGAGCCCCGGCGGGCAGGTCCTGCGCAGGCAGCCCTTCCCGTGCGGGCCGGGCACGGAGCGCGGGTCGCTGCACCAGTGCTTCGGGGAGACCCGGGCGACGCAGGTCACGCGCAGGCTCCGGGCGCCCGACGGGCCGGAGGCCCGGGCTTCCAGCTTCCCGCCCAGCGGGCAGGTGGGGACCCGCCGTCGCGCGACGACCGCGGCCGGATCCTTGCGCTCGCTGGGGAGGAGCGATGCCTGCCGGTCGACCTCCGCCTGCAGTTCCACCTCGACGGCCGGTCCCTGGAAGAGCTTCTCCACCGAGCAGACGTAGGCCTCGACGCCCGCCTTCGTCCGCTTCATGACCAGCACCTCGCCCCCCGCCGCCTCGCAGACCGTCGGGGAGGGGACCTCGTCGGGCGGGAAGTGGATGCCCGGGTACCAGACCGCATCCCCCTTCGCGAAGGCGGGCGCCGGGCACGGGGCGGAGCCCGGGGCTGCGGGATCGGCCGTGAGGAGGAGAACGAGGAGGGCAGCAGGCATGACCATCCATCCATCATGGCGCGCAGGCCCCGTCTCTCCTAGGAGTGTCGGCGACCCACGTTCCGTGGGCGAGGGGCGGAGACGCCCGCGAGGGGGAGACCACATGCACCGCATCGCCATTGCACTCGCAGTCCTCATGACGGCCGGGACCGCCGCGGCGTCCGACAAGGACGACGCCTTCGCACAGGTGAAGCAGTTCATCGACGGCTTCAACAAGGGGGATGCGAAGTCGGCGCTGGCCACCTGCGCCTCGCCGGTCTCCATCGTCGACGAGTTCCCGCCCTACGCCTGGCAGGGGGCGAACGCCTGCGCCGACTGGGCGGGCGACTTCGAGGCCAACGCGAAGAAGAACGCCATCACCGACTCGGTGGTGACCCTCCACAAGCCCCGCCACGTCGAGGTGTCCGGCGACCGTGCCTACGTCGTGGTCCCGGCGGACTACGCCTACAAGGTGAAGGGGAAGAAGGCCTCCCAGAAGGGTTCGGTCATGGCGGCGGCGCTGAAGAAGGGCCCCGACGGCTGGCGCATCACCGGGTGGTCCTGGGCCACGCGGTAGGGGGACCCCACGTGAACGCACCATCCAGGCTGGTCAACGCGGCCCTGCTCCTCGCCGGTTCGCTCGCGCTCCAGGCGCGCGCCGAGGTCTCCCTCCCGCCGTTCCACGAGGCCGCGTCGGCGATGAAGGCCGAGGGCAGGCTCGGCCAGGTGCTGAAGCAGGAAAAGGTGGCGACCCGCATCACGGGGGCGAGCGCCTGGCGGATCGTCTACGTCTCGTCCGACGTGATGGGGAGGAAGACGCTCTCCACGGCGCTGGTGGTGGCCCCGTCGGGTCCATCGCCGAAGGGGGGGCGCCCGGTGATCGCCTGGGCGCACGGCACCACCGGCACGGCGCAGAACTGCGGCCCCTCCCAGGTGCCGGATCCCGCGCAGCCACTCAACCAGTACCTGCTCGTGGGCGGCAACTCCTGGACCGACTACCAGGGGCTCGGGGCCGGCGGGATGCACCAGTACGCCATCGCGGTGACGAACGGCCGGGACGTGATCGACTCGGTCCGGGCCGCCAGTTCGCTGAAGGGGGCGGGCGGGGGAAAGACGGCGGTCGTCTACGGCTGGCCGCCGAGAAGCTCCTCGGCGAGCTCGCGGCCAGCTTCTCCGACGACGTCTTCAACTTCACCCACTTCGTCATGACCATCTGGGCGAACCAGGGGGCGTTCCCCGGACTCCAGCTCACCGACGTCTTCACGGAGGAGGGGGCCCGGACGATCGACGCCATCGTCTCGAACAAGTGCATGCACGTGGCGGCCGACACCGTGAGCCACGCGTACGGGGCGAACTTCAAGTCCCTGCTGCGGCCCAGGCCCACCAACGCGGTGGCCTGGGCCGATGCCCTGGTGCGGGGAAGCGTCCCGCCCGCGACGCCCGTGGCGCCGGTGATCATCTACTGGGGGACGAAGGACGTGACCGTCCCGCCAGTGATGGGACAGCTCTACCGCGCGCAGATGTGCAGGCTGGGCGGCAACGTCGCACGGGTCCAGCTCGAGGGGAGCCAGGATCACTTCGCCACGCCCGGGAAGTCCGCGCCGCTCTACGTGCCGTGGATCGAGGACCGGATCGCGGGCAAGCCCGTCGAGGACGGTTGCAAGGCCGGAGGCTGAACGGGCTGGGCGCGCCGACAGGGCCAGGAACTCGTCGACCAGGCCTCAGGGCGTGTTCCAGATCTCGTCGAGCCACCTGGCGTGGGCTGCCGAGGCCTCGACTTCCTCGGGGTCCTGGAGATCCTGGGCTGGCTCCATGGACGCCGCCCCCGGCGCGATGTCGGTGCAGGGATCCGAGACCCTCGCCTCCTCACCCTGGCCTCCCGCGATCGCGAGTGCCAGCCCCATCGTCACCACCATTTGAACGTGGCGCATCATGGCTTGCTCCTTCCGGCCCCTTCCGGGACACTGGGAGTGAAGTAGGTCACTCCACGAACGAAAGTGTACGGATGAAGGGGGGCCCCGGTCCTTGGGCATCGAGCCGGGTGATTGCTCGGCGGGCCGGGAGGCGGGATGTCTACGAAGCCGGCACGGCCCCGGCGAGCATCTCGATGGCGTCGCGGCGGGCCGGAAGGCCCAGCTTCCTCAGCGCCGACTCCAGCCGCGTGGCAACGGTGCTCGTGGCCACACCCAGCAGGTAGCCGGTGTACTTGTTGGAGTGCCCCCGGGCCACGCAGGCAAGGACGTCGCGCTCTCCCTGGGTGAGCGCGATCGGGTCCCGATCGCCGGGCGGGTTGCGCCGGGCGAGGAGGAACCGGCGGCCGTCCGATTCCGTCCGTTCCACCACCGACCATCGGCCGTCGAACAGGGCGAGCCAGATCTCGAGGGCTTCCTCGGGATCGGTGCGCCTGAGCCGCCCTCGGGCCCGCTCGATCCGCCGGACGATCCCCGACAGGCTCGCTCGCTCCGCCTTTCCCTCGGCACCATGCCGGGCGTGGTGCAGCCTTCCGGATGGATCGAGAACGGCCTCCACGTCCTGGGCGAGGCCTCCGACCTCGTCCACGGGGGCCAGCGCTCGCCGCCGCAGTCGCAGCGCGGAGCAGAGATGGGCCGTCGCTCGCGTCAACTGGTGAAGGGTGCGCGGAGGGACGGTCACCTCCTCCCGGTACGGAACCGTGACGAGAAGGCTGGGCCCGGATGGCTCGGCGGCCAGCAACCCGAGGGCGTCCTTGAAGCGCGCGCGCCCCAGGAGCTCACGCGCGACGGGCAGCGCGGCGCCGGGGAGGCACGACGCACGCTCCGTCGCCCAGCAGATCACGGATGGATTCGGGGAGAGGAGATTCCGGAGCGAATCGGGGAAGTGCTGTCCGAGATGCGCGTACAGCGCCTGCCATCCGGGTGCGAACCCCTCCGGCACGGCGCCCCGTGGCAGCCAGTTCCCGACTCTCGGCCCCCCCTCGTCGAAGTCGACGATCCCCGACATCAACCCCATCCCCCGCGTCAGCGGCTCGAGGGGTTCCAGCACGCCAGCCATCCACTCCTCGTCGGACGCTGCCGCCGCATACCCTGCTTCGATGATGCGCACGCAGTCCACCTTCATGGCGTGCCCCTGGCCCAGCCCTGCCGCACCGCGAGCGAAAGGAGCTCGGCACGGGAGCCCACGTCCAGGCGCCGGAAGATGGCGTCGACCTGGTGGGCGACGGTCCGGGGCGAGCGCCTGCGCCGCAAGGCAATCTCGGAATTGGAGAGGCCGGCCAGCAGCAGGGTGAGGACCTCGCCCTGCGCCTTCGGGAGGCGCACCGGTGAGCACGGTGGTGACGCTTCCCGCGCCGTGCTCCGGACCGGCCAGTCGAGCACGGCGTAGTCGTCGCCGCCCTCCTCGAAAGTCTCGACGACGAGCCCGGCGGGAGCGCCAAGCCGAGGAAGCAGGTCAATGACCATTCCGATCCTCCCCGCGACCTCGCCCATGACAGCAGAGATCCCGGGAACGAGTCCAGCGAGCCGCCGGCATTCACGCGGGTTGACTCGATCGGCCCACGGGAGGTTCGGGCCCCAATTCCATCGTGTAATCCAGGCTGAACGGGGCTGGGCGCAACGCCCGATGGGTGCTTCCCGCCCCATGGGCATCGAGCCGGCAGACCGACCCGCCCTTGTCCGATGCCGAAGAGGCGGGCGGGTCCGTGCCGTCGCGGCCACCCATCTGTAAGTGAAGTTTTCGCAGGCCCTGCGCCCCTCCGGGCGTGCGGCGCGGGCGAATCGTCGATGGCTCCGGTCAGGAAAGGGCCCGACTCCGGTCCTTGCCCGTAAAGGAGCCCCACATGATGCGATTCGCTCTCGTCGCCGCCGTCGCCATGTCCCCCTTGTTCGCCGCCGCCAGTCCGCACGGAGGTCCCTCCTTCGGAAGCTTCGTCCGTGACTTCGGACCGAGCCTGGTCGCCGAATGCCCCAATCCGGAGGGCATCGCGGTGGACCGCAACGGCCTCGTCTACGCCTCCTCGTTCGCCTTCCAGCCCGTGGCCAACATCTGCGTGCTCGACCCGGCCGGGAAGTTGCTGCGCAAGATCCCGGTCGCGGCGGGAGCCTCCGGATCGGCCGCGCTGCTCGGGATGCTCGACGTCCCTGGCGAGGGGCTCTACGTGACCGACTTCGCGAACGGCGCCCCGGGGAACGGGCGCCTCCTGCGCGTGGACCGGCACGGCCAGGTGGGCGTGGTGGCCGTCGGCTTCACGGCCCCGAACGCCATCGCGCGCGACCGGCACGGCAACCTGTTCGTCTCCGATTCGTTCGCGGGGACCATCACCCGCCTCCGCAAGGACGGCTCCCACCGGGTCACCTGGGCGCAGGGAACCCTGCTCACCACCACCGGCCAGCCGCCGTTCGGGGCCAACGGCCTCGCCTTCGACGCGGAGGAGCGCTACCTCTACGTCGCGAACACCGGCGACAGCGCCGTGCTTCGGTTCCCCGTGAAGGCGGACGGGAGTGCGGGTCCTCTCGAGGTCTTCGCGAAGGGTTCCGCGCTCGACGCGGCGACCGGGACCGCCCAGTCCCTCCACGGCGCCGACGGCATCATGTTCGACGCCGCCGGCTATCTGTGGGTGTGCGCCAACCAGGCCAACGAGCTCCAGGTGCTCTCGCCCACCGGCGAGATCGTGGCCCGCTACCGGGGTGCCGGAGGTGCCGCGCTCGACTTCCCGGCGAGCCTCGTCTTCCGGGGGCAGACCCTCTACGTCACCAACCTCTCGCTCGCCGACGGAGGGGTGAACTCCAAGCTCTCGGTGATGGAGGCGCCCTATCCCGGCCTGCCGCTCTGGCCGTAACGCGGGAACCTGGACATGACCGGCTACATCAGCTTGTAGACCAGCACCAGCTCCGTGAAGGTGTCCCAGGGGTTCGCCACGGGCTGGTAGCCGGGCGCCCAGGAGAAGCCGGCGGGCGGCGGCCTTGGCGCCGGCGCCGAGTCGTAGAGGGCGCGGAACCGGACGCCCATGCTGCCGTCACCGAAGATCTTCCAGGTGACGCCGGCCCGCATCAGGAGGCGGTTGTCGCCGAAGGAGTTCACCGTGCCGGTGGGCGTGTTCAAGGTGTTCAGGTTGCCGATGTACTCCACGCTGGCGCTGTAGGAGAGGTCCGGGTTCGGGTTGCCGACGTATCCGACGAAGCCGCGAAGGCCGGCGATGTTGATCGAGTCGGGGGTGCCCACCACGTACCGCTGGTAGGTGTAGTCGAAGCCGGCCTCGCCCACGAGCTCGTTGGTGGCGGTCTTCCAGAGAGCCCGCGAGTAGCCCACCTGCGCGCTGTAGACGAACTGCTTGCCGGCCGGGACGTCGCCGCCGGCGGTCGTGAAGACGTAGATCGCGTTCAGGTCGAAGAAGTGGTCGTAGCGCAGCTTGGTGAACCACGCCGAACTCACCGTCTGGGTGATGTCGAACACCTCGCTCGGCGAGATGGAGCCGTCGGCGTTGGCGTCGACCGCCGACTGCACCGTGCTGCGCTGGAAGGCGACGCCGGCGTCGAAGACGAGCCGGTCGTCCGGCGAGAAACGGTAGCCCACGTTGCCGGCACCGGAGAAGTTGACCGCCTGGGCATTCCCGGTGGTCATCCCGAACCCGGCCTGGACCGATGCTGCCCAGGGCGGGAGCTTGGCGATCTC
>JBAXVO010000202.1:0-6225 GCA_037129355.1 Deltaproteobacteria bacterium | reverse complement strand
GGCGTCGATGCGCAGGGCCGAGGCGGGTTCCCGGGCGAGCGCCCCGTCCACCTCGGATGCCGCCGGGAGCGCGCCGGCGAGGCGCCAGGCGCCGCTCAGCCGGACGACGAGCGTCGCCGTCCCCTCCCGCGACGTCTCCATCGCGGCCGGCGCCTCGGAGAGGCCACCTTCGGGGGGCATCCCCGGAGCGTAGCACCCCACACCAGACGTGAAACGGCCCCGCCGGGTTCGAACCCGGTGGGGCCGAGGAATCGTCCGGAAGTTGGCCTACTTGATGCCGGCCTTCTCGGCGGCCTTGTCGACGCCCGTGTCGACGCCCTTGCTGGCGGTGTCGGTGGCGGTCGGGGCGACGGCGGCGCCGATCGAGCCGGTCTTGGCGGCTCCGGCGTCCACGGCCTTCTTCGACTGCTTCTTGCCCTCGGTCTTGGCGGTGTTCTTGATCTGCGTCCCGGTGGAGTCGGCCTGGGTCTTGGCCGACGCGGCCGCGGCGTTTCCGCTGTCCTTGGCCGTGGTGGTGGCCTGGGCGGCGGCGGCGTTGCCCTGGGACTTCAGATCCGCCGTCGAGGGGATCTGGGCCAGGGCGAGGGCGGGAACGGCGAGCGAGGCGACGATCAGGGTGCGAACGGCGTTCTTCATCTGTGGTGTCTCCAGGGGAAGGGGTCGACGACGAAGCCGCCTCTTAACCGGGCGGGCCGGGTTGCACCACCGGGAGCCCCGATCGGGGTTGACCTCGCGGCGCGCCGACGCTTGGATGGGGTCCCATGCCCAGCACCCAGCTGACCTTCGGCAGCCGCGCCCAGCACCGGGCCTGGCTCGAGACCCAGTCCCGGCTCCCGGCCGGCTTCCGCGTCGGGACCGCTCGCCTCGAGTTCACGCCCGTCGAGGTCCCCAAGCCGGCCCGGATGAACCTGGCGATCCTCGCCGTCGACGAGCCCACCCCGTCCTTCGCCGCCAAGTTCACGCGCAACGCCTTCCCGGGCGCGCCGGTGGTGGTGGGCCGGGAGCGGCTCTCCGGACCGCGCCTCGCGGCCTGGGTGGTGAACAACAAGGTCTCGAACGTGTGCGCGCCGGGCGGCGTGGAGGCGGCCGAGGAGGTCGCGGCGGCGGCGGCGCGCCTGCTCGGCGTCGGGCCCCGCGAGGTCCTCCCCAGCTCGACCGGCGTCATCGGCTGGCGACTCCCGGTGAAGTCGATGGTGGAGGCGTTGCCGGCCGCGGTGGCCGCGCTCCAGCCCGACAGCGTGCTGCCGGCGGCCGAGGCCATCCTCACGACCGACCTCTACCCCAAGGTCCGCCGCGCCGCGGTCGGGGAGGGGAGCATCGTGGGCATCGCCAAGGGGGCGGGGATGATCGAGCCCGACCTCGCCACAATGCTCGTCTACCTCCTCACCGACCTGGCGATCCCGCGCGACGAGCTGCGCGCCGCGCTCGACGAGGCGGTCGAGGGCAGCTTCCAGTGCATCACCGTCGACTCGGACACGAGCACCTCCGACACCGTGGCCCTCGTCTCCTCGATGCGCCGCCCCTCGCCCGGGGCCCGGGCCTTCCGGGAGGCGCTGGCCCGCGTCACCCGCGACCTGGCCGAGGACGTGGTCCGCAACGGCGAGGGGGTGCACCACGTCCTCCACGTCGTGGTCCGGGGGGCTCCGGACCGCCGGGTGGCGAGGGAGATCGGAAAGGCCGTCGTCAACTCGCCGCTCGTCCAGTGCGCGGTGAACGGCAACGACCCCAACGTGGGGCGACTGCTCGCCGCCATCGGCAAGCAGGCGGGGCGCACCGGCCTGCCGCTCGACCCGGCCGCGGTCCGGCTGCGGCTGGGCGGCGAGACCATCTTCGAGAAGGGGGCCATGCGCCTCGACCCGGAGACGGAGCGGCGCCTCCACCTCCACATGAAGGGGGCCGAGCTCTATGCCTCGGTCCCGCCCCCGGATGGCCTCACCTTCCGCCCCCCGGTGGACTACCCACCGCACGAGCGCTCCGTGGAGATCGAGGTGGACCTCGGACTGGGCGACGCGGCGGCCGAGGTGCTCGGCGCCGACCGGAGCCACGAGTACGTGACCGAGAACGCCGACTACCGGAGCTGATCGGCCGGCTGGAACTCCAGGACGGCGCCGTCGGCGCCGGTGGCGAGCTGGAGCTTGCCGTCCTTCTCCGTCCAGGACGCGACGAGCCCGAGCTGGGCCAGGTACCGGTCGGAGAGCGATCCCGGCGGGCACATGGCCCGCGTCGTCGCCACCGGGCCGAAGGTGAGTGAGGCGCCCGCGAGCTGGTAGCTCCCGTTGCCCCGGTTGCAGTCGGCCAGGACCGAGGCGCGGCCGTCCGGGCCCAGCTCGAGCGTGTAGCGGGCCGGGTGGTCGGGGACGAGCATCGCCCCGTCCGTCATCCGGATCCGCACGAGCTGCCAGGGGCGACCGGCGATGCCCGGCTGCGACACCACCGGCGCCGGCGCCGCGGCCGGGGTGGGCTCGGCGGTGCTGGCGGTGTAGACCGATCCGGCCGTGAGCACCGGCCCCTTCGGCGTGGCCTCTATCCGGTACTCGACGGTGGAGAGGCGGGACGGGCAGCAGAGCGGGTCGCGGCTGGTGTAGCGGAAGAAGGGGACCGTCAGCGTCTCCGCCGCGATCAGCTGGGGGAGCTGCGCGGCGCCGTCGGAGCGGGAGTCCATGGGGCGAGGGGCGAGGGTCCCGGCGAAGCGCCCGCCGGAGAAGACGAAGACCTGGTAGCCGAGCGGGCGGCACATGCCGTCCACGCCGGACCGGCCGAGCAACACCTCGGTGGTGCCGAACCGCTGCGATGCGCCGAAGAGCTTCCACCCGGCGGCGGCGACCGCCCGGTCGGCCTCGGAGGCGGGAGCGCGGGCCTGCTTCGCGCACTGCTTGTCGAGGAACGGGTCGGGGTCGAACCGGGGAGCCCGCGGGATCTTCGCGCCGGGCTTGTTCCAGGCCTTCGGGGTCGGGGTGTCCAGCCAGGCGCCGTCCGCCGCCGAGGCGGTCCCGGCGCAGCAGATTCCGATGGCGAGGAGCGCGGCGAGCGATGGTGTCCGGGGCATGTCCGTCCCTCCGCGGGCCGGCCCGGCCCGGACCCCGAATGTACCCGCGGCCGTGGGCGCCGCGTGAGCCCGGACGGGGCGGCCCCGTAGTATCCTCGCCACGGCGCCCCGTCCGTGACCCTTCCCGACCTCCACCTGCCGCTCGAGGAGCGGCTCTTCCGCGCCGTGAACGTGGACGCGGGCCCGGTCGTCGACGCCGTCGCTCGGGGGTTGTCGAGCCCGGTGCTCGGCGCGACCGTGGCCGTCCTGCTCGCGGGGGCGCTCCTCTGGCGCCGCCGCGCGGATCGCCGGGCGTGGGGCTGGGTGCTGGCCCTGGGCATCGCGCTGGCGCTCACCGACGGCCTCGGGTCCCAGGTGCTCCGCCCGCTCGTTCCCCGGGCCCGTCCGGCCTACGCGCTCCCGCCGGGGTCGGTGCGGTTCATCGCGCCCGCCGCCAACGTGGGATCGATCCCCAGCCTGCACGCCGCCAACTTCTTCGCCATGGCGCTCGTGGGCGCGGCCGGGTGGCCGGCGCTCGCCCCCGCGCTCTACGCGCTCGCGGTCGCCGTGGCCTGGAGCCGGCTCTACGTGGGCGTCCACTGGCCCGGCGACGTCCTGCTCGGCGCCCTGTGGGGAACCTTCTGGGCGGGGACCTGCGTGGCCGTGCTGCGGAGCCGGCTGCCGGCCCGCCGAGGCCCCTGACCGCGGTCAGTGGACGCGGCGCTCCACGCGCCCGTCGCCGAGGACCGAGAAGGCGAGCGGGACCACCGACACGCCGTACTTCCGGGCCAGGTCGGGGCGCTTCGAGACGTCCACCAGGAGCGGCGTGCGCCCCTCGCCGGCCAGGCGCGTGGTGAGCGTCCGGCAGTCGGCGCAGAGGGGGTGGGTGAACTGCACGACCGCCTCCTGGCCGGGCGTGCCGCCCACCTCGGCCAGGTCGAGCCGCCCCGGATGGCCTCCCCGGACGCCGCGCACGAAGGCCCAGCCGCGGTACATCGCGCAGCCGGCGCAGAACCCGGTGGTCGCGGCCAGGAGCGCCAGCGCCGCGACCGTCCCGGCCAGCACGTTCCCGGCGGCGTGGAACCCGGCCAGGTGGGCGAGCGTCGACGACCAGAGGAAGGCGGCGCCCACCTGGTTGGCGAACTTCACGGGGCGTGCGTCCTCGATCCGCCCCTCCCCGAGCCGGGGCTGGATCAGGCCGAAGTAGAGGCGGCAGGCCAGGCACCAGCGCCGGCCGAACAGCAGGCCGGTCGAGATCTGGACCGCCGCCACCGCCACGAGCGGCCAGGCCCCGGTGACGAGCGCGGAGAGCGCCAGCAGGCCGGTGAGGAGCTGGTTCGTGCGGGGGGCGCGCTCGTCGATCACGGCGAGGTCGCGGTAGGGATCGGCGGAGCGGGGGAGGGAGGGCGGCATGTCGTCCGCTATAACGGACGATCCTCCGGGGCGCCACTTGATCGACGCGCGCCGCTAGATCCGCCCGAAGACGAGCGAGGTATTCAGTCCGGCGAAGGCGAAGTTGTTGTTCATGACGATGGCCGGCCGGGCCTGGCGCGGCTCCCCGGCGACGTAGTCGAGGGGGGCGCAGTCGGGCGCCACCTGGGCCAGGTTCTTCGTGGGCGCCAGGAAACCGTCGCGCAGCATGGCCAGGCAGAAGATCGACTCGATGGCGCCGCAGCCGCCCAGGGTGTGACCGGTGAACCCCTTGGTCGAGGAGATCGGGACCTTCCCGCCCAGCACGCGCAGCGTGGCCCGGCTCTCGGTGGAGTCCCCGACGTCGGTGCCGGTCGCGTGCGCGTTCACGTACCCGATCCGGTCGGCTGGCAGCCGGGCGTCCTCGAGGGCCAGCTCGATGACCCGGGCCATCCCGTCCTCGTGCGGAGCGGTCATGTGGTAGCCGTCGCAGTTGGTCCCGAACCCGAGGACCTCGGCGTGGATGGTGGCTCCCCGCGCCGTCGCCGACTCCAGGCTCTCGAGCACCAGCGTGCCCGCCCCCTCGCCGACCACCAGGCCGTCGCGGGCCGCGTCGAAGGGGCGCGGGCTCTCGGCGGGCCTGTCGTTGAAGCCGGCCGAGGTGGCGAACATGATGTCGAAGATGGCGGCCGCGGCGACGCCCAGCTCCTCTGCGCCCCCGGCGAGCATCACGTCCTGCGCCCCGCTGCGCACCGCCTCGAAGCCGTAGCCGATGGCCTGGCTCGAGGAGACGCAGGCCGAGCAGGTGGTGTGGACGCGCCCCCGCACCGCGAAGTACTGGGCCAGGTTGGCGGCGCAGGTGTGGCTCATGAAGCGCAGGTAGGTGGCCGACTGGATGCCGTCGAGCGAGCGGTTCCCGACCAGGCTCCCCACGAACTCCTGGATCGACGCGGTGGACCCGCTGGTGGAGCCGTAGGCGATCCCCACCCGGCCCGACGAGAGGAGGTCGGCGGAGAGGCCGGCCTCGTCGATGGCGTTCTGGGTGGCCCAGGTGGCGAGCTGGGCGACGCGCCCCATGGTCCGCGTCCGCTTGCGCGGCAGGGTCGAGAGGTCGACGTCCGAGGGGGCGCCCAGCCGGGTTCGCAGGCTCTTCACCTCGCCCCATTCCGGAAAGGAGCGGACCCCGCTCCGACCTTCCTGGAGGGACCTCGAGACGGTGGAGAGGTCGTTTCCGATGGGGCTCGTGATCCCGATTCCGGTGACGACGACGCGTCGGCGCATGGGAGGATCCGGGGCGGCTACGCGAGCCCGCCGTTGATGCCGATGACCTGGCCGGTGAGGTAGGCGGCCTGGTCGCCGGCGAGGAAGGCCACCATCGAGGCCACCTCCGCGGGCTGCCCGAGCCGCCGCATGGGGATGTGCTTCAGGATCTCGTCGAGGGGAGCCTCGGCGATCATGTCGGTCTCGATGAGACCGGGGGCGACGGCGTTGACGGTGACCCCGCGATGGGCCACCTCCCGGGCCAGCGCCCGGGTGGCGCCGATGAGGCCGGCCTTGGCCGCCGAGTAGTTCACCTGGCCGCGGTTGCCCACCACGCCGGAGACCGACGCCACGTTCACGATCCGTCCCCAGCGGCGGCGGACCATGGGCATCACCAGCGGCCGGGTCACGTTGTAGAAGCCGTCGAGCGTGGTCCGGGTCACCGACTCCCAGGCCGCGGGCTCCATGGCCGGGAACGGCGCGTCGGCGGCGATCCCCGCGTTGTTCACCACCACGCCGATCGGTGGGGC
>JBAXVO010000201.1:0-6227 GCA_037129355.1 Deltaproteobacteria bacterium | reverse complement strand
CCCGTACGAGCATGCCGGTCCGGACCAGCCGCGTCAGGTAGACAGGGGCTATTGCCTGGGCGCGGAGGTCCTCCGGGCGAATGACGCCCTGTCGTTTCGCGAGCGCGAGGAGTCTTTGGCTTGGCGTCCTCATGTTCGGTAATGTCGGTATATATCACTACTTACCGACGTTCCAGAACATGCCGGGTACCCCTTCGCACGCCCGGCCAGGTCGTCTCCGGCCATTACCTGCGCTGGACATCAACGCAATCTCCAACGCAGGCTAAACCTGCAGGACACCCTATCTGCGACCGTTTCCGAATCAGCCCGGACTGATCGCGAACGCCTTCAGGCGAACTTGCCGGTCCTTGTCGAGCAGATCCATTCCGCCCGAATCAGGCCTGACCCTGCGAGCGGCGTCAATCGGGAGGAAGGCGCCTCACTCCTCTTGCATGGGAGCCGGTTCCATCGGCCCGTCCGCCCACTCCGTGTCTTGCCAGCCCAGGATGATGGCCTCCGTCTCCTTGCATACGAAGCAGAAGGCCTCGATGCGGTCGCCGGAACCCTTCATGACCCACATGAATGCCGGACAGGGCTTTCGACCGGGGCGTCTCTTGCACTGGATCAGGGTCTCTCGCCCATCGAAGGGAGCCAGGGGTCCGCCGTACTCGATGAACCAGGCGATTCGCAGCGCGTTCCTGCGCAGGCGCGGAGGACCATCGGGCAGGAATCCGTTCCGGTCCAACCAGTGTCGAATGTCTACGACGAGCGTCATTGGGCCTCCTCCGGCATTCCCGACTCGAGTGGGGGCGTCGGCCGGACGTTGTATCCTACGGACCCTCGTGACCGAACCACGCGCCATCTGCCTCGCGCCCACGGGTCACGTCTTCCTGGGCCCGGGCGACTCGGGCGAGGCGGCCCTTGAACCCCGGGTGGCGCAAAGAATCCGGGATGCCTTCCAGCGTGGCCACGGCGCAGGCCTCCTCCACCTGGGAGCGGCGGAGGGGACGACCCCGCTCCCTCCCCCGTTTTCCTTCTGGCGAGACTTCGGACGTGGGTTCGTCGCAGCTCTTTGTGCCCTGCCTGATCTCGAGGCGCTCCGGGAACGGGCGGATCCTCAGCCCCGGGAGGGCGAGTTCGCCGCGCTGCTCGCGCGAGCCCCGCTCATGCCGGGCTCGGAGTACCTGAGCCTCGAGGTCCTCTCCGCCCTGTGGACCGACGTCCTCGAGGCGTGGCGGGCGGAGATGAAGGGGCTGCGCGGCACCGTCCAGGAATGGCTGGCCGCGCGCGATCCGGCCTGGGCAGTGGTCGGTCGCGTCCACTTCCATCTCGCCGAGAACAAGCGTGATGCCGGTCGGCCCTTCGCCTTCCTGGCAACGTACACGACGGGTCTCTCTCAGGGCGGCAAGCCCCAGCACCGGCCCCTCGGCGACGCCGTCCGCGAGGCCTCGTCAGCCGCCGACCGGCGCCGCCTCCTGGCCCTCCTGCAGCCAGTCCAGCGCGCGTCGGAGCGAAGCGCGCTCGTCAAGGCGATGGCGGACTCCGGGCAGCTGTTCCAGCCGCAGGCCTGGGCGCCTGCCGAGGCGCACAAGTTCCTCCGCGAGATCCCGGGGCTTCAGGAATGCGGGGTGGTCGTCCGGGTGCCCGACTGGTGGAGCAGCACCCGTTCACCGCGGCCGCGCGTCACCGTCTCCGTGGGCGAGCGCCAGCCTGCTGGCCTCGGACTCGACGCGGTGCTCGACTTCGACGTTCGCGTCACGCTCGGGGACCAGGAGGTCACCGAGGCGGAACTGCAGGCGCTTCGGAAGCAAGGCAGCGGGCTCGTCCTCCTCAAGGGACGATGGGTCGAGGTCGACGCCGAGCGGCTCGAGGAGTTGCTCCGCCGCTGGAAGGCGGCGAAACGGAGCGCGGCCGACGGTCTCTCCTTCGTCGATGCGATGCGCCTCCTCTCCGGAGCCGACATGGGGGCCGCAGAGGATGGCCAGCCCGTCGCCGACCGGGAGTGGGTCGGGATCCAGGCGGGCGCCTGGCTGGGCGAGACGCTGGCGGCCCTGCGCGGCGAGGCGGGCGGTGGGGCGCCTGACCCGGGCGCGGCGCTGGTCACCCACCTCCGGCCCTACCAGCGCGAGGGCGTTCGCTGGCTGTGGACGCTCTCGCGGCTGGGACTTGGAGGCTGCCTGGCCGACGACATGGGGCTCGGAAAGACGATCCAGGTCCTCGCCCTCCTGCTCCTGCTGAAGCGACGTCGCACCATCCCTGGTCCCCACCTCCTCGTGGTCCCGGCGTCGCTGCTGGCGAACTGGCAGGCGGAGGCAGAGCGATTTGCCCCCTCGCTTCGCGTGCTCGTCGTTCACCCGTCGGCAATGCCCCGGAGTGAGTTCGAGGCCCTCACGCCGGAGGCGGTTCACGGGGTCGACCTGGTCGTCGTGTCCTATGCTGGGGTGGCCCGCATTGCCTGGCTCGCCAGCTGTTCGTTCGGCCTCGTGGTGCTGGACGAGGCGCAGGCCATCAAGAACCCCGGCGCTCGCCAGACGCGCGCCGTGAAGGAGATCCGGTCCGGGTGGAGGCTGGCCCTCACCGGGACGCCGGTCGAGAACCGCGCCGGCGATCTCTGGTCCCTCTTCGACTTCGTGAACCCTGGGCTCCTCGGATCCGCGAAGCAGTTCGGCTCGTATCTGAGGGGCGCATCGTCCCACGCCGGGCTCCGGGAACTGGTCCGACCCTACATCCTGCGGCGGCTCAAGACCGATCGCACGGTCATCGCCGATCTCCCGGAGAAGACCGAGGTGAAGGCCTTCTGCGGTCTGACGAAGCGCCAGGCTGCGCTGTACGAGGAGTCGGTCGAGGCCCTCGCCCGGGAGGTCGCGAGCGTGGCGCCCGGCGATCGGATGCGGCGGCGAGGGGTGGTCCTCTCCTACCTCCTGCGCCTGAAGCAGATCTGCAACCACCCCTCCCAGTGGCTGGGGGATGGCGGATGGGCGCCCGTCGAGAGCGGGAAGTTCTCCCGCCTGGGGGAGATCGCCGAGGTCGTCTCCTCGCGCCAGGAGAAGGCGCTCGTCTTCACGCAATTTCGCGAGATGGCGGAGCCGCTGGCGCGCTTCCTGGGCGGGGCTTTCGGACGCCCGGGGCTCATACTCACCGGCGAGACCCGGGTGAAGGAGCGGTCGGAGTTGGTGCGGCGGTTCCAGGAGGACGAGAGCATCCCGTTCTTCGTGCTCTCCCTCAAAGCGGGCGGAACCGGGCTCAACCTCACCGCAGCCACCCACGTGATCCACTTCGATCGCTGGTGGAATCCGGCCGTGGAGAACCAGGCCACCGACCGGGCCTTCCGCATCGGGCAGAAGCGCGGCGTCCTCGTGCACAAGCTGGTGTGCCGGGGGACGATCGAGGAGCGGATCGACGCCATGCTCGAGGAGAAACAGTCCCTGTCGCGCGATCTGCTGGAGGGCGGCGGGGAGGTCCGGCTCACCGAGCTCGACGACCGAGAGCTCCTCCGGCTGGTGTCGCTGGACCTGCGAAGCGCTACGTCGGATACGTGACCGCGAGGAGGGTCGATGGGCTACGGATACTACGGCTTCGCCCCATACGTCTCCGTGGCGGAGCGCCGCAAGCGCGCCGCGCGCAAGCTGGCGCAGCTGCGGAAGAAGGGACATGACCCGCGTCCGGTCGAGATCTCCGGGCGAAACATCGCGACCACCTTCTGGGGCAAGGCCTGGTGCAGCCACCTCGAGTCCTACGCCGACTACGAGAGCCGCCTTCCCCGCGGCCGAACCTACGCGCGGAACGGTTCGGTCATCGACCTGCAGGTCACGAAAGGTGAACTTCGGGCGCTGGTTTCCGGAAGCGAGATCTACGACGTACTGGTTCGCATCGAGCCCCTCGCCCCGGCGCGCTGGAAGCGGGCCCGGCAGGAGTGTGCGGGCCAGATCGGAACCGTCGTCGAGCTCCTCACGGGAAAGCTCTCCACCGAGGTCATGGCAGTGCTCTGCCATCGGGAGAAGGGGCTCTTTCCCGGAACGCGAGAGATCCGGATGTCGTGCTCCTGCCCGGACGGCGTCATGCTCTGCAAGCACCTCGCGGCGGTGCTCTACGGCGTGGGTGCTCGGCTCGACCAAACACCCGATCTCCTCTTCACGCTACGCGGGGTGGATGGGGCCGAACTGATCGCCGACGCCGGACGGGCGAAGGGGCTCGCGGCAGCGAACCGGGCGGGTGCAGCGATCGGCGACGAGCACCTGGGGGAGATCTTCGGAATCGAGATGGAGGCCAAGGCATCGCGCCCTGTCCGGAAGCCGAGGAAGGTGATCCGGAAGAAGGCGAAGAAGGCACGCCCCACCTTCAGGCGGCTTTCTTGAAGTGCCTTTCGAACAACGCCTCCGAGAGTCTCCGTTTGTCGAGCGCTCCCCTGCAAGCCGGGCAAGCCGCTCACCTGCCGGTCCTGCCCGCCCAGGTGGACCAGTCCCGCTTCACCTGCCACGCGGTGGCAAACGACCCGTAGGTCCTCCGGGCGATCTCGGCTGCCTTCAGGCCGGGCGTGCCCTCCATCTCCGCCCACATGTCGGCCCGGAAGGTTGGGCCAATGACGATGCGCCAGGAGTAGACGCGATGCTGCCGCGCGAGTAGCTCCGGCGTCATGACGTCTGCCGGCCGGTCGCGGAGCACGTTCCCCGGAACGCGGAGAGCGGTCCCTTCGAACCGGCGGTCCTCCCCGTGGCGGCGGATCTGGAACTCGGTTCCCACGTCGAGCAGGTCAAGGGGCTTGGCCGTGTGGAGGCGAATGAGGCGGGAGTACCGCCGGTCCTTCGCGAGCCAACGCCCGACCGCCGCCCAGAAGGCCCGGACTCGCTTCGAGCCACCGGCTTCGATGAGCTTGGCAAGGCGGTCGACGTTGACCCTGGCTCCATGGATGGCGAGCCAGGTCACGAGGACGGACAGGACCCGAAGGTCGGCCCGGTCCATTCCTTCCTCCGAAGCGAAGAAGAGCGTGTTCTCGATGTTCGCCCGGTGGTTCCCTCGGCCTCCCAGGTTCATCCCGATCCCGGCCATGTCCTCGGTCAGGGTGTCGGCCTCGGGGGGGCCGACCGGTGCGACGGCTCGGCTAAAGCCCATGACCGAGCCTCCTGGCGAGGTCGGAGACAGTGGCCCGGACGTGGTCTGGCCACCCGGGATGAAGGTCGCGTACCTCCAGCCAAGGCAACAGATCGGCGAGTTCGTCGGCGGTAGGATTCATGGCGACGCAGTCGGGGAGGTCGAAGCCCCGATCGCAGAGGGCAAAGACCTTGGCCTTCAGTAAGTCGCTCCGTCCCAGGGTGTGAAGCTCGATGGCCGCCCCGCGGAAGACCATCTGCACCCTCCCCTGCCAGCCCGGGGGCAAGTCGCCGACCAGGGTTGCGGGGCCGTTGTTCAGCCATTCGTCGACCAGGACTCCGCCCGACGCCCGGATGCCCATCGCAAACTCGCGGGCCGACTTCTGGATGGCGTCCAGGCGCAGTCCGCGCTGGGCGAGCAGCCGATCGAAGGCCTGGAGGGTCTCCCTGGGGTACATGTGGTATCAGTATACACGATACCGTCGGAGGTCTCAACGCCGCGCCCTGGACAGGAACCTCTTCACGGCCTTGGGGTCGATCCGAATGGCGTTCAGAACACGGAAGTGGGGCAACCTCCTCTGCTCGCAGAGCGCGTAGACCGTTGCCGGGCACACGCCCAGCAACTTCGCCACCTGCCGCACCGAGAGCAGCGAACTGGCAGACCGGCCGTCTTCGCCATCCGCCGCCGTTCCGTCCAGCAAGGATCCAGCACAATTCTTGCTCAAGCTTGCATGGGTTTGCACGTATTTGACGATACGTGAATATTTTCTACGAACCCGAACGCCACGGGTCCAACTCGCCTGCGGCGGGACCCGCGCTCCCCTCACTCCCCCCGCACGTAGATCTGCTTGCCGTGCTTGATGGTCTGGACGACCTGGATCTTCCGGATGTCGTCCGGGTCCACCTTCAGGGGATTGCGGTCCAGCTCCACCAGGTCGGCCAGCATCCCCGGAGCGATCGTCCCCTTGCTCGATTCCTCCCGGTACTGGTAGGCGGCACTCGTCGTGAATCCCCGGAGGGCCGCATAGGGGTCGATCCGCTGCTCGGGCCCCAGCGTCCTGCCGCCGAAGGTCTTCCGGTTCACCGCGCTCCAGACGGTGAACATCGCGCTCGGGCCGGACGACGGCGTGTCGTTGTGGATGCCGATCCTCACCCCGTGCG
>JBAXVO010000200.1:0-6240 GCA_037129355.1 Deltaproteobacteria bacterium | reverse complement strand
TCGTTCCGCGCCGTCTTCGAGATCTCGGTCCGGACGCCGGCGGGCTACGAGGCGGTCTCCAACATGCCGCTCTCCAGCAGGACCCCGGACGGCGAGGTCGTCAACCATCGGTTCCTCCCGACCCCGCCGATGCCGACCTACCTCGTGGCCGTCGCGGTCGGCCGGCTCGAGTCGCTCCCGGGCGAGGTGGCGGGGATTCCCCTCCGCATCCTCACCACCGAGGGGCGCCGGGAGCGGGGCCGGTTCGCGCTGGAGACCACGAAGCAGGTGATCCCGTTCTACTCCACCTATTTCGGCGTGCCGTACGCGTTGCCGAAGCTGGACCAGCTGGCGGTGCCATCCGTCCGGAACGGCGGGATGGAGGACTGGGGACTCATCTCCTACGCGGAGGACATCCTCCTCTTCGACCCCGCCACCAGCAGTCCCGCCACCCGGCGCGCGATCTTCTCCGTCGTGGCCCACGAGATCGCACACCAGTGGTTCGGCAACCTGGTCACGGCCGCGTCGTGGGAGGAGATCTGGCTGAACGAGGCCTTCGCCACCTGGATGAAGTACAAGGCGGCGGCCCGTTTTCACCCGGAGTGGCGCACCGACCTGGAGGGGCGCATCGCGATGGAGCGGGTCATGGAGCGGGACGCCGGAACGTCCACCCGGCCCATTCGCTCCGGGCCGGTCCGGGAGTCGAGCGTGAGCGACGTCTTCGACGACGTCACCTACACGAAGGGTGGCGCCGTCCTTTCGATGCTGGAGCAGTGGATCGGCCCGGATGCGTTCCGGCGCGGCCTCGCCTCCTACATGCGGGAGAGGCGCCTGTCGAACGCCACGGCCGGCGATCTCTGGCACCACCTGTCGAAGGCGGCAGGCAAGGACGTGGCGACGGTAGCGGCGACCTGGACGGACCAGGACGGGTTTCCCGTCGTCGAGGTGAGTTCCCGGTGCATCGCCGGCCGGACCCGCGTCGACCTGAAGCAGCGGCGATTCTCGCTGGGCACGGGGGCGCTGCCGCCGCACGTGTGGAAGATCCCGATCCGGCTCTCCCGCGGCAAGGACCGGCGCACGTTCGTCCTCGACGCGCACGAGAAGTCGATCGTCCTGCCCGGCTGCTCGCAGGCGCCCCTCCTGGCCAATGCGGGCGGCCTCGGCTTCTACCGGGTCGAGTACGCGACGCCGGATCTCCGGCGCCTGGCCGACGCCTTCGCCTCCCTCTCCCCACCCGCTCGCGCGGCGCTCCTCGGCGACACCTTTGCGCTGGCACAGGCCGGCCGCGTCCCCATGGAGGCCTACTTCTCGCTGCTCGCCGCCCTGCCCACGGTCCGTGACGAGAGCCGGACCAAGCTCTTCGCCCTGTCGTTCATGGCCCTGGACTACCTGGACGTCGCGCTGGCGGGGACTCCGGCACAGGCCGGCGTCCGCTCGGCTGCCCGTGCACTCCTCGCTCCCGCGCTGGCGGACCTCGGCTGGAAGCCGGCTCCGGGCGAGGGCACGGAGAGCGTCCGTCTGCGCCAGGACCTCATCGTGGCGCTGGCCTTCTTCGGCGACCCGGCCGTCGTGGAGACGGCCGGGCGCCTCTTCGACGCCGACGTCGCCGGGACCTCTCCACTGCCCCCGTCGATCCGGTCCTCGGTCGTCCGTGCGGCTGGTTTCCAGGCCGATCGCGCGCGATTCGACGTCCTGGTCGGGCTTCTCCGATCATCCAGCGGAGAGGAGGAACGCAAGACGTACGCCATCGCCCTGGCGGGCAATCGGGACCCCGATCGCGCCCGGGCATTCCTCGATCTGTCGCTGTCGGGCGACCTTCCCCCGAATGTCTCGTCCGACATCCCACTTCTGGTGGGGCTGTTCTCGGAGAACGGAGCGCTCGCCTACGCGTTCACGCTGGAGCACTGGGGCGATCTGGCCCGGATGACGGGGGAAGGCGATCGCGCCTGGCTGCTGCCGGCGGCCGCGTGGCGCTTCAACGACTCCTCCTGGGCGAGGCGCCTCCTGGAGGACCAGCAGACGCGCGTCGGCCCGGACGGTGCGGCGGCGGCGGGCCAGGTGAGCGCAAGGATCGAGCTTCGCGCCCTGGTCAGGCAGCGTGACGCGGCGGCGCTCGAGGCGTACCTGTCGACCTGGTCGCCGGGGAGGTGAACCCTCCGGCGGGGGGAAGCGTCACGCCGACTTCTTCTCCTTCTCGAAGGAGAGGAGCGGCGGCTCGCGGCGCAGGATCACCCCATCGGTGATCTTGCACTCCTTCACGCCCTCCCGGTACGGCACGTCGTACATGATGTCGAGCATCGACTGCTCGAGGATCGACCGCAGGCCGCGGGCGCCGGACTTGCGCCGCATCGCCTCGCGCGCGGTGGCCCGCAGCGCCTCGCGGGTGAAGGAGAGCTTCACCTTCTCGAGGTCGAAGAGCTTCTGGTACTGCTTCACGAGCGCGTTCTTCGGCTGCGTGAGGATGGTGACGAGGTCGTCCTCGGTGAGCTCGGAGAGCGTGGCGATGATGGGGATGCGACCCACGAACTCGGGGATCATCCCGAACTTCACCAGGTCCTGCGGCTCGATGTGGGCGAGCAGCTCGCCGAGCGAGGCCTCCTCCCGCTTCTCGATCTTGGCCCCGAAGCCGAGCCCCTTCACGCCCACGCGCCGGCGGATGGCCTGCTCGATGCCGCAGAAGGCGCCGCCGACGATGAAGAGGATGTTGGAGGTGTCGACCTGGATCGACTCCTGCTGGTTGTACTTCTTGCCGCCGCGCGGGGTGACGTTGGCCCGGGTGCCCTCGACCACCTTGAGGAGCGCCTGCTGCACCCCTTCCCCGCCCACGTCGCGGGTGGCGGACGGCGAGTCCCCCTTGCGGGCGATCTTGTCGATCTCGTCGATGTAGACGATGCCCCGGGAGGCCTTCTCCACGTCGTAGTCGGCGTTGTGGAGCAGGTTCTGGATGATGTTCTCGACGTCCTCGCCCACGTAGCCGGCCTCGGTGAGGCTGGTGGCATCGGCGATGGTGAAGGGGACGTTGAGGAAGCGGGCCAGCGACTGGGCGAGCAGCGTCTTGCCCGCGCCGGTGGGGCCGATGAGCAGGATGTTGGACTTCTGGAGCTCGACCTCGTCGACGCCGCGCCCGGCCCCGGGGCGCTGGCCGCGGGGGCTCTTGCGGGCGTGGATGCGCTTGTAGTGGTTGTAGACGGCGACCGCGAGCACCTTCTTGGCGCGGTCCTGGCCGACCACGTAGTCGTCGAGGAAGGCCTTCACCTCGGCGGGGGTGGGGAGCGAGACCGGCGGGCGACCCTCTTCGCGGTCCCCCTCCTCGGCGATGATGTCGTTGCACAGCCGGATGCACTCGTCGCAGATGTAGACGGTGGGGCCGGCGATGAGCTTGCGGACGTCCCGCTGCCCCTTGCCGCAGAAGGAGCAACTCAGGCTCCCGTGATGTGGGTCTTTCCGGCTCAATCGGCCCTCGCCGTGGATGCTACACCAGAGACGGGGCCTCCCCAAGGAAGCCCACCTCGGTAAGTTTCTAATCCGGCGGCGGACGTCGCGCCGCGTCGTGAGCCGGCCCGGGGCGAAGGTGCGCCCGCTCCCTACTCCCCGGCCAGCCGGTCGAGCGCATCGGCCAGGTCGCGTGCGGTTCGGCGCAGGGGCGCCGGGACTTCCCGCTCCCCGTCGCAGGCCTCGGCGAGCCTCCGGGCGAGCCCGGCGATCCGGGCCAGCCGCTCCTCGGCGGCGGGCGGCGGCGGCTTCGGGGCCGGCCCGAAGCGCTCGGCGATCTTCCGGCTCACCTCGGCCTTTCCGGCCTCGCCGTCGAGCACGTCGCCGCGCATGTCGCCCCAGGCCGAGCGGTCCATCCGGCCGGCGGCCTCGGCCCGGGACAGGACCTCGATCACCTCGAACGGCGGCACCGAGCGGAGTTCCTTCGACTTCGCGAGCTCCGGCTCGTGCCGCTCCAGGAAACCGTAGGACATCGCCAGCTTCTCGGCGGTGGCCCGGCGCAGGAAGAGCTCCTTCGTGCAGTACTCCTCGAAGCTCGACCAGCCCCATTCCTGCCAGGTTCCCTCCCGGCGGACCTGGGCGAGCATCCGCCCCAGGTCGACCCAGGAGGCCTTGAAGCGACGCGCGCTCTCCAGGACCTTGCGGCGGAGCGAACCCTCCGGCAGCTCGCCGATCCGCGCATCCAGCCTGGTGACGGCTCCGGTTCCCACGGCGGTCGACTCCTCGCTCCCGGGCCGGGCGCGATGGCGCCCCGGACGCGGGCGTGCGAACGTAGCACGGCGTGGAGAGGCGACGGTACGCGATGCGGATCGCCTACGACGGCGGGGCGTTCCGGGGCTTCCAGCGCCAGCCCGGGATGCCCACCGTCGAGGAAGCGCTCCTGCGGGCGCTCGCGCCGCTCGGCCTCGCCCCCCGGCTCGAGGTGGCGGCGCGCACCGACGCCGGGGTCCACGCCCTCGCGCAGGTGGTCAGCTTCGCGGCCCGGGCCGAGGTGGACCCGGGCGAGCTTCGCGCGGCGGTGAACCGGGAGACGCCGGCCGCCCTCACCTGCCTCGCGGCCTGGCGGACCGATCCCTCGTTCCACGCCCGGGCGAGCGCGACCTCGCGGACCTACGTCTACGCGGTGGGGGCGCCGCCGCCGGAGGGGTTCGAGGGGCGGGTCTGGGTCCTCCCCGACGAGCGGGGATTCCCGGGGATTCCGGCGAGGGAACTGGACCTCGACGCCATGTCGGCTGCGCTCTCCGACGCGGTGGGCGAGCACGACTTCGAGGGGTTCGCGCGGCCGGGGGAGCAGCGCGGCACGGTCCGCACCCTGCTCCGGGCCCAGGTCGAGCGGGCCACCTGGGCCCCGCTCTGGACGATCGAACTCGAGGGGCGCGGGTTCCTCCGCGCCCAGGTCCGGAACATGGTCGGCACCGTGGTCGCCGTCGGCCTCGGTCTCGCCCCGGTGACACGGGTCGCGGAGATCCTCCGCGACCGCGGCAGGTATCGGGGCGTCCGGGCGCCGGCGTGGGGGCTCACCCTCGTCCTGGTGAGCTACCCCTCCGGTGTCCCTGCCTGCTCAGGGTGAGGCCGACTCCCGGACGGGGGAGGTGTCACCGTACTTGGCGAGCAGGTCCGAGACCGCCTCGCGCAGGTAGTCGGACTGGCGGATGCGCGTGGCGCGCGCCAGGCGGCGAAGCCGGGCGGCCAGCTCCGGCGGGAGCCGGACCAGCATCGGCTCGAGGCGGGTGGCGGAGGCCCCCATGAGGGGCATCTGGTTCATCGTCGGTCGGGTCATCTCGATGGGTCGCATGTAGGCTTGTGCCTCCCTGTGACTACGTTTGCCTACACGCTACCACCCGATATACCGAAGTCAAAAAAACCTCAATTGGCAGAATTCCGAAAATCCACCTCGTTCATCCGGCCGGTCCGGAACGGCTCCAGATCGAGCGCGGCGAGCGCGAATCCCGCGGCCCGGAGGGCGCGCGCGACCTCCTCCCGCCGGGCGAAGGCGAGTTCCATCTCGTCCGCGGCAACTTCCACCCTGCCGATCGTCCCGTGGTCCCGGACCCGGAACTGCCGGAGCCCCACCGCCCTCACGCCCGCCTCGGCCGCCTCGATGCGCGCCAGCCGCTCCGGGGTCACCGGCGTGCCGTAGGGGATGCGGGAGGCGAGGCAGGCCATCTGCGGCTTGTCCCAGGTCGGGAGCCCGTAGGCCTCGCTCCAGGCCCGCACCTCGTCCTTGGTGAGCCCCGCGTCGGCGAGGGGAGAGAGCACCCGGTGCTCCCCCGCGGCGCGGTGGCCCGGGCGGTGGTCGCCCCGGTCGTCGGCGTTGAACCCGTCGAGCACCGCGCCGAGCCCGAGCCGGGCGCTCGCGTCGTCGCAGATCCGGTAGAGCTCGCTCTTGCAGAAGTAGCAGCGCTCGGTGGTGTTTTCCCGGTAGCGCGGGTCCTCCCCCTCGCGGCTCTCCACCTCGAGGTGGCGTGCGCCGATGCGGACCGCGAGCGCGCGCGCCTCCTCCCGCTCGGCCTGGGGCACGCTGGGCGAGTGGGAGGTGAGCGCCACGGCCCGGTCGCCCAGGACCTCGTGGGCCACGGCGAGCACGAGCGTGGAGTCGACGCCACCCGAGAACGCCACCAGCGCGCCCCCGGTGCGGCGCACCGCGTCCTTCATCCGATCGAAGCGATCCCGGGACAGCTCGCGGATCCGCGCGCGGTCCTCCTGCGTTCCTGCCATCCGCGGATCCTAGCCGCGCTTCCCCTTCGCCGCCTGCTTCCCCTTGGCGGG